>CAKZNC010000220.1 GCA_937129385.1 uncultured Bacteroidota bacterium
TCAACCCGAAATTGGAGATTTCCGGGACTGGAAAGAGATTGATGAGTGGGGCAGGAGAATTGCAGACACCTTGAATAGCTGATTTGCAAGGGCATGTCCAACCAGGAGATCAGTGATTCACTTTATATTTCGCTTCAGACCGTAAAAGACCATGTGCACAGGATCTTCACCAAGACGGGAGTGAAGAACAGGGTGCAGCTCACCAATCTTGTGGACCGGGGAGATTCATGATCCTGTATTTCGGTTTTGGCCGACCTTCATTTCGATTATCTTTGCGGTTAAACATTCCATCATGACCCAGAAGGACCGTGTACTTGAAGTTTTGAATACGCTGGACATCCCTTTCGAGATCCATGAGCACAAGCCCCTTCCCACGATCGAAGTGGCCATGGAGGTTTGGAAAGACATTGACTGCACCCATTGTAAAAACCTCTTTTTCAGGAATCACAAGGGGAACAGGCACTACCTGGTCATCCTGGAGTCAAATCACAAGCTGGATATCAGGGACCTGGAGCAGCGACTCAGGCAGGGCAAGATCTCATTTGCATCACAAAAGCGCATGGACAAATACCTTGGAGTCGAGGCAGGATCTGTGAGTCCGTTCGGGCTGATCAATGACTCCGAAAACCATGTCCATATATTCCTGGACAGAAACCTGCTCAATGCAGAAAAGATCAGTTTCCACCCGAACATCAATACCGCTTCCGTGGTCATCACCCTTGATGATTTTAAAAGATACCTTGAGTGGACTGGCAACAGCTACGAATTTCTTGAATTGTACTGAGGTACCAGTTGTTCACCGAATATTTACCGGGATTCCTCAGAATAATTTGCGTTCCAGCGGAGAATGGTCGATTTTCGTTGAATGATGAACCAAAAAATCAACACTATGGATGAAAACCGCGCAAAAAGTCATGTCACCCTGGTGGGGGTATTGCACATCTGTTTTGGTGCGCTGGCACTGATCGGTGCAATGGTTGTATTGTTTTCACTGAATTTTGCAAGATCATTTGTTGCCCCAGAGGATGAGCTTGCCAGGCAGATCCTGGCTTCACTTGGAGTGGTGATCCCGTTGCTTATCGGTATCATCGGCCTTATCGACATCTTTGCCGGGGCGTCACTGTTCAGCTACCAGAAATGGTCAAGGATCCTGGTCATCATCATCTCTGCGATCAACTGCCTGAGTTTCCCCATCGGAACGGCGAAAGGGGTTTACTCCATCTGGGCATTGATGCAGCCTGAAGTACAGGATATGTTCAAATAGCTCCTCAAAGGTGCAACAGGATCCCCGCGTATCATTCAGCCCGCAGGGCACAGATAACAGAGAGCATTCCGGGAAAAAGGGCGAGGCTTAGTACCTCTCCCTCTCTTTGTAATGGGTATGCAACAGCTCGTGGGATTTATGTCCCAGCGGTTCACCAAGGAAGTTCTTGTACAATTTCAGCACCTCCGGGTTCTCATGTGATTTCCGGATGGCCAGGTGCATATCTTCATCATAGATGGCTGCGGCACGTTTTTCCCTGATCTCCTGGTTGGTCGGAATCGGTTGTCCGCCTCCGCCCAGGCAACCGCCCGGACAGGCCATCACCTCGATGAAATGGACCTCAATTTTCCCATCCTTCACGGCCTGCATGAGCTCCCTGGCATATGAGAGTCCGTGTGCAACCGCGCATTTGAGCTCCACACCTTCCAGGAATGACCACTCCTCCACGCAATCTTCAAGGAGAACCGATGCCTGCCGGACCCCTTCAAACCCCCTTACCGGGGTGATGTTCAGATTTTCAAACGGCACTTCCCTGCCGGTGATGATTTCGTAGGCCGTCCTCAGTGCAGCTTCCATCACACCACCTGTGGCGCCAAAGATCACAGCAGCACCGGAGGAATCCCCCATCAGGCGGTCAAATTTGTCCTCCTTGAGCATGGTAAAGTCGATCCCCGCCTGCCTGACCATCCTGGCCAGCTCACGTGTCGTGATCACATAGTCCACATCTTTGAAACCGCTCGACCTCATCTCGGGCCGGTCGGCTTCATATTTTTTGGCGGTGCAAGGCATGATGGATACGGTCACGATCTTCTTCGGATCAATTTCCCTGTCATTCGCATAATAGGTTTTTGCCAGTGCTCCGAACATCTGTTGAGGGGACTTGCAGGTGGATACATTTGGCAGGTATTCGGGAAATGTATGTTCAATGAACTTGATCCATCCGGGTGAACAGGAGGTGGTCATGGGGAGTGCAACTTCAGGGTCTTTTTCCACCAGGGCCTTTTTCAGCCTGGTAAGCAATTCGGTGCCCTCTTCCAGTATGGTGAGGTCTGCTGTAAAATCGGTATCCAGCACAGCATCAAATCCCAGTCTTTTAAGTGCGGAAACCATTTTACCGGTGACCCGTTCCCCTGGTTCCAGTCCAAGGTCTTCACCGAGTCCCACCCTTACAGCGGGGGCCGTCTGTGCAACCACATGCACTTCCGGATCAAGGATGGCGTCCCAAACCTCATCGAGATAGGTTCTTTCCACCAGGGCCCCTGTTGGACATCTGTTGATACATTGACCGCAATTGGTGCAAATGACCTCCGCCATGGAGTGGTCATAAAAGGTACTGATCTTTTGTGCTTCTCCCTTGTGGGCGACACAAAGCGCATTCACCCCCTGCAGTTGTTCGCAGGTACGTACACAGCGCTGGCAGCGGATGCATTTGCTGTCATCCTTCTGAATAGATGGTGAATAGCGGTCGATCGTATAATCCTTGTGGTGGATCAGGTCGAGGAAGATGTGGTCTCCCACACTGAATTCATTGGAGAGGTTTTGCAGTTCGCATTGTCCGTTTTTATAACACTTGGTACAGTCGGCGTTGTGTTCAGACAACAACAGCTCGATGACATGTTTTCTTGCGGTTCGTACCTTGAGAGAATTTGTGAGTATCTGCATTCCCTCCGCCACCGGTGTGGCACAAGCTGCAAGCAGCGCTTTTCCCCCGAGCTGTTCAACCACACATACCCTGCAGTTCCCGGCCACACAAAGGTCGTCGTGGTGACAGAGAACGGGAATCCTGAAATTCAATTGCCTGGCGGCCTCAAGTATGGTTGTTCCTTCCTGAACTTCAACCAGCAGACCGTTTATTGATAATTTAACCATATCCGAAATTTTTCTTGTAATTAATAGATGATCTCTTCCTTAAAATTGTCGACGATGGAACTGAATGCGTTACCAACAGACTGACCGAGTCCGCATTTTGCAGCGATTTTCATGGTTGCAGCCAGTTTGACCAGTTCATCCAGGTATTTGATACTTTTCTCGCCCTTCTTCACAGCCTCGATCCCTTTCAGGAGCTGCTGGCAGCCAACCCGGCAAGGGGTGCACTGACCGCAGGATTCCTCGGCAAAAAAATCAAGGTAATTGTGCAAGACATTGTACATGGACCGTGAACTGTTAAACAATTTCATCGACCCCCCTGTGGGTACTCCTTCAAATCCGATGATGGTCTCATCGAATCGTTTCCGGGGTACACAAAATCCGGCAGCACCACCAACCTGCACGGCCTTGGTGTCTCCGTCGCCAAATTCCTCAACAAATTCCTTGACACTCATCCCCAGTTCCAGTTCGAAAATACCAGCCTTGGGAGTATCCCCTGAAACGGAGAACACTTTCGACCCACGGGAGTCCTTGGTACCCATCTCCTTGAAATGCATGGCACCGTACTTCTGGATCATCACTGTGTATACCAGGGTCTCGACATTGTTGATACATGTGGGTTTGTTGAAGAGTCCCTCTTTCGTTGGATAGGGGGGTTTGTTCCTTGGTTCTCCGCGCCTGCCTTCGATAGACTCAAAGAGGGCGCTCTCTTCACCACAGATGTATGCCCCGCTTCCCAGGCGAAGGTGGATGGTGAAGGGATGACCCATCTTTTTCATCAGTCCATGGAAATCTTTCAGCCGCTCCTCCAGCTTTGGAACCAGGAACTTGTATTCGCCGCGGAGGTAGATATACCCTATTTTGGCACCTATGGCCCGGGACGCTATGGCCATGCCGCAGAAGACCTTTTCCGGTACCATGTCAAGAATTTCGCGATCCTTGAATGTGCCGGGTTCGCCTTCATCGGCGTTACATACAATGTATTTCTCGTCGTTCTTTTCCCTGGCTGCAAACTGCCATTTCAGTCCGGTTGGAAACCCAGCGCCTCCCCTGCCCTTCAGTCCTGAATCAATCACCGACTGGATGATCTCATCGGGTTTTGCTTCCATTACTTTTTCAAATATTTCTTTACAGGTGATCTTCTCAAAGATCAGGTCCACCCTGTGTACAGGTATCTTTTTCATGAATGATTAATTTTCCTGGTTCTACCTATTTTTGATATATTCCCTGAGCACTTCGGTCACCTTTTTCGGAGTCAGATCGGTGTAGGGCTCATCATTGATCAATATTGCAGGTGCCTTGTGGCACCAACCGATACAGTTGGTCTCCAGCAAACTGAATTTCCTGTCGGCCGTTGTTTCTCCAATCTTGATCTTGAGTGTCTCTTCAATGGTTGAGAGGACTGAATTCTTTCCTTTCATGCTGCAGGAGATCGTTTTGCAGACCCTGATTACATATTTACCTTTCGGCCGGGAATCCAGGAATGAATAGAAGGTAGCGGTACCAAAGACAGCGGCGGCAGATATATCAAGTGCCCTGGCCACCTCCACCATGTCCTCGTCCGATAGGTAATTCTTTTCGGAAACGATCTCCTGGAGAATCGGCAGCAACGCATCCCTGGTTCTGCCATGTCTCTCGACCATGTCCTGGATCGAATCAGCAGTTATCATCATAGCAGTAATGGTTTTGTTGGTTTAAAAATTTAATAGTCAATAATTTCTATATTGTGAAACGAATCACAATATAACAGAACGAATATAATTTCTTTATTGTGATTTCTATCACACTAAATCTGCTTTTATGTTCACATTCGGAAATTAATATTAATTCTAAATTAGAATAGAGGATTAAAACATTGTAGGTAAGAGGATTGCAGAATTTGTTAAATTTTTGATCCCAATAGGTTGTTTTGGGATTTTTCTGTATAATTTGCACGGAAAGAGCCGACCAGGGGTAACCACCGCTTTGTTTTCCATGCTGCTGCATCCGGAAATCATTGCATGAATTGCATCGAAAGACCCGGTTCTACCGAAATTTAGCTCAGAGCCTCACGTGATCTAAGCTGATGTTTTGGCTTTCAGAAAATTTTCTGAATCAATACTATAAAAATATGATCCTTTCCCACATAGTAGCCGTTTCGAAGAATTTTGTGATTGGAAACAACCAGGAACTTCCCTGGAAAATGCCCGAAGATCTGCGATACTTTCACCAGGTAACAGCGGGACACATTGTTGTCATGGGGCGCAAGAATTACGAGGCCAATGGAAAAGCCCTGCGAAACAGGACCAACATCGTGATAACGCGCAGCGAATCTTTCAGGCCCGGGGATGCCATTGTCGCCGGGTCTATTGATGAAGCCCTCCGGGTTGCCGGGAGCTATCGGCCTGAAGAATGTTTCATCGTCGGGGGTGGAGAGATCTACAGGCAGACCCTTGACATGGTGGACAGGATCTATATTACGGTCATCGATACAGAGGTTCAGGGGGATACTTATTACCCGGAGATCGACTTATCCGACTACAGGATCATCTCTAAGATCAGTAAAAAAGCTGATGCGGAGAATCCATTTGATCATACATATTATATAGTGGAGAGTGGAGAGTGGAGAGTTAAGAGTTAAGAGTTAAGAGTTAAGAGCGGAGGGTCGAGGGTCGAGGGTCAAGGGTTGAGAGACTGAAGGCTGCCCGTTGCCCATTGCCCGTTGCCCATTGCCCATTGCCCTTTGCCCCTTGCCCTTTGCCCCTTGCCCCTTGCCCCTTGCCCCTTGCAATATAATCCAAAAACCACCGTTTTTAAAATAAACTAATCTTTTAGTTGGTAAACTAAATATTTAGTTATATATTTGTACAGAACTTTGAGAATTGAAAGTCATGAAAGAACTTACAAAAGCGGAAGAACAGGTCATGCAGATCCTCTGGGAGGAGAAGAAGGCTTTTGTCAAGGAGATCCTCTCCCATTTTCCGGAGCCCAGGCCAGCCTACAATACGGTATCTACCATTGTGCGTATCCTGGAAAAGAAAGGGTTTGTATCCCACGAGGAATTTGGCAAATCCCACAGGTATTACCCGCTTGTGCAAAAAGAGGAGTACCGGGATGAGCGGTTCTCCGACCTAATGAAAGGGTATTTCAACAATTCAATGAAACAGGTCCTTTCACATTTTTCTGACGCCGACAAACTCGATATCAGGGAGGCGGATGAGATGATCAGGATGCTGGAAGAGATCAGGAAAAAATCGGAAAAAAAATGAAAGCAATTTTCGGATATATAATTGAATTGAACTTTGCAATTACGCTGTTTTATATGGCCTACCTGCTCCTGTTCAGGAAAGATTCGAATTTCAATGCCAGGCGCATATACCTCCTGTTTGCCATGGTGGCATCGGTGATTCTGCCGGTGATCAGTATCAACACCGGGGCATCTGCAATGAATTTCAATTCTCCACTTGTGCTGCTGCCCGAACTTGTGTTTTACGGAGAGGGTGCCACGGAGGTTTTGAGATCTATTCGACCGGCAGAACTGCTGATGAGTCTCTACTTACTTATCAGCCTGTTTTTCATGGGTAAACTCCTGGCGAGCATTTCCAGGATACTTATTACAGCAGTAAAGTCAGAAAAGAAGGAATTATATGGAACCCGGGTAATGACGGATCCGGGCATCCATGCCAGTTCATTTTTCAATATGATCTTCATTGATCCGGATAAATGCGGACAGGGCGATCTGGAGCATATCATCTCACATGAATCATTTCATGCCCGGCTGGGGCACTCATTTGACAGGATCCTGGCCGAACTTATCATGTCGGTTTCCTGGATCAACCCGGTAAGCTGGATGATGAGAAGATCCATTGTAGTCAATCACGAATACCAGGCAGATAACAGGGTGATTGAGCACGGTACTGACCACGTCAGTTACCAGCTCACCATCCTGAATCAATATATTGGAAGCGCATCCATTACCAATCAATTCAGTAGTCAAACCAAAAACAGAATCATTATGATCAACAAAAATTATAAGAAAGGAAGCTTCTGGAAAGGCATAGTGCTTGTTCCGGTTAGCATTGTACTCCTCTTTTTCATCGCCTGTGGCAATGAAGGAGGAATGAATGACCAGGCAGGTGATGAACTTCACAATTCTGCCGACAATGAAAACACAAATGCACTTGCAGAAAACATGTCCAAATCGACGGAGGAGCAGATATTCTTCGTTGTTGAAGAGATGCCACAGTGGCCCGGTGAAGATGACATGGTCATGGCCATGCGAAATTTCATTGCCAAGAATCTTGCCTACCCGGACATTGCCAAACAGAACAATGGGGAGGGGAAGGTCTTTGTCCATTTCATGGTAACAAAATCCGGTGATGTCGTGGTACCTGACCCATCAATACTACCGCCTGAAAAAGACGAAGAAGGGAATGTCGGCGAGGTGGTTGTTGTTGCATACCGCCCACTGGACGCCGATCAGAAAGTGCCTGACGACAAGGTGATCGCTGCTCTCGAAGATGAGGCGGTCAGGGTAATTGAGCTGATGCCCGACCTTGTTCCCGGCAAACAAAGAGGTCAGAATGTAAATGTAATGTTTACAATGCCGATCGTCTTTAAGATGCAATAAACCATCGACCGGCATAAAGATCTTTAGCGTGCTGACCTGGAAGTCTGTCAACCATCCGAAATGTCGCCTGGACGCGAACATACAGGCTGAATGACGGGCGCCCAGGTCAGCATTTTTAGCATCATTTATACCTGAGGGTTGTGATTAACCACTTTTACGCGCAGGGATTTGTCTGTTTACCCTGAATTCATAAAATTTGCAGAAACAGAAAGACATCGCAAATGAATCCGAATTCAGCCCAGCTGATCCATAGCATGCTTGTACCGGGCATATTGATCGTAGCAGCATCGATTTTACTCTTTTCCACCAACAGCAGGTATTCCATGATCGTGGACCGGATCAGGCTATTGAAATCAGAACGCGGCAAGGATCAGGGCAGTATACCTCCGCAAACGGGCGAGCGGAATGATCGAGACAAGATCGACCTGCAGATCAGTCACCTGATCCACAGGATCTCCATGGTCAGAATCACTATCGTCAGTTATTCTTCAGCCGTATTGTTCTTCGCGGTCTCATGCGTTCTGATCAGCGTCAAGTCTAATTTTGAAGTAAACGGCTACTTCTGGGTAACGATTGGATTCTTTTTTGCCGGTCTGCTTTCGATCATCAACGGCGTGATCTTTTCTGTGATCGAGGTTTTCAAGGCCCACCGGATCGTACATATTGAAATCAACGAGATAGGTTAATTGCGTATCCTTACAAACAGCATGGCCCATTGTCAGGCGTCCCATTGTATGGCATCAGTCAAATGAGCCCGGCCGGAGTCCTGGTTCAGAATAAAACAGGCTGTTGTTCTCTCCTTTTCCAGGAATATCCATAACTTGTGCTGAAACAATTTCCACGATGAAGAACCTTAAAAAATTTTACAAGATAAAGGCTACACCACCGGAGGTGTATGCAGCACTTACCAATCCATTTTCTATCGAACTCTGGACCGGTGAAAAAGCAGAAATGTCGACGAAGGCAGGCGAAGAGTTTTCTTTGTTCAGTGGTGACATTGCGGGACGGAACCTGCAGTTTGAACCAGACAGGAAGATGATCCAGGAGTGGTATTTCGGAGAACAGGAAGAACCATCCATTGTGACGATCACACTCACCCCCGAAAAATACCTTACGAAGATCGAGCTGCTGCATACCAACATTCCCGACGAGGCTTTTGAGGACATACTTGAAGGATGGGATGCGTCATATTTCAATCGACTGAAAGAGTTTTTCGAGTGATATCAATTTCACTTTCCCTTGCCGGTCGACCTGAGCGTGGTTAAAAACATCATGCATCTGGAACTGCCCGAAGAGAAAATTCGTAAATTTAGGCTGCAATCGACCCGACCACCCATGAACATGAAAAAGACGCTTGTTCTCCTGCTGTGCCTGCTGCTGTTTCATGCTGCAGAAGCGAGGAGTCTTGAAGAGATCAAAAGGAGCGGCAAGATCTACGTTGCATTCACAAGTGATGATCTTCGCAACATCAATTACCCACTTGCAAAAGAATTTGCCAGCTATCTGAATGTTGAACTGGTGGAAGTTCCTATTGAATGGGAAGAAGTATTCATGCGGAACGGGGTCATCCCCCCGGGGCTGGAGACTGACACGGAACTGGTGTTTACCCCGGATGCACTGAAGAAGGCAGACATCATCTGTTCAACCTTCACCGTGCTGGACTGGAGAAAAAAACTGTTTGGTTTTGCCGAGACATTGTACTCTGCCGAATTACTGCTTGTCCACAAGGGGATAAAGCTCCCGGAATCCTATGCAGAGCTAAAAGGTAAAAAGATCGTCTTTCAACGTTCCACAACCTTTGAAAAGCATATGGAGGAGATCAATGAAAAGGTCGGCGGCGGTATTGACCTGGTTGCCACTGAAAACGGAAATGATGCAAAGCAGCTTCTTAAGGACGGAACTGCATATGGAATTGTCCTTGATGCCGATGAAGCATTGAATTTCAATTCCCTGAATGACCAGAAGTTCCAGATCGCATTGCCGGTGAGCGACCTTACCAAGACTGCCTGGGCGGTAGAAAAAAATAACCGGCTCAAGCAGGAAGTTGAGAATTTCTTTGAGACCATTGCAAGCAATGGTGTGCTTGATGAGATCTTTTATGAAAAATTTGAAACGCGTTATTCAACTTTCGTAGACAACATCCATAAAAACATACGGTTTGAGCGACTGAACAGGGACCTGGATGAGATCGTCTCCTCCAGGCGACTGGTCGTAGCACTAAGAGACAGGAATTTTATATACCGTCCCGATGGGCAGAAGCAATTCATGCATGCCCTGGCAGAAGAATTTGCCGACCACCTGGGTGTATCCCTTGAGATCATCGTCACCCCCTATTTTTCCAAATATTGGGAAACGGAAAAGGGGGAACTCGTCAGGGACTCAGCTTACACACCGCAATGGTTCAATTACTTTGACATTGCCTGCGAGGTATTTGCCCCGTTGGATTGGCGCACCAATAAAGTGGAGATGGTCCCGATCTACCCATCAGAATACGCTGTAATTGCCCGGAAGGAGACACCTGTATCAACCATTGAGGACCTGAAATCGCTGAAATGTGTAACCGGGGAGAAGACGGTTTACGAGGATATTCTCAGGGACAACGACCTTGATTCCTATTATTATAAAGAAAAGGTCAATGATTACATTCCTGAAGTGGCCTCGGGCAATGCCGATTACACGATCCTGTACAATGCCTTCTACGAGCTTTCCGATTATCCCGACCTGGAGGTGAAACTCACACTTGGTCAGCTGGATGTGTGCTGGGGGCTTCGAAAGGACCAACCCAAACTCGAATCGGCTCTGCAGGATTTTATCTCTGAATCATCAGAGAACGGGCTGATCAGGGTATTGATGAAATCACTCCAGGGCAATACACTTCAGACCCCCGATGCATTCATCAACAGTTATTACGAATCCTTCCAGACCGGTCAGCTGCCCTATGTGAATTATGGTGCAGATGACGGGTTGCCGCAGGAAGATGTTTTTGCCATCTACCAGGACCAGCGGGGGTACATCTGGTTCGGTACAAATTCAGGTGCGGTTCGCTACAATGGTAGGGAGATGTATGTATACAATGAAAACAACGGCCTCCCGGCCAGTTCGGTGAGGGATATCAGGCAGGATTCAGCCGGACTGATCTATTTTGCAACCACCAACGGTGTGGCTGAATTCAGAAGGGATACTGTTAAAAACAGCTACTTTTCCGGCATCTCATTTAAGAAGGTCCACGTCGACAAATCCAATCACAAATGGCTGATCGGAGACAATGGAGTATATCTGCTATCAAATAAAAACAGGGAGATTTCTCTCAATTCTATCTTCCCGGGACTTCCCAAACTGATCTATAATATCACTGAAGATCCCAAAACCGGCAATATGTTACTGGCCACGTCCGACGGTGTATTCCTCGTTGATTATGAAAACCGTTCCGCCAATCAAATAAGTGGTCGCGATGCCTTCTCAGTGTATGTGGATATCAATGACAGTATCTGGATTTCCACAAAGGACGGACTGTTTATTTCTGACCTTGAGTCCCTGAAATCCGGAGCATACAGCAACGAATTGTTCAGCCTGAACCAGAGATTAGGATTCCCACAGGAGATCTTTACAGATATTAAGACCAACCATTTTGGTGCTGTATGGCTGATCTCTAATTCCAGGATCTACCAGATGATATCAACCGACCAACCCCCAGTCCTTTACGAAGAGGAAATTGGAATCAGGAACAACAAGATCCTCTCGTTTTTTGCTGACAAGGAGGACAACATCTGGATCGGCTTTTCGGGTGGCCTGCAGCGACTCACAAACAGGAAGGGGTTGCGTAATTTCTATCCCAACACCATTAACTCATTCATCTTTTCAGTATTTGAGGACCGGCTTGGAAGGATCTGGATCAATTCCAATAACGGCATCTTCTATTTCAAGGATGAACTGATCAAGTACGAACCTCCAATTGGGGTCGACAATAACAAATACCTGTGCACTCAACTCAACAATGGGAACATATTGCTAGTTAACAATTTTGGTGTTTATGAAATAAACGTGACCTCCCTCGAGATCGCCAGGTATGCTCAGTTTCCCCAATTATCACTTGGACTGGAAAATGTGTTTGTGTCATCGAACGGGGAGATCTTTTTGCTCACAGGTATCAACGGTGTGATCTACTACCTGGAAGACTTTTACAGCAGGCCCGTACAGCTCAAGAACAGGAATACCTCGAACATCTATCAACTATGCGAATACCAGGGTCGGGTACTGGGCGGCAACAATGATGGAATTGTTGCATTTGACGGCGAAGTATTTATCTCTGTGCTTGAAACAGACTGCAATGTATGGTCCATGCTGCCCTCCGATTCCATTCTCTGGATTGGTACCGACTGCGGACTTGGCAGGATCAACGAAGACCGGTTTGAGCAGGTCAACATGCTTACTTATGATGAAAACGTCGTGATCAAGCGCATTGTCTCTGCAAAAAATAAAAATTACCTGTGGGTGGGTACAAACCGGGGATTCTCCTACTTCAACACTTCAACCGGTGAAAATGATTTTCGTATCGATACAAAGGACGGGCTCAGTGGAGATGAGATCACCTCTGGCGGGCTGTACCTTGATAGCAATGACCTGTTGTGGATTGGGACCTATCATGGGATATCAAATTTCAATATCAGGGCCAAATCATTCCGCTCCTATGCCCCGGTTTGTTACATTGAAAAGCTTACCCTGAATGGAAAAAGTATTGATCCTATATCCGGACAGGTTTTCAAGCACAATCAAAATAGTTTTGTCTTTGAAATTTCAGCACTATCTTTTACTGATGAGAAGTCAGTTGAATATGAATTTTACCTCCGCGGAACAGGCAACAATTATTCTTCTTACCACCGGGGGGAAGAATTCAGGGCATATTACAGTAACCTGCCCCCGGGAGATTACGAATTCATTTATAAAGCCAAAGGCAAAAACAATCTCTGGGGCTATGCGGAAAGTTTTGATTTTACGATCCGCAAGGCCTGGTACAATACCTGGATCTTCCGGATCGGTGTCATCCTGCTGATCTTCCTTGTGGCCTACCTGTTCTATAAGGCCCGGGTCAAGGCGATCGAAAACCAGAAAAAGCGTCTTGAACAGCAGGTCAGAGAGCGCACCAGTGAACTTGAAGAGGCGAATTCGGAGATTGAAGCACAGAGAGACCTTGCCACAGCTCAACGAGACCGCATCGCAGTTCAGCAGAAGGAGATCATGGACAGCATCTATTATGCACAACGTATCCAGGAATCCATGCTGCCATCACAAGAAATACTCTCTGCCTTGCTGCCTGAATATTTTGTCCTGTTTAAACCAAGAGATATTGTAAGCGGGGATTTCTATTGGGCAGCTGAACAGGAGGGTAATATCTATTTCACGGCTTCCGACTGCACAGGGCACGGTGTGCCGGGAGCATTTATGAGCATGTTGGGCATTGGTTTTCTTAACGAGATCATCAACAAGGTGGAAGGAATTGAACCCGACCAAATCATGAATGAACTGCGAGAAACGCTGATCACTGCACTCCATCAACAGGGTGCCTCAGGTGAAAACAAAGATGGCATGGATATGGTCATGTGCAAGTTTGATCCGTCAGCGAGGGTACTCACTTTTGCAGCCGCGAACAATCCTCTTTACCATGTAAGGGCTGGTAAGCTGGAAAGGATCAAGGGGGACCCCATGCCGGTGGCAATTCATGAAAAAATGGACAAGTTCAAGCTGCGTAAGATCGATATTAAAAAAGGAGATGCCATCTATCTTTTTTCTGATGGGTATCCCGACCAGTTTGGTGGTCCGGATTCCAAGAAATTTATGTCAAAGCGATTCCGCGAACTGATTCTCGCATCGTCCGGTGAATCCATGCATAAACAGAAAGAGATTCTCGATCGCACATTTGAAGAGTGGAAAGGGAAAGTTGAACAGATCGATGATGTTGTGGTCATTGGCATTCGGTTCTAAAGCTGTGCCTGTCCTTTTTTTTCAAAAACATTATCCCGGGCTGTAACTTATTCATGGGGTGCTTCGTCATACCCACAAACGACCTATATATTGACAAATAAACAGACCTATTATGAAAAAGTTAACAGCAATATGCATGTCATTGATATTCATGCTTCCTCTTGCAGCACAGAATGATACCATTCCCGCTCCCGGGACTGAAGAGGCTCCGGAAATAATGGAGGTGCCGGAGGTGCCGGAAGCACCAGAAGCACCAGAAGCACCAGAAGCACCAGAAGCGCCTGAATCTGATGACATGAGTTTCAATACACCTGACAGAACACAGGTCAAAGTGGGTAAAAACGAAATCTTTATCATCGAGGACAACGGGGACACCACGCGACTGCAACTCGGCGCAAAAGGAATGAGCATCGTAGAGGGGGAAGACGGGTATACCATCGATATTATTGAAATGGAAGATGAGAATGTGGATGAGAATGAGGATGGAGAGAAGACCAAGAAATCTGACAAAAAGAAAAAATTCAAGCCACATTATGCTGGTTTCGAGATCGGTCTAAATAACTTCCTGAACCCGGATTACTCGCTCCACACAGGATCATTCATGAATCTTAACACCGCCAGGTCCTGGAATTACAACCTGAATTTCCTGGAATATGGGATCGGACTCGGCACATCCTATGCAGGACTGGTTACCGGAATGGGACTGGAGTGGTCCAATTATGTCTTTGATGCCGACAATTCAATAGAAGAAAATGATGTCGGAGACATTGTCAACAGGCCCGCACCTTATTCCGGTATCACAAAATCAAAACTTACCACCTCCTACCTGAACGTGCCACTTCTGCTGGAATTCCAGATCCCGACCGGAAAGAAGCGGATCCATATCTCTGCCGGGGTCACCGGGGGTGTGAAAATCGGATCAAAAACAAAGATCAAGTACCAGGACGGTGGCAGACAAAAAGAGGTAAGAAAGGATGACTTCAGCCTGTCTCCATTCCGTTACGGTGCAACTGTCAGGATAGGTTACCGGGCAATCAACCTGTTTGCAAATTACTATATTTCACCACTGTTCGGTGAAACAACAACTCCTGCCGAGCTTCATCCGTTCAGTATAGGCCTGGCGCTCGTTTCCTTTTAATCAGCTGTAAAAACCTTTAAGCCGGTCTCTGCATGGGGCCGGCTTTTTTTTTGACTTCCGGAAACATTTCTGTTTTTTTTCTATATTTTGTCGGTCCGCCTTTGGTTATCAGTACCTTTACGGTGCGGACTCCCGGAATCCAAAAAGAATATGAATAAAACACTGCAAGGCACACTGCTTAAATGGTTCCTGACCTTCTCAGTAATCATCATCCTGCTGTTTCTTTCATTTAATGCGATGTATATACAGCAAAAAAGCCGTATTACAAATGTAATTGGGGAGATCTACTCCCTGCACCTGAACGTACAGAAGGATTTCAACATTACAGATGAATTTTTCACCTACGAAGCAAGCAACCTGGGATTTTTTCGTACCGGCAAAAGTGAATTACTGGAGGCTCACGACCAGCGACTGGCTAAGATCCATGAGATCATACATGACCTTCGTCAGTCGGCCCTGGTAAGTAAGATGAAGGTAAATGCCGATTTTGACAGCCTGTTCAAATACCTCGGTCGATATGAACGGAACATTGATCAGATCGTGGAGCTTACACTGCAACGGGGCTTCAAGGATTATGGCATCGTTGGAAAAATGCGGGAATTCGTGCATCAACTTGAAGGATTTCCAGAACTGGACCAGGTATATGTGCTCGGACTGCGCAGGCATGAAAAGGATTATATCATCAGGAACGAGCAGGAATATGTCGATAAACTAAATCGACTTGGGCAAACATTCATTAGGAATGTCCAAAGTGATGTTGAGATTCCCTCCGCAAAAAAGGAAACGATTACCGGAATTATTGAAAACTACCTGCGTGAGTTCAATCATCTCGTTGAAGTAGACAGGCGTATCGGGTTAAGGAGTCCGGAAAATGGTAAAAAGAGTCAGCTGGCCACACTTGAAACAGATATTGAGCAGCGCTTTAACCTCATCATCGAAAAGTCTGAAAAGAACAAGATAAGACTGTTCCGGTATCTTGAGGTTTTTTATATCTCATTTTTCCTTGTATTCCTGTTGATCTCCATTTTTCTGAGCAGGGCGATCTCAAAAAGGATAGCTGCGCCGCTGACATTGCTCACAGCCCATATCAGAAAGCTCTCGGGGAAAAACCTGCGTCTGGAGGAAAGCCTGGGACAGGATTTCAGCAATTATGAAACCTCTGTTCTCTACCAGGAATTCAGGCAGCTGATTGAGCAGATCAAGCTGGAGAAAGAAGAGCTGAACCGCGTACAGCAGGCTTTGATCGAAAACGAAGAAAAATACAGGCAGCTTGCGGATAACCTCCCACAATCTGTCTTTGAAACCGATCAGTTCGGGAACTTTACATATGTGAACGAAAACTGGCTCAGGTCGTTTGGATATGCACGTGAGGAAATTGAAAACGGGCTCAACATCATTCACATTCTGAAAGCAGAAAGCGGACCGATCGTCCTTGGAGATGAATCAGGCGGATCAGTTGAATACCAGGCCATCAGGAAGGATGGTTCAGGTTTCCGCTCCCTGGTATATACCAACAGGATCCATATGGATGACAAACTTCGTGGATTCCGGGGAGCCATCATAGATATCACAGAACGCGTGGAGCAAAGCCGGGGTCGTAAACATAAAAAATAATCGAAGTGCCCGGATTTTCATTGGATCCATGGCATTTTCAGCAGATCCTGAATCCTCCTCTTTTGAAAACTTTCCCAACTGCTGTGGCATATTATTGTAATTTTACATGAAATTCTAAATTCAGTATTTATGAGACTTTTATTGATCAGCAATTCGACCAATGCCGGTGAAGCATATCTTGATTATCCAAAACAGGAGATTCGAAAATTTCTTGGAGAGAAAAGAGTCAATTGCCTTTTCTTTCCATTCGCAGGGGTCACTTTTAGTTATGATGAATATAAAGAAAAAGTTGAGCAGAGATTCAATGAGATCGGCCATGGCATCCAATCCGTACATGACGCTGAAGACCCTGTCAGGGCCGTTGAAGAAGCTGACGCGATTGTTGTTGGGGGTGGAAACACATTCCACCTGTTGAAAGCGATCCGTGACCTCAACCTGATCGAGCCGGTCAGGAAAAAAGTGCAAAACGGAACGCCATACATTGGCTGGAGTGCCGGTTCAAACATGACCTGTCCCACGATCAGGACAACCAATGACATGCCAATCGTGGAGCCCGACAGCTTCGATGCATTCCACCTTGTCGATTTTCAGATCAATCCTCACTACCTCGACAGCAATCCAGACGGACATGCAGGAGAGACACGGGAGGACAGGATTCTTGAATTTCTTGCAGCCAATCAACAGATGACCGTTCTCGGATTACGTGAGGGATGCATGTTCAAGGTTGAAAACAGGGATATGGAATTGATCGGCCCCAAAAGTGTTCGTGTTTTTAAATACGGTACCGAACCCTATGAAATGAGTGACAAGGATGACTTCAGCATTTTCCTGAAGGATTAACCAATTAAAACTGTAAGTAGAGATCGTGAAAAAGATCCGCCATTTCTTTGAATACCTGGCAGCCTTTCTGATCATTTTTTTGCTGCTTTCCGTGATCACCAGCGTGGTCATTGTGAAATTCTATGGCGAACAGGTACGGACCTATGCCATGGAAAAGATCAATGAACAGGTTGACACAAAGATTACTGTGGAGGAGGTCGGCATCAGTATGTTCCGCAAATTCCCAAATGCTTCTGTCTTTTTAAATGATGTCACTGTATGGTCAGGCCACCATTTCAACAGGGCCGAATTCGCAGAGGTTTCATCAGATACACTCTTTGTGGCAGATCGACTTTACCTGCAATTCAATATGCTGGACCTGGTCAGGAAGAAATATACCATCAAGCGACTTGAAGCCAGGGAAGGCTCCCTGCGCATACTGATCGATCGCCAGGGGAATAGCAATTTCAAGATGAATGAGCATTCCGAAGCAAGCAAAGACGCGCGTTTTATTGAGTTAAGTGGAGTAGCGGTAAGGGATTTCGATATTCTTTATATCAATCATGCAAAGCAGATCCTGACCCGGGGTCGTATCGAGGATGTGAGGTTTGAAGGAAATTTCTCCGACCAGGAGTATATGATGAAAACCAACGGTGATGCATATGTAGAGCTCTTTTTGAACCATGGCGTGACATATCTTGCCGCGCAGAAGATCCATACAGATGTCTCCCTTGAAGTTCTGGAAAATCATTTTACCATATCAAAAGGCATATTGTCCGTCGGAGACCTATCTGCTGACATTTCGGGTGAGTTCCAGGTGGACAAGCAGGCAGGCACCAACCTGGATCTGCGTTTCGTCGGAAAGAAGATTGATATCAGCTGGGTTTCTGATATCCTGGCAAGCAGCAATGTCACTCCTGAAGGTGCAACCGGCAGAGGAGATGTTGACCTTTCGGTCGAGGTTGCCGGTTTACTTACTCCAACTCAATCACCCCGGATCAATGCCTCCTTTTCAACAAAACGTGCAACCCTTGAGACAGAAAGGCTTCCCGACCCCCTCAAAGATCTGTCGCTCGAAGGATCCTATACAAACGGACCTCAGATGAGTGTTCAATCAACCACCATAGAACTGGAATCATTCAGTGTAAGGTCGGGAGAATCAAAAATATCAGGATCACTCAGGGTCGAAAATCTCTTACAACCCCATTTCACCTCGAAAATCCAGGGTGTGATTGCGGCAAATGAGATCAATGACCATATTGAAGACCTTCCCTTCCTGATACAAAATGGAATTATTTATCCCGATCTAACACTGGGTGGTTCAATTGAACGAATCGCGCCCGATTCAACAACAGTGAGCATCAGTCCGGAGGGAAATTTAAAGATGGAGGGCCTGGCGCTCTCATTTGGTGATTCAAACCTGAGATTGAAACAGCTGAAGGGGCAGGTGGACCTCTCTACACAAAAACTTCGGGCTGAATTGGAAGGATACCTGCTTGATACTGATTTCAAACTGGTTGCAGTTTCAGGAAATCCTTTCCATCCGGGAGCAAGTCAGCTTAAAACCAGGATCAGGGGATCGCTGTCGAGCAGCAACGTGGACATCGACCAGATCCAGGCAAAATTCGCAAAAGACAAGGCTGGCGGAAAGGGAAATTTTCCCGAAAATATCGATGTTGAACTTGAATTTGATTTCGACCGTATCACCAAGGGGGGCATCCAGACCAGGCAGGTCACAGGCACGTTTATATACCGGTATCCCGGACTCTATCTTGATCCGGTCTACCTGGAAACGATGAATGGTGTGATCAATTCCAGGATTGCTATGCTTGACCTGAACAAACCTGCTCAGAAGATCAGCATGCACAGCAATTTCAGGAATGTTGAAATTGGGAATGTTTTCAAATCCTTCAATAACTTCGGACAGGATTTTCTCACCCATCAAAATATTGCAGGCAGCATATCAGGTGAATCTGAATTCCTGGCCGATTTTGACCGGGCTACCGGGCTCAAAACCTCAGGGATCGTTTCAGAAAACAGCTTTGTAATAGAAAATGGAGAACTGATAGATTTCAAACCAATGTTGGAGTTGTCCAGTTTTCTGAAAATTGATGAAATGGACCACATCCGGTTCTCCACCATCAGCAATACCATACTGATCAACAACAACACGATCAATATCCCCCAGATGGATATCCGGTCTTCGGCATTGAACCTGCAGGCCTCCGGATCTCACAGTTTTGATAAAACATTTGAATACCATATCGCCACAAAGTTGTCTGAATACCTGTTCAACAAGGCAAAAAGTTCCGGGGATGCTGAATTCAACATTGCACTGGACGAGGAGGACAAAAGAACTATTTTCCTGATCCTTCATGATGAAGGAGAAGGAATGATGATCGAATTCGATGAAGCAAGGGCGATGAAAAAGATCAGGCAGGATCTACGGAACGAGAAAGCAGAATTAAAGTCGCTGTTGAATACGGAATTCGGTATGTTTAAAAAGGATTCGGCATTGAGAGATAACAGGGAAGAAGATCAATCCCCCGAACTCAGGTTTGAGTTTCCCAGGGAAGACTCTGAAGATACGATTCAGCCTGAACAGGAAGAAAAAAGAAAATGGTGGCAAAGAAAGCGGGAACCGGATAAGAAGCAGCAATTTGATTTCGTTATTGAAGATAATGACCTTTAAATCTCCCCGGAAGTGAATATTTACGAAAAAAAGCAGCGTTGGAAGTTCATTTTGCTCTTTGCCGCTGTCATGATCGGCACAGGCTCCCTGTATTATACGAACCGGCTTGTAAAGACCATTGCTGCAGATGAAAGAAAAAGAATTGAATTGTGGGCAGAAGCAACAGAGTTTCTCGCCAACCCGGATCCACTTGGAAATGATGTGTTGCAGTTCTTTCTTACGGTTCTCGAGAACAATACCCAGATCCCGGTGATTCTCTCCGATGCAGATGGAAATGTAATGGCCTCAAGAAACCTTGACAGTACGCGCCTTAACCAGGAAGCGTACCTGCTCGAATCCCTTGAAAAAATGAAGGATGAAAATGACAGTATCGTGATCGATATTGGTAATAATAATTTCCAGTACCTGTATTACAGGAATTCAAACCTGTTGAGGAAACTTGCCGCATTCCCCTATTTTCAGCTGGGTGTGATCATCCTGTTTATACTCGTCTCTTACATCGCCTTCAGCATATCAAGGAAAGCAGAACAAAACAAGGTCTGGACAGGGCTCACCAAAGAGACCGCACATCAGTTGGGTACCCCGATCTCATCCCTGTCTGGCTGGGTAGAGATCCTTAAGCAAACCGGAGCAGATCCATCCACTGTAAAAGAGCTTGAGAAGGATTCCCAAAGGTTGGTAAAGATTGCTGATCGTTTTTCAAAGATCGGATCGAAACCCGCGCTCAAGGAGACAGATATCATCAGGATCATAAAGACCAGTTCATCTTATATCACCTCCAGGCGGGGTAAATCTTATCGATTTCATACAGACCTGCCGGCTACACCTGTAATCGTACCGGTGAATGAGACGCTGCTGGACTGGGTGATTGAAAACCTTTGCAAGAATGCCCTCGATGCGATGGAAGGTGTGGGAGACCTGACCATCCGGTGTGAGGTTGGGGAGAAAAATGTGGTCATTGATGTGGAGGATACAGGCCGGGGTGTGCCAAAATCGCGATTCAATACAATTTTCAAGCCTGGCTATACCACGAAAAAAAGAGGCTGGGGACTGGGACTCTCTCTGACAAAGCGAATCATTGAATCCTACCACAATGGCAAAATCTTTGTCCTCACATCTGAGCCAGGTATAAAAACAGTTTTCAGGATCCTTTTACCGGCTGTGAATAGGAAATAGGTCAGGACAGGTCTCAGTCTTTCTTTTCCTGCTTGTAGATCACCCTGTAAAGTTTATCCGACCTGCGCACCACGGTGCCAACAGGAATGGAACACCGGTCCCCTTTCACGGCCTTGCCCGATTTTTTGTCATCTACCCGGATCTCCCTTACCATTGTTTCTAGGACACCGGTGGTGGGACCAATGATCAGGATCTCATCCCCAACAGAAACTTCTCCGGTCTCGATGATAAATTCAGCTACACCAATCCGGTCAAAGTAGTTTGTGCCTTTGCCGATATAGCGTTTACTGGTTGTGGCTGCAGAACCATATACCTCGCTCCATTCCCCGAGTCGCTGTCCGAGATAGTACCCGTCCCAGAACCCCCTGTTGAACACCTTGCTGAGCCGTTCCTTCCATTGTTCGATCTTTTCCCGGGAATAGGTTCCGTTCAGGCAGGCGTCCACTGCTTCCCCGTAACACGAGGTGACTGTTTTTACGTATTCGGGGGAACGGGCCCTGCCCTCGATCTTCAGTACGCGAACGCCCGCATCCAGGATTTTGTTAAGAAAATGGATGGTGGATAGGTCCTTGGGAGACATGATGTTCTTGTTTTCAACCTCGAGTTCAATTCCTCTCGACTTATCAGTCACCTGGTACGAGCTCCTGCACACCTGAAAGCAATCTCCCCGATTTGCAGAGTGATTGTGTTCATGCAAACTCAGATAGCATTTTCCACTGACAGCCATGCAGAGTGCACCGTGAACAAACATTTCAATCCTGATCAATTCACCGGAAGGGCCCCTGACATCCTCCAGTGCAATGGCCCTGTGAATCTCTGTCACCTGCTCAAGCTCAAGCTCCCGCGCCAGCACCACTACATCTGCAAAATTTGCATAAAACTTCAATGCTTCTATATTACTGATGTTAAGTTGTGTGGATAGGTGTACTTCAACTCCTGATTTGAGTGCGTAGGCAAGTACGGACTGATCTGATGCAATGATGGCTGATACCCCGTGCTCCCTGGCCAGGTCAACGATCTTTCGCATCTGTATCAGCTCGTGGTTATAGATGATGGTATTGACCGTCAGGTAGGTTTTAAGGTGATGCTCCTTTGCTATCTCAACGATCTCAGGAAGGTTTTCAGCCGTAAAATTGGCTGAAGACCTGGAACGCATATTCAATTGTTCGATCCCGAAATATACCGAATCGGCCCCACCCTGTATGGCGGCCCTCAATGACTCCATGGATCCGACTGGAGCCATGATCTCTATATCCCCTCTTTTCACCATGGATACAAAGATAAGGGTTATAATGGTATTCTGTATGACCGGGGTGGATCACTCCAGGAAACCCTGGAGAAAAGAACGACCCTCCTTGCGCACATTTTTACCATAGGGAGACAGGGCCTGGACCAGTTTCCTGATCGGCATGGACTGAAGCCAGACCGTCCCGGTACCCTTCAGGGTTGCCAGGAACAAGCCTTCACCTCCAAAGACCATCGACCTCAGGTTTCCTGCTGCCTGCACATTAAAATCGATTCCCTGGGTAAAGCCCACGATGCAGCCTGTATCCACCCTGAGCATTTCGTTGTTCAGGCGCCGTTCTATCACCGTTCCGCCAGCATGTATGAATGCCCTGCCATCTCCATCAAGTCGCTGAAGTATAAAACCTTCTCCTCCCACCAGGCCGCTACCAAGTTTGCGGTTAAAATGGAGAGAGATTTTTGTTCCGAGTGCAGCACAAAGGAAGGCGTCGTTTTGCACGATCAGGCTATTGCCTACCACGGGCAGTTCCACTGGCACCACTTTGCCCGGATATGGGGCAGAAAAGGAGACCTTTCTTTTTCCGTTGCCCCGGTTGGTAAAATGGGTGACAAAAAGCGATTCACCGGTAAGGATCCTCCCACCTGCCGCCAGCAGTTTACTGAACATCCCCTCGTTGGTGCTTGACCCATCACCAAGTTTTGTATCATATTCAATGTCGTCCTCCATATACATCATGGAGCCTGCTTCAGCGATCACCGTTTCCCCTGGATCCAGCTCAATTTCAACGATCTGTATATCATCACCAATGATCCTGTAGTCAATTTCGTGTGCATTCATGGCTAACTTATTTTACGGAAGTTGAAAACATTTTAATGAGTAGCTGCTTGACTGTCTCCAGTCTGGCGGGTTTCGGCAGGTAATCATCCATACCAACAAGTACCGATTTGGCCTTGCGCTGATCATCTGCATCAGCAGACATGGCTATGATTGGTGTTTGAATCCCGTTTTTACGGATCTGTTCAGCGGCTTCGAAGCCATCAACTTCAGGCATGAACAGGTCCATGAAAATTATATCATACTCCTGCTTTTTTGTCTTATCTATAGCTTCAGATCCATTGGGGACAATCTCTATCTCATACCCGATATTCTTAAATATCGATTGTGCCACCTTCTGGTTGATCAGGTTGTCCTCCACCAGCAATATGGAGAGATGAGCGGGCAGTGCGTTCAATATTGGCTCAATGCTCTTCTGATCCTTCAGTCCGGGAAAGATCTCCTGGATGATGTCAAAGAGCTCCTTGCTTTCGAAAGGCTCAACCAGGTAATAGTCCATGTCCAGGCGTTTGGTGATCCTGATATTACCAGGCTGATCATTGTTACTGACCATGATGGAAGGGAATAGCCCCATCAAGCCCTCCTCCTTCAGTTTATTTGCAAGCTCAAAGCCGTCATGATCCTTTTTGTCTGCAACGACAAGAATTTGGTAGAGGTCCTTTTTTACATTCAGATGATGAATCACAGTATCGATTGTGCTGCTCTGGTAGATCTTGGTTACGATGTTGATCCCAAACTGGTTAAACAGTTTATTGATACTGTTCTTCTCCGGATTTGGTTCCTTGGTTAGGTAGAGAATCGTGATCTGGTTCAGATTGTGGATTCCCTGGAAGTTGTATTTTTTCTCCTTTTTCTCGTTCGAGTATACCTCAATAGTAAAGCTGAATCGTGATCCAGGTGCCTCATCGGAGGATGAATTCCTGGCCGGGCTTTCCACCCATATCTCCCCATTCATCAACTCGACCAGTTGTTTTGAGATTGCTGTTCCCAGACCGGTACCACCAAACTTCCGGCTCACTGATCCGCGTGATTGTGCATACGTACCGAAAATGCCTCCGATCTTATCCTCAGGTATACCGATCCCTGTATCCTCTACCCAGAACAAGAGCTGCATTCTGCCGTTGTAGTTTTCCATAAGATCAGCCCCGATTGTGATCCGGCCCTTATCAGTAAACTTGATGGCATTGCTCACCAGGTTGGATATCACCTGCCTCAACCTGAATGGATCTCCGATCAGCTTGTCCGGCACGGATGCGGCGATCTCTGTATCAATCGGAAGTCCCTTTTCTTCTGCAAGCGGCCTGAACAGATCGATTACCAGGGAGACCTCCTCCCTGAGGCGAAACGGTATCTCCTCGAGCATCATTTTTCCTGCCTCGATCTTGGAGAAGTCAAGGATATCATTGATGATCGTCATTAACAGGTCGGACGATTTTTTAATGATCCCGACCTTCTCCTTCACATTGTCATCAAGTTTGGAATCCATCAGGCTGCTTACCATTCCGAGGATCCCGTTCATCGGCGTCCTGATCTCATGACTCATTGATGCAAGAAAGTCTGATTTTGCTCTGTTGGCCGCTACTTCCTGTTTCCTGGACCTTTCAATCTGGGAAACATCAATCAGCGCAATGAGCCTGAGTTCCTCGCCCCCGATCCTTGTTTGTTCTTCGACCCTGAATATCACGGTCTCACTCCCCTCCTTCTCATAATAGAGATAGTCGGAAGTATCGAGTGAATCCGTTGAATCTCGCAGAAGGAATTTATTTGTCTGTAACAGTTGCTTGGAATATTCTTTGCCGATGAGCTTTTCCTTTTTACTGATGAACATCAATTGCTGCGCAGTGCTGTTGATATTCCTGATTACACCGCCTGCATCCAGGATCATGATCCCCGCCGGGACCTTTTCAATGATCTGACGAAAAACAGTTTCTGACATCATCAGGCGCTCCTGGGACCGGTTTTTTCTGCGAATGATCAGCAATAGGTAGATGATCAGCAGGAGTGTAATAATAAATGCCATCATGGAAACCAGGATGTTCTGATTGATGAAGAACCTGTTGAAATCGGTCTGGCTGGCTGTAAATACAATTCCGAGGTTCATGCCAAAAATACTCATCGGGTAGAATGCTGAATGAACTTTTTGCTTTCGCTTCCCCCCTTCGGTGATTGTATGGTTGATCAATCCGCTTGCAAAAACATCAATGCTATCACTAATCGCCGTGAGCCCACTTATCTCCATACTGTCAGGGAAATTTTCTGTCAGGATCTCCTCATCAGAGTTGATAACCCATTGCCAGGAAATGGTTTTTCCGAGCGGGTAGAACGAAAACACCTCATTTGCAAACTCATTGAAGTCCACCTCAACAATTATGTTGCCGCTAACCTGGTCATTTTCAAAATAGGGATAATGGTAGAGGTACTTGCCATCGCTTTCAATCACCTTGTCCCTGGCATTTAGCTCCTGTTGCCTTTGCCTTGGGAATGTGTCAACGACAAATTCATCCTGGTCATTGATATACAGACCAAAATAGTTTTTATCATTGTCAAAAATAAATACGTTCGTGATCAGTTCCCTGTATTTTGAATAAAAAACCTGCAGGCTCTTCTCTCCCTGCTGCATCATCTCCGGATCGCTGAAGATGGTCGAAAACTGATACTTGTATAATAATTTGTTCAGATCGTTCTCAAATCCTTCCAGCTGATGCTCCATATATTTTCCACACAGTGTTGTCTGCTGTTCAATTGAAGAATTGAGGAATGAGATGAACCGCTGGTTAATATTCAGAATTGACAACAAATTCATCAATAGTAAAACAACAAGGAGTATTACGGTATAGGTGCTGACCCTTTTCATTGAACCTTCAGATGCAGTTTAAAAAGTTGAGCATTAAAAATACATATTTATCCTTAAGTACACTTTTATTTACGGTATTTATCACCCATATCATCCAGGAGATCCAGGTAATTTAGATACCTTGATTCACTGATCTTATCACTGACCACGGCTTCGATCACAGCACAACTGGGCTCATTTACATGCATGCAGTTGTGAAATTTACAGTCCTTACTGAAATAGAAGATCTCCGGGAAAAAATGAAAGAGCTCCTCCTTATCGATATCAACCATCCCAAACCCTTTGATACCGGGGGTGTCGATGATCCTGGTTTCGGGCATTGGAAAATACATTTCAGCATAGGTAGTTGTGTGCTGACCCGCTTTGCTGGATTCTGATATTTCCCGTGTCTTCAGACCCAATGCAGGATCCAGGAAATTCAATAATGTTGATTTACCCACACCGGAGTTTCCGGTGATGACGGTGGTTTTTTTACTGAACAGGTCGTACAGGAGCTTCACGTTAGATTTTGTATGAAGCGAGATCGAAAGGGCATCATACCCGATTTTTTTGTAGAGCCTGATCAGCGTATTCATCTCTTCTGTCTCCTGGGCACTGTAGATGTCTGTCTTGTTAAAAAGCAGGACCACGGGGATCCTGAAAGCCTCAGCAGATACCAGGAACCTGTCGATAAAGGCAAGGTGCGTACGTGGTCGGGAGAGGCTGATCATCAGTACAGCCTGATCGATGTTTGAGGCGATCAGCTGGTACTCCCGGGATAGATTTGCCGACTTTCGGATGATATAATTCCTGCGTTGTGAAATGTCTGTGATCACACCTGATTCCTCATCGTTCATCTGGAAATTCACCGTGTCACCCACTGCCACAGGATTAGTGGCCCTGATACCCCTGATCCGGTAGGTCCCCCTGATCTTGCATGGTATCTTTTCTCCCTCACTGCTCAGGACATAATACCAGCTCCCTGTTGATTTTATTACCAGCCCTTTTTTCAATTGATAATTTTGGGCTAATTTAATTAAAGATGTGGAAGTAGCCCCGGCTTATGGCTGAAACATCGATTGTAACTATGCATTCTAAGTTGACCGGTCTATTCATCTCTTGAGATGGGAGCGGTAAAGTTGAGGATTCGTGATTTGAACCTGATGCCGGAAATTGCACCATCCTCGTCCCTGCTTGCCATGATCTGGGCATCTGTTCCTGTAATCCGGTTCAGCTCTTTGAGCCCGGAATTGGCCAGGGTGACAATCGTGACCTCCTCATCTCCGATCATCTCAGTGGCTCTGCGGGCCTGGTGCCGCGCAAGTTCCAGTGCCGAGAGGGAGCCCCTGTTGATCGAAGGCGGTGCAATGGGTACCGGCCTCAGCCTGTCATATGGCTGATCAAACGGATCGCTATGCAGGGCTCCTTTCAATTGTACACCTGCTATCCGCACAGGCTTGTCCTCATTGCTGCTTTTATTTTCAGTGTCGTTCTCCTCTTCCACGATTGAATTTACAGGCTTTTTATATGTTGATTCAGGTACGGGGTTGCTGGTTTTCCTGATCACATTCAATGTAGGGGATACTGTCTTCCGGGCTTCCTGCTGCCCAGAATTCTCCTCCCCTTCCTTTTTCTCCTCAACCGGATCTGCAACTGCAGCAATTTCAGGTGTGGGTTCATTGACAACTGGTCCGAAGAAGATCATCAATAATATTGCGGCAGCCGCAGCAACAGAGATCCAAACACCTGGCACCAGTTTACGGCTGCGCTCTTTAATAAGCTTCTCCTTATGCGGGTATGAGATCTCTTCCCGAATGAGCTTTGTCGACTGGAAGGTCCTGAATCCGGTTCTCTTTTCGGGATTTGCTTCTAAAAATGTCTCCAGGTTTTTCCTCTCCGTGGGCCCCAGATCATTTTCCAGGTAAGCCACACAGTACATCTCAAAGTTGGCTTCGGATACCTGCACTCCAGGCCCCGGAAACTCCTTTTTTAATCCTTCGCGACCGGGATATTCAATTTGATCCGGTGGAAGTGCGCTGATGGAAAAGGCATTCAGTTCCTCCTCAAGATCCGGGTTAAATTTCAGGAATCTGAAAAGCATCTCCTCCTGCTCCCCAGAGAGTGTTCCCTCGGTGTAATCAAGAAAATATGTTTCATAATTGTCCCTGTTGATCTTCATAACCATGATCTTAAATAATGTTTTCCATGCGGACCAGGTATTTTTTCAGGCTTACCCTACCCCTGTATATGTATACCTTTACTTGTGATTCAGTGAGCCCTGCAATGTGCCCGATCTCCTCATAGGAATAACCCTCATAATCTCTTAACAATATTACTGTTCGCTGTACTTCAGGAAGAAGGTTCAATGCATCCTGCAGCACCTCCCCAAGATCGGTATACTGGTCGCTGTGCCTGGGAACATTCTCACCGTTTTCTCCAAGTTCTGTTATTCTCCTGTTCTTCCGCAAAATATCGAGCATTGTGTGGTACCCGGTCGTAAACAGGTATGATTTAACTTTTGTGCCATCCACATCATCAAGCTTCATCCATAGCTTTTCAAAAGACTCCTGTACCACATCCTGCGCCAGTGCTTCGTCCCGACAGTTTTTCAGGACAAATCTGTACAAATTATCAGCATACTCTTCAACTGCCTTATTATACGCGTCTACTGTCATTTAATTCAAGGTTCCGGTGTTATGACGATCAAGTTTATAAAAAGTTACAGCAATGAACACAAAATTATAATTTCGGGATCGGCAGTGAAAGTTAGTACAATTCAGGTATACAACAGGTAATAAATTCCAGAAAGAGGCAGGTAGGTCACATGCTTACCAAAGGAGGTGGCTGCAAAACATGAATTTACATTGAGCTTAAAATGTGCACAATAGGACATTTCCTGGAAAATTTCCTGGAAAAAACTTGACAATGCAAATGCTATTGTATTATCTTTGACCGAACGTTCAGTCATAAAAATGCCAAGGACCAAAGAACAATACAAAGAGATAAGGAGTGAACGAAAGTCACTCATCATGCGTACAGCACTGGAACTGTTTGCAAGGGAGGGTTATGGTCATGTATCCATCTCGATGCTTTCCAAAAAAGCAGGAATTTCCAAAGGATTGATGTATAACTATTTCCCCGGCAAAGAGGCCTTGCTGAAGGAGATCCTCAAAGAGGGAGTTGCGGAGGTAAAGAAGTCGCTGGATCCGGATCACGACGGGGTGCTCACAACTTCTGAATTCGAGTTGTTCATCAGGAGGACCTTTCAGCTCATGCGGGACAACCGGGAGTTTTACACAACCTTTTTCGGACTGGTGGTGCAGCCAAATGTAAAGGCCCTATTAAAGGAGAGCGCATTTGTTTCATTCATGGACAGCTATTTCGGACTTTTCGAGGCCTATTTCAGTGAGATGGGATTTGAAGATCCCTTGCTTGAAGTTTTTCAACTCTCTGTATCCCTGGAAGGTTTCGGGATCATGATGATGTACTATGATGACCTGACTGATATCCCAGAAGAATTGTTTCGAAAATATGAAGAACGAATCATTGCAACCTATACAAAACCGAAATCATGAAGAGGAATAGTTTTTTGATGCAGCTTTTATTAATCGTATTGTCGTTCAACCTAAACGGACAGGAGCCAACAGCCAAACAGATTATTGAGAAGGCAGACGACAAATTTACTGGTGAGAAATCATCAGTGTCAGTGATGTCAATGACCATTGTCCGCCCCGCCTGGGAAAGAACAGTCGAATTCAAAAGCTGGACGGAGGGGTCGGAAAAGTCTCTTACACTGATTACCGGGCCGGCAAGTGAAAAAGGTCAGTCCTTCCTGAAGCGCGGAAATGAAATGTGGAGCTGGAACCCTTCAATCAGCAGGCTGATCAAACTTCCCCCTTCAATGATGTCACAGGGATGGATGGGGTCTGATTACTCCAATGACGACATTTTAAAAGAGTCATCCATTGTAAGAGACTACCACCACAAGATCGTGGGTGAAGAGACCCTTGAGGGACGTCTCTGCTATAAAATAAGGTTGGAAGCAAAGGAGAATGCTGCAGTGATATGGGGACACCAGGTGAGGTGGATCGACAAAGAGGATTTCATTTTCCTGAAAGCAGAAATGTATGATGTGGAAGGTTACCTGATCAGGACAGAACTGGCCGGCGATGTGCAGCTAATGGATGGTCGAAAGATACCTACACGGATCGAGTTGATCCCCGAAGAAGAAGAGGGTCACAAAACCATTTTGAAGATCAGGGAGATCCGGTTTAATGAGGACATCCCGGACAGTTTCTTCTCTCAGCAAAACATGAAGCGTGTCAGGTCATGAATACTTACCGGACCTCAGATCGCTCACCGGGAACAATGTTTACAGGATTGGTTCCCCGTATAACAAACAGGAAAACAATGAAAATATCGCATCATGAACAATATTAAACTGGCGTGGAAAAATCTCTGGAGAAACAGGCGACGTACGCTGATCACGGCCGCTTCGGTCTTTTTTGCCGTTTTCTTTGCGCTCTTCTTCCGGTCTCTTCAGCTGGGTTCTTATGATCACATGTACAAAAATGCCATCGAATCATACAGCGGATACCTGCAGATCCAGCAGGAGGATTGGTGGAACGACAAGACCATTGACAATTCATTCCGTTACACAGATTCTCTGAACGAGCGGATCCTTGACGACAAGAATGTGACGGGAACGATTCCCCGATTCGAATCCTTTGCCCTTGCATCGAGCGGTCCGAACACCAAGGGGGTGATGGTACTGGGCATTGATCCTGAAAAGGAGCAGCGATTGTCGAAGGTGAAAGACAAAAAGGTAAAATTCCTGCTTACCGCCAAGGCCGTGGAGAAGATCTGCGAAGATGAAAATCTGCCACAAAAAACCCGTGATATGGCAGATAAGGTCGAAGGCAATGCTTACTCAACGGTCGACCGCTTCCTCAGTGACCTTTCTCTTGATCCTGGCAGGCGGGATGAATTTCTTCCGATCCTGGAATCATATGCAGGGTTTCAAAATGGGGCTATACAGAAAGGCGAGCCCGGCGCGTGGATCGGTTCGGGATTGTCGGATTACATGGAACTTGATATCGGTGACACCCTCGTATTAATCAGCCAGGGCTATCATGGAACAACTGCTGCCGGGAAATATGAAGTGAAGGGGCTGATAAAGCAGCCCACCCCCGAGCTGGACAACAAGGTCGTCTATCTCCCCGTAGACATTGCCAGGCAATTATTTAACGCCGACGGTATGTTGACCTCTATTGCACTCGATCTTAAGAACACCGATGACAAAGCCATTCGTGAAACCTCCATCCGGCTAAGTAAGGTAATCCCCGGATCGACCAGGATGATCGACTGGAGGGAGATGAATGAAATTATGATCCAGCAGATGGAGGCCGATAATAAAAGCGGCATGATTATGATCGGAATCCTCTACCTGGTCATCGCATTTGGTGTTTTTGGGACAGTGTTGATGATGACCGCAGAACGGAAGCGTGAATTCGGGGTACTCGTTGCCATTGGCATGCAAAAAACGAAACTGGCATCGATCATCTCACTGGAGATGCTCTATATCGGGCTCCTGGGGATACTTGGAGGTATGCTGGTGGGTGCGATCGGAATTACCATCGGGGTCTCCAACCCGATTGTTTTTAAGGGAGAGATGGCCCTGATATTTGAAGAATACGGGATGGAACCCAAACTTGTATTTGCCGGTGTAGGGACCTATTTTCTGTGGCAATCCTTCATTGTGGGACTCATGGTACTGATCTCAATTGTACATCCGGTAAGAAAAATCCTGGGTCTTGAAGTTGTAAACGCTCTCAGAGCATAAACATGAAAAGATGATAACAAGTACTGCATGGAAGAATGTCTGGAGAAACAAGATACGCAGCCTGGTGGTGATCATCTCGGTGACCATCGGAATATTCGGCGGCGTTTTCGCAGTGGCTGTAATGAACGGCGCCATCGAACAAAGACTGGAAGCCGCCCTGAATACTGAGCTCGGACATATTCAAATCTCACGTCCAGATTTCAGGGAGAACTTTGACATTCACCTCCGGCTGGACAGTATCACGAACCTGGACAAAAAGATCCTTGAGCTGAATGGAGTGGAAGCGGTTACCCACAGGACGATCATTAGTGCAATGGCAAACACGGCCACAAAAAGTACAGGGGTGCAGGTGATCGGTATAGATCCCGTCCAGGACAAGCAGGTCTTTAGTCTGGGTGATAAGCTGATCCCCGGCACCGGTAGTTACTTTGCAGATAGCAATAAGAGAAATCCTGTCTACATCGGGGAAGATCTTGCAAAGGAATTGAATATCATTCGTTACGTCATTGCGCCTGCCACCATCGATAGTCTGCGTAACAGGGATGTCCCTGAAACAGTGCTTTCAAAACTAGATGGTTACCAGGGCAGAAGGTTTCGGAACCAGGCTTCATTCACCGATGCCCTGAAAGACACCTTGACAAAAAAAGAGGCTTCGAAATATGGTCGGAAAATCACCGAAGAGGCCTGGTCGTTTCGAACCAGGACACGACTGACACTGACCTTCCTGGACAGGAACAATGTTCAGACCGGAGGCATGTTCAGGGTGGCCGGCATCTATGACATCAAGAACAAGATGTATGAATCAAGTCATGTTTTCGTCAAAAACTCTGATATCGGGCGTCTTACCGGACTTGGTAATGAAGCCTTCCATAAGGCAGTTATTCGTATCGGGGATATTGAGCAGACCAGGAATATTACCCGGCAGATCTCTGAAAATTTCCCCGACCTTGAAGTTCGCTCATGGAAGGAGATTTCTCCCGAAATGGCGATGATGAATGATATGGTGGAACAATTTTATATTGTTTTCATGATCATCATCCTCGCAGCTCTCGCCTTTGGTATCGTGAACACCATGCTCATGGTGGTACTGGAAAGAACCAAGGAGCTTGGTATGCTGACAGCCATCGGGATGAACAAGAAACGGGTATTCAGGATGATCATGACTGAGTCGGTATTTCTCTCGCTGATCGGAGGTGTGACAGGTATGATCATCAGCTGGGGCATTATTGCGCTTACCTCAAGGAATGGGATCAATTTTGTCAAATACGGGGAAGGATTTGAAGCCATGGGGTTTTCTGCCCACATCTATCCCGACATCAGCATCACCTTTTTCATCATTGTAACGATCCTGATCGTTGTTACCGGGATACTGTCTTCCATTTATCCGGCGCTCAAGGCCCTCCGGCTTGATCCCGCAGATGCACTCAGAACAGAATAATAAATCATAAACTTACCAATATGAAAGTCCTGGAAATAAAAGAAGTACATAAGATCTACAACAGCTCAGAAGTAAAGGTACATGCTGTGAATGGCATCTCCATTGATTTCGAGGAGGGAGAGTTTGCTGCCATTGTAGGACCATCCGGCTCAGGAAAGACCACGCTGCTGAACATGATCGGGGGTCTGGACAATCCCACAGAAGGGAAGATCCTTGTCAATAATACAGACCTATCCACCCTGAAGTCTTCAGACCTGATCGACTTCAGGATGAAAAATATCGGATTCGTATTTCAGTCCTATAACCTGATACCGGTACTCACTGCGAAAGAGAATGTTGAGTTCATCATGAACCTTCAAAAACGTTCCAAAAAGGAACGCAATGAAAGGACCATGGAGCTGCTGAACGCAGTTGGGCTGGGTGAAAGGGCGGAAAGCAGACCGGCTAAATTATCGGGCGGACAGCAACAGCGTGTTGCAGTTGCCAGGGCACTGGCCTCTAAACCAAAATTCATCCTCGCAGATGAACCCACAGCCAATCTTGATTCTAAATCGACCGAAACGCTACTTGAAATCATGGAGGAGCTGAACCGGGAAGAGAAGATCACCTTTATATTCTCAACCCACGATAACAGGGTTGTAAAAAAGGCAAGAAGGGTCGTAACGATCGAGGATGGCAAAGTAATATCAGATGAAACAAGATAGCCCTTTTTACCAGGTCAACAGACCAGATTCTACAGATGGAATTGTTGTTCACGCACCACCTATCAACATATTGCTACAAATTTAATTTAATGATTCGCAACACATTAATATTAATTATTTTTACTTTTTGTTTAAATATCAATGCGCAACAAAAAGTGACGCTGGACGGTTACCTGAATGATATGCAGTCGGTCTACCACATGGAGCAGACCGGCTGGCTCTGGGAAAACCAGCTGCACAACAGGCTGAATCTGAATATTTATCCTGCCGGATGGCTGAAGGTGTCGATACAGACCAGGACGCGTTTGATCCAGGGCAGTACGTATTCAACTTTTCCGGGTTATGCGGACATGATCGGAAGAGACCCCGGTTGGCTTGATCTCGCCTTTTCCGCACACGACAGTTACAATGACGACCTGGGATATATAATCGCATCAAAGGTTGACCGGTTGTATGCAGAGTTTTCCGCTGGCAACTGGGTTGCAACGGTGGGACGGCAGAGGATCAACTGGGGACAGACGTTTGCCTGGAATCCTAATGACATTTTCAACAGCTACTCCTATTTTGATGTGGATTATCCGGAGCGGCCCGGGAGTGATGCGATCAGGATCCAATATTATACAGGTATTGCATCGAATATTGAACTGGCCGCAAAAGCCGACAGTGCGGGTAAGGTCACCGGGGCGGGCTATTTCAGGTTCAATACGATGGGATATGATTTCCAGCTGCTCGGCGGCGTGCTCAGCGGGAGCGACCTTGTTTTGGGTACGGGTTGGAGCGGAAACATTGTGAACAGCTCCTTCAGGGGCGAATTGAGTTATTTCCGGAGCCTCGACAACTTTGCCGATACCAGCGGACAGCTGCTGGTATCGACGGGAATTGATCATACATTCTCTAACAGCCTCTGGATGCAGGCGGAGGTGCTCTATTCGGGATTTGCCAGAGAACATGAGATTCAAAATTTCATGCAGATCCTGGGGTCGGATATGGATGTCAGGCAGATCGGCTTCACAAAATGGTCGGTTTTCACAAGTCTCTCCTTCCCGGTCACCCCCCTGCTCAATGCATCACTAGCAGGCATCTGGTTCCCATCGTGGAAGGGCTATTATATAGGCCCCAGTGTCGATCTCTCACTCTCGAACAACATCTCTGCCTCCCTGATCTCCCAGTTATTTTCGGCCGAACAACCCAATCCGGTCGGGGAGAGGACCAGGCAAACCACCTGGGTTGGATATGCAAGGATAAAATGGAGCTTCTGACCCGGTTTTGCTTCTATAATTATTGATATATTTGGGTTTGAATCCCGAATCACAAGGAAAATGAGAGCAGTTATTCAACGTGTCCGGAGAGCAGGTATTACCATCCATGGAGAAGAGCAAAAGGAGATGGCTTTCGGTGTAGTCGTCCTGCTGGGGATCGAACAGGACGATCAGGAGGAGGACATTGAATGGCTGGCGGGAAAGATCATGCGGCTGCGCATATTTGATGACAATGACGGCAAGATGAATCTTTCCCTGCTGCAAACGGGAGGTGAGATCATGATCGTAAGTCAGTTCACCCTTCATGCCAGCACAAAGAAGGGGAACCGGCCATCATGGATCAGGGCCGCAGATCCAGGGTTCGCTGAACCGATGTACGATCGATTTGTTCTAAAGGTAGCATCGTCTTCAGAAAACAGGGTGATTACCGGGAAATTTGGCGCAATGATGGAAGTTGAGATCATCAATGACGGACCGGTAACTATCTTTATGGACACAAAAAGAAAAGAATAAACCAGCAGCAATGACAATCAGCCAGGCACAGACAGAGGTCGATCAATGGATTGAAAAATACGGAGTCAGATACTTCAGCGAACTTACGAACACGGCCTTATTAATGGAAGAAGTTGGTGAGCTTGCAAGGATCATGGCACGAAAATATGGTGAACAATCGTTTAAGAAAAAGGAAGCCGGAAACAAGATCGGTGATGAAATGGCCGATGTACTATTCGTACTGATCTGCCTGGCAAACCAGACTGGGGTGAACCTGGAAGAGGCATTTCGGTACAACCTGGAGAAAAAAACGACCAGAGATGCGAAAAGACACCTTAACAATGATAAACTGAAAAAGAACCCTTCATGAAACATTTTGCAGAATTTCAATATGATGTTGACGACAATTCAGTGAAAGACCTTCTTGAAAAATCGAAGTCCGGATCACCTGCATCGGCAGATGAAGAGACGCTGTCATTCCTTTTCAGTTTGCTCGACCTCACCTCCCTGAGCGAAAAAGACCATTCAGGTAAGATCAGTAAGATGTGCGACAAACTGAACATGCTCACCGAGAGTTACCCCGATCTCCCATCACCAGCTGCGATCTGTGTATATCCCGAATTCGTTCCAATCGCCAAAGCTAAGCTGAACAATCCTTTGGTAAATATTGCTTCTGTAGGAGCCGGTTTTCCCTCCTCGCAAACCTTCTTTGAAGTCAAACTACTGGAAGTGGAAATGGCGGTGGAAGCAGGGGCAGATGAAATTGATGTTGTAATGCCGGTAGGGAAATTCCAGGCCGACCTGACCGAGGAGGTTTTTGAAGAGATACGAAAACTCAAAGAGACACTGGGACCATTACATCTTAAAGTAATCCTGGAAACCGGGTCCCTGAATGACCTTTCAGAGGTTAGAAAAGCTTCCCTCCTGGCCATGGATGCTGGTGCAGATTTTATAAAAACATCAACGGGCAAGGCCGGCTCCGGGGCTTCCCCCGATTCATTTGCCGTAATGTGCCTGGCGGTAAAGGATTTCTATGAGAAGACTGGGAAAAAGGTCGGAATCAAGCCGGCAGGAGGAATATCAACCCCCGGGGATGCACATCTGTTCCTGGGCATTGTTAAGCATATTCTTGGAGATGACTGGCTGAATCCGGAGAAGTTCAGAATAGGCGCCAGCAGGCTTGCCAACCACCTGATCAGGGATATTTTCAAAAAAGATGAGAATTTTTCCTATTTTGATTAGCAAATTTCAAATGCTTTACATATATTTGTTCATAGATAAAAACGTTCTAAAACATATAAGGTATCTGGAAACAGATTCCTTTGACCGATAAGCGGTCCGATCTTCAAATTCCATTCTCATAGAGACGGGTTGAATTCCATGGCTTTTTTTCTTCAACATTCGAAATCGGACCGCTTTTTCTTTGTACCTACCTGAGCTTATACCGCAGGTAGTCCATCATCAGTGAAATTTCCTGCTTTTCGATACCCTGTTCAACCAGCAAGGGTGTATCATCCACCATGGTCTTTTGGAAATCCGGGAAGCTGAAGTTGTCAAATCTGTGGATCGACTCCCTGTAGTGATCGATCGCACGCTTCCGGTCCCCTGTGGCCCAATTCAAATGGCCATAGTTAACATAATCATAATAATTGGGGTCCTGTTCGAATACCTTTTTGTAATATTTTTCTGACTTCTGGTATTCACCAGTTGTAAAATAACACCAGGCAACAGGTCTTATGATATTGCGGTTTTCCGGCTCAAGGTATTCTATTTTAAAATAGTGCTTAAGCGCCACCTCGTAATTTTCCAGCTTGAGGTTACAAAACCCGATCAGTGACTCTGTTTTGATATCATCCGGTGTCTCCTCTGCAATTTTCTGATAGACCTCGAGTGCTTCTCCGAATGCTTCCTTCTTACGGTAACAATACCCCAGGTTCTTCAGCACCCAGGTAGCGGAACCCCCTGCCAGGTCGAGTTTTTTATAAAATGCGATTGCCCTGTCCCACTCATCCATCTTCTGGTAACAGAATCCTGCTTTCTCGGTCAGCTCGGTATTCACCGGGTCTTTTTCAAGCAACATCGTAAACAGATCCAGTGCCTGCTCATAATATTCCTTTTCGAAAAAGTACTCTGCAATATTCCTGAAGATCCCGGTATCCCCCACCAATTTCCTGAAAAACCAGGTCTCATAGATATTCAGCTTACCGGCAAAGACGTCCTCAAATTCATTTTTGAATGGAGAAAGCTTGAAAAACCGGTACAGGTCCTGGATATACTGAACGAATACGATCCGCCTGGCAAAGTCAGGGCTCATCAGCTCCTCATCTGAAACCATTTCCGACAGATTTTCCATCTCCATTGTAAATGCCGTAGTCAGCATTTTTTTCTGCTCTTCAGGGAGGAACCGCACATTAAAGATGAAGCTGTATTTATCGGAATTGCAGAGAAACGGCATCTTCTTGAGTCCGGAAATGAATACTCCCGGATTAAAAGTTTCAGATTCCTGTTCATAAATCTCCTTCAGGTCCGGGTTCTCCTTGTAGAAAGGCACCAGCCAATTGGTCAGTTCATTGAAAAACGGAAACTGCTTCAAACGGGCAAAGGTTGTCATGTATACATCTGCGCCCTCCATTTGAAGCTTCATGAATTCATCCACCTTTTTATATAGTTCATCCGACTCACGAAATACACTTTCCCAGTCAGGATTTTTATCTCCAAGCTCATCCTCCTCCTTGAGATCTTCCATTTTCAACTTGTCTTCAAGTTTGGGTTTAAGCTTTGATATCTCCGGTATGATGTCTTCATGCAATTTTTTTCCCAATGCAAGGGTGTCTTCGGTCCTGATCAATTGCAGCACGATCTGTTCCAATATCTTATCCAGATCGAGCGAATCTTTCAACAGTTCAAGCCTGCTGATCACTGAGGGATAAAGGTAGAGCCTGCTATCGTATGTATAGAGCAGAATCACCAGGCCCACAAGCGCCCTTCCAGATACCTGCTGGTCCCCGATCTCCGTAAAATCTATGATCCTGTGTATTTTTTCCTCATCGAAATGGCGAAGTGCACTCAAGAGTATGGCACTCACCTGCTGAGCCTGTTCATACCAGGTAAAATCATTGCAGGTGATGAGGGAGCGCACCAGGCTGTTCTCTGCTTCTCCATATTCGTTGGTCAGCCACAGGTGCTTGAATATCTCCATGATCAGTTCTCTCCTCTTCAGGTCTGTCGTTGAGGGTGACGTCTTGTCTTCATTGATGATGTCATCAAGTTCCGTTCGAAAGGCAAGATCATCCAGGCTCTCAATAACGCCTTTACCGGTTAGCTTTTGTGATTTTTCCAGCTCCTCCTGGAGTGTCAGTGTGAGCCAGCCGGAGTGCTTTTTTAAGAGCTTTGCCCTGACACGGTCGGCCAGTTGAAGAATCGAAACCTGTAATTTCATATAGATCCTTTCCCGTTCCGGATCATGCACCCCCTCCAGGGTGTATTTCAGCATTTGTTCATAGGTCGACTCCAGGTGTTCCTGCTGTACAAAATAATCGTTAAAGCCAGCCTCAGAAATAAGTTCTTTCAGGAGGTCCAGCGCATCTTTGATCTTTCGTGCATGCAGGTAGGAAGAGAGTTGATTGTATCGGGAATTTATCTTTTTAACAGTGATCATATCAGCCATTTATAAAAATGCTCCAAATATCAAGCCATCAAAAAAACCAGGACATTCTGTCAGGAACGGCGCGCAAACGCCCCCTGCACATATGAATCGGGCAATTCCGGCATTCATGAACAAGCAACGAAACGGCTCCCGGAACAGGGAACCAGACAGGTCAGTATGTCAATACCTTGTAGTCGCTCTTCAAATATCCGGTGAGCGCTGTACCCATTCCTTTTACATCAATGCCAAGCTCCCTTAATTCTTCGGTGACACCCAGCATATTGCTGCAGGCCACACAAGCTTCGAGTACAACGCCATCCTCCTGCATGCTGAGCACCTTCTCCCTGATTACCTCATCTTCTGCGGCGAGTCTTGCAGACGGACCCCATATGATGAGGATCACCTCGCTGAACCATCCATACTTTTTTGCGGCATGGGTATACATCAGGCAGGATTTCTCTGCAACATCGCGATCACCGCTTACCCACAGCACCACCAGGGTGTCGGATGGATTGGTTAATGTATGTGCTTTTGTCTCAATATTCATCAACAGGAGAATTGGAATGAAGCCCAGCAGGAACTTTCTTGAAATCATCATATTTCAAATTTAATAATAATTTGTATTCTGAATACTCGTCCAATCATGACTGCGTATTGACTGTATGCTCCGAAGAGACGGAATTTCACAGGCGAATGGTTGAGCAAAAATGGAGGTTTGGACCACCTTTGAATCCTGTCTGCTTCTAACGTTCCCTGTATAAAGGTAATACGATATATGTATACACCCAGCAACCGGCACAAAAATTAATGCCGCATTCCAGGAATGCAAACAATGCAAGTACTCCGGCTGTTCCGATTGCCGCTGAAGTCAGCCCGGTAATGGTCAGTGAAAATATAAGTATCGAAAAGAGGAGGCCCACCCGGGCTGCAAATATCTTGGGGGCCCGGTCGATCCAGTGGGGTTTCAGTTTAAAACTGCGAGACATACCGGCAGCGACCCAGCTCAGCGGACTGTATTTCGATTTTGTAAATGCCCTGATATAAAAATCAAATGCAAGGTAAAGCGGAATCAACGGGTTTGGAAAGGCCATAAAGAGTCCGGTTAACAGGATCACCCAGAAGGCCGTGATCCTCACAACATTTTCATTCGCTCTCTCTGATGATACGGGACATATGATATTCTTCATTCTGTGTTCCTGTTTGTTCTTTCGACGTCAGTTGATGCTATTCCTTACAACCGCGAAAGAAGTGATAAAACAAAAAACACTGCAGTCATTTAACATTTATAACATTTGCATATTGTACAGTTCAGATACAGACTTACCCGGGATCAGGCTACTTCCGGGATTGTATCCCCCTGGTCTCTTTACCGGCTGATGAACAATTCCGGCTCCTCCCTGCAAGGAGATCTTCATTCAACTATGAAATTTGGCGCGGAAGTCCTATTTTTAAACTGAATTTATCCTGGGGGATCCGGGATGCCGATCTTCATAATGAACCATCTATGTCATTGGAAAAAGACCCTGTCATTTCAGTTGTATTGCCATTCCGAAACGCCTCCGGCACCCTGGAAAGAGCTGTATTCAGTATCCTGGGTCAATCCTTTCCCGATTTCGAACTGATCCTGGTTGACAATCATTCTTCAGACAGTTCATCTGAACTTGCTGCACATCTGAAAACGAAAGATGGGAGGATCCGGCTAATGTCTGAATCGAAAGAGGGTGTCGTCCCGGCTACACTCAGGGGCGTTTCGGCTTCCCGCGGAAAATACATCTGCAGGATGGATGCCGATGATGAGGCCCTGCCGTTGAAACTCAAGCAACAGTTCGATTACCTGGAACAGCATGATGATGCGGGTGCTGTGGGCGGACTTGTGGATTATGTACCACATTCCGAAGAGACAGGAGGATTTGAAAGATTCGTGGAGTGGAACAATGAACTGCAATCCTTCGAAGATATTTACCTCAACCGGTTCATCGAGATCCCCGTGATCAATCCTACCCTCATGTGGCGGAGGGAGACCATGGAAAAGTATGGCCTTTACCGCGAAGGGGATTTCCCGGAAGACTATGAGATGGTGCTAAGATGGCTGGAAGCAGGGGTAAGGATCGGGAAGGTAGCCTGGACCGTTTTGAAGTGGTATGATTCAGATGAACGGCTGACCCGGACCGATCCCCATTACAGTGAAAATGCCTTCTACAAAATCAAAAGCAGGTACCTTGCCAGGTGGCTGGAGAAACACAACCCTCATCATCCGACAGTCTCCGTCTGGGGAGCCAGCCGGATCTCCCGGAGAAGGGCAAGATTCCTGGAGGAGGAGGGTGTTGAAACCGGTTCCTATATAGATACGCGGAAGAACCGGCAAATCGGATACGAGCTGATATATTATAAAGACCTTCCTTCTGTGGGGAGCATGTTTATCCTCTCCTACATCCGCCAGATGGATAACCGGGACCGGATCCGGGAATATTTAACCAGCAAGGGCTACAGGGAGGGCAAGGATTTTTTAATGGTATCCTGAACAGAACGCCGGTTGCCGGGGAAGATCCCCGGCAACCTGGTATAATTCTATATCAACCTGTGCTGTCAGACAGCAGAATTCAGGCTATTTCCTGACCAGTTTTTTGTTGGTCCTTTTCCCTTCATCATCCACAACCACCAGCATGTAAATCCCCCTTGAGAGAGCGGAAACATCCATTGTCAATTCCCCTGTTCCTGGTTGCTCAACCGTCATGACCTGTTTGCCGGTCGCATCATAAAGCAGGCATACCCTGATTTTGTTCACTGATTTGATCCGGACCTGGCCCGTGGCCGGATTGGGATAGATCCTTGTTGTTTCAATGAATCTTTTACCGGTAGCCACGGGGTCAACAGAAAATGTGATCGTATAGAGCTGCTGCGTCTCTCCATCAGCCGCGTCTACAAGGACATAGCTCTGTCGGTCGGCGACATCCTCTGAATTCACATCCAGCGCATCCTCAACGACCACTGTTGCACCAGGGTCGTTGGAAACTGCTTCGATCAGAGGAGGATCCAGTGTCCCGTGCGGGAGCAGTACATTATACTCACTGGTACCGGCCTCGAATTCAGGCTGCAGCTGAAGAACCGGATCATCAGGGAAACTGATTGAGGCGAGGCTGGCGTCGTCACTCAGCGTGCTGTAGACACCCGTGAGCTGAATATCGTCCATGATAAATTGTGCAGCACCCAGCTGGTAGATCTTGATGGTCAGATTTTCAGCCCGGGGAAGGATGTCCTCGTATTTGATCAGGTGGAAATACCCGTCATTGATGGAATTTTGATTTGTTCCCGGATAGGGTGTTTCAGGAGATACCGTCACGATCGGGTACCAGTTGACGCTGTCGGCTGTATATCGCAATCCGATCATGTTCCCAGGGGTACCTCCCCAAAAGGTAAACCCGAATTGCAGCTGTACATCTGCATATTCACGTGTGTCCAGCGAGAAGACAAGTGTATCCCTGGAGACACCACCGTCATCCTCACTGGTGATCCACCAGTTCCCGTCATTGCTGTTGCCGTCATAGGATGTGGTGATATCATCTCCGTAGTTCTGGTAATGGACCCCATAATCGTTAAATACAAGAACATCCCCATTGGTGTAGTTCCCGTAATCGCTGGCAGGTCCTTTAAAGTACTGGCTGGGTCCGAAGGTCTCCTTTGCGATGGTGACCCTTTCCATGCCACTATTTGGAGTTTTTACGACAAATTTCAGATCATCGAAATGGTAATCATAGTTACCGTTGGATTTGATCCGGATGGAGAGCCTGTCATTGGCAGCAATGTTCAGATCCGTGTTCACTGTAACCATGCTCCAGTTTGCGCCCCCGGCATCCTGGGGATCGGGCCATCCCGATGCATTGGATATCAGGTCAAAATTTTGCCAGGTGGCATTCTCAGGATCAGCAACCACGTCATCAAAACTATACTGCAGGTTGAACAGCCAGTTCCCTGTCCAGGCATCGTTATTCCCACCTGCAAAGGCACAGCCAAATACGATATCATCCAACAACGAATAATTTGTTACATCCAGATTTGCCCAGGTGAGGGTTACCCCGGATGCATTCCAATTGTTCCCAAGGAGGAAAAAGTTCCCCCCCGATGCGCCTTCATATTTTTCTTCCGAGGTGTTGTCAACGCCATAATAATTGATTGCCACAGCCTCTGAAGAGAGATAGGATGCCGCCGGATCAAGGTCATAGGAGGAGGGTGCAATCAGTTCGGCACTTGCCGTGGTACCTTCGGCACCAAAATCTTCATGCAGCAAGGTGATCTGCCCGAAGCCCTGCATCCACAGGACCATTCCGGTCAGGATCAATGTTAATTTAATTATTTTCATTTTGTTGGGATTTGGGTCAGTTAATAATCAGTTTTCCTTTCCTGAAAGTGTTCCTTGCGACCAGTGTATATGTGTATACACCGGGTGACATGCCGGAGGCATTCCAATAATAGTGGTCCTCACTTCCTTCAGATAAGTGGTGCAATACCTGTCTGCCCGTAGCATCATAGATAGTGATCCGGGCCGGTTCGTTTGAAATGCGCTCATATCTGAAATTGAACCCTTCATCAGAGGGGTTGGGAAATACATTCAGACTTTTGATGTCCCTGTTTTCAACCCCGATGTATGGATCTACCACTGTAAAATGGATGCTGTCCGAGATGAGCATCCCTTCGGTTGTTTCAGCAACTGCATAGACTACATATTCACCCTCTTCCAGCTTTTTGAAGGAGACGCCATAGGTGCCATCAGCTGGGGAAGGCAGGTCATCCTCCATCTCATCATATCCAACATAGAAACGCACATTGCTGATGTCACCTGCGCATTCGGATGGCTCTGCCTTGACCACCACGTAGCTCCCCAGGTCAAACTCTTCATCCTCCAGGGGTTTCAAAAGGGTCAGGCAGCTGGAGGTGACACTGACCTGCTTCAGGTTGGTGGAGGAGAGTCCCCTGGTGTCATATGCCACAGCAATAATATCAGCTGTTCCTTCCAGGAGAGGTGTCCAGTTCACTGAATAGGGCTCCGAGCTGTCTTCACCGATCTTTTCATTGAAGTAAAAGAATTCCACCCGATCAACCTGTCCTCCCGTGGTTGCGTTGATTGTGATCTCCTCGTTGATCCGGTACAATCCATCGGAAAGGGGGTTCGTAATAGCAACTGATGGAGCGTCAGCCACATCACTGACAGCTATTTCCACGGTATTGGACATGGAAGAGAGGCCAAGGTTGTCTTCTGCTTCGGCTGAAATCAGCAGCGTACCTGGCTTTCCCACGGTAAAGACATAGGTGTTCTGATCTGTTTCCGGTTTTGCCAGCAACCTGTTATCCAGGTAAAGATTCACTTCATAGATCCATCCATCAGCATCACTGGCAGACAGGGTAACTGTCACCTCATCTCCAAGTTCGTAGGAGGCTTGATCAGTGGCAATGGAGATGACCGGTTCAACTCCGGGTTGGGCATTCCCGCCCGATGCGGTCACAAAACCATAGGCAGCAGCGGCCGGCGCAATAGTTTGGTGAACTGTAAATTCGTTGGTGGGCGGACAGCCATAATTTTCAAAATAGAGCTCATGCACCGGCCATACCAGGTCGTTCATAGCATCATTATACGCAGGGAACAACCTCCCGTCGAGCAGGGCAAAATCTGCATCATGACTGTTGTTGTAATAGCAGTTGTCCCCGGCATGCGGATGATCTCCCCCCGGTGCAAACCAGTCGCATCGTGTCCGCGGACCATAGACCGGTACCCCAGGTATATAGCCCGGATGCGTCGGGTTGTATTCACTGTCGTGGTGCAGCATGTATTGGGTATGGGTATGACCTGCATAGGTCAGCCACACCATGTTCAGCTGGTTGCCGCCAAGAAAATAGTCGTTGGTGGTAAAGCAGGCATCCATATATTTTGTCGCGTCAGGATCTGATGTCTGGTCACAGACCATTTTCGCAACCATGGCCGGGAGTATCCAGGGGGTGGTGGCCTGACCGTTCCAGACAGGTTGCAACATACTCCCCCCCCAGCGCATGCTTCTGTTGGCATCAATGGCATCTGTTACACGGTTGTTTGCATATTTTTTAACTACCTGTCTCAGATCATCCTGGAGCGTTGCATCGAAAGTTCCACTATAAAGCGGATCGGTGCCATCCATGGTGGCATATGCAAAGACAGCCCATTTTGATTCCCCGGGGTCGGTTGTTGAAGCGGTGATATTTTCCAATGCCAGGTCAAGTTTTAACTGATCAATGTATCCTTGCTCGCCGGTGAGTTTATACAACCATGCCGCCGCAGCCGCCCTGTTTTCAACAAATTGCTTCCCATTTTCATCACCGGAAATCGTATTGTTCATGGCCCAGTTGTATGCACTGATTGCTGAATCGGCATATTCAGCGATAATAGCGGTATAATCCTCCCCGGTTCTTGTCTCCGCGATGCCCAGGTTAAAGGCATATTGCGCAGCAATACTGGCAAATGCATACGAATCCCTCGGGTCTTCGCCATGAACGATCCAGGTGGTACAATCCTCCCATGAAGGAATACCGGCAATCCGGCAATCCCTGAATGTAAAATCGGGATAATTATCCGTGGTGATCCCCAGGCTTTCATTTACCGTTGAAATATCAGGGTGCACACGTGAACCGAAAATGCCGCCCGTGGGACCCACATTGTTCTTGAAATAATCGACCAGCCAGACTGCCTCATCCAGTATGTCCGGGATGTGAGTGCCGGAATAGCCGTTGTATTCAGCCTGTGATTCTGGAATATCCAGTTCCCCGTCACTGAAATTATCTGGTGCCAGTTCATAGGTGTACATCAATACCCTTGGCACCCTGAAATGAGAGAAATAGCCATCCCAATCACCAGCATCATGGTACCATCCACGGATTCCTGTGAGATCGACACTCCAGTCCAGGTTTTCAAAGATATTTTGCCGCTGGTTCTGTCCGGATTCATCCGTCAGGTCCATGCTACGCACATGTGTATAAACAAGATCTGCATCTTCCCAGGCTGGGTGTGCCCATTTCATTCCATATGCTTCCGGGGCATCGATCAGCGCGCGTTCGAGGTAGATCCCCTTCATGGTCCAGTAGAATGCCTCGTGGTAGGCATCAGCGTTGATCCGAAACGGATAGGATGCCCCTACATCTTCAACGACCAGGATATATTCTCCCTCCTGGGTGAAAGAAGAAAAGTCGCATTCATAGACATTGGAGACCACGTAGTTGTTGTAAGGGGATTGATTGCTCTGGTTATTGTCCTTCTCGGTGTAATCCTTTTGCTTGTCAACGGTCCCATTAAAGACTGAAGTCACGGGAATTCCATTCGCATCGAGTTCCAGTAGGTCAAATCTGTTTCCAATCAGCCCGTCATCTGTAAGCGGACCCAAGGTTCCCATCCATTGTGAGATATAGGCATATTTGCTCCCGGCCTGCGGGGCATACCCGAAATTATTTGTATGGATTGAAATTGCCCGCGTGGTTGCAAGGTCATAGGTAAACGTATATGACCCCATATTATCGGCCAGTCCGCTCATATGAATTGTATAGGTTTTACCCGATACAAGCGGAGTCGGCAGCTCAAGATAGATATAGTGGTGGGAGGCATAGTCGTTCTTACAGGCAGCTCCCGGCCATGGCGGATCATTCCAGTTGATGCATTTCTTGGAAAAATCATGTCCCTTACTTTTCCTGCCAGTGAATAGTGGATTCATCGGCTCACTATACCCTTCGTCATCCTCACTGCTGATGGCATAGACCAACGGGTTTTCTGCACGTTCAACATTCAGTGGCCAGAGGTATGACTGGTCATCACTGCCGCTTTCGTGATAGCCATGCTGCTTGATATAGCCATCATCAAAGACCAAAACCAATATTTTGTTAGTTACGGGAGATACTTCTACCAGGTCAGCACCATGCAGGCCAAAGCCTGACAGAACCATGACCAGCATGATCAGTGTTTTCTTCATCGTTTAGTTAGTTTGTTGTTGGGTATAAAAGTAAAAAGTTTCTGCATATTACACGCCTTGTGGAGAATGATATGGAACCATTCAAAATAGATGCGCAAAGGCAGGCTGTCTATCTGCCTCCAAACCTTCCTGCACGCTGCATTAAAATTTGTATGCTATACTGAATATGAGTCCATGGTTGTTCAATCCGAGCTCATTTCCCTGCTGATCTTCCTGTCTGGGTACTGAAATGGCAATAAACAGTAACATTATAAAGGATAGGTTTTTCTCATCATGTAGTTCTTACGGGTTAAAACCTGATCTTCGGATCTCTGTTTTTCAGTCTGTCAGGCACTTGCCAATGATGCCTCGGTATATGCAGTTCGTGCCCGGGGTCACCTATTCAACAACCCCAATTACTGCATGGTAAGCGGGTTTGGGTTTGAGTTCCCTGTCAAATAACAGGGGATAATTTGTTCGCCCCTTTACGGGCCAGTTGTTCAGCCAGGATGACCTGTCGGATATGCCCCAGAAGGTAACCCTCTCAATCTTATCGCGATGCTTTTTAAATACACTGAAAAGTTCTTCGTATCGCCGGGTGAGAGCCGCCTGCCTGTGCCCGGGCAAACCATTGGGCCAGGGATTCAACTCTGCTTTCATCTGTTGGCGTTTCCTCACATCGGCACCATGGTCTCCCCATTCCGTATGCAAAACGTTGATATCCAGTTCAGTGATATGAACCCCGATGTTCTGTTCAGCGAATGCTACAATGCTATTTTCAATCTCGGCTATGGCTGGGTATTCAAGCTGGTAATGACACTGCATCCCTATTCCATCCACTTTCAGCCCCTGTTTTTTCAAAGCATTGATCAATCGAACAGCCCCTTCCCTCTTTTCGGGGTTCGCCAGTGAATAATCGTTATAGAGAAGAATGGCATTGGGATCCGCTTCATGCGCATATTCAAATGCCTTTCCTATCCAGTCATCACCTATGATCTGGTGCCATTTATTCTGACATATTGACCACTTTTGCCCGTTCACAACTTCTATTGCGATGAATAAAATCAACAGGAGGATCGTGATCATTTTCACTTTCCTGGTTATTGTGGCCCCTGTATACGGAATCATGCGGTTCCTGATTGTACAAAAGGAGGAGGTTGCAGGCCATATACAATTTAGTGGATTCCAGGACCAGGCTTACAAGGATCACTGGTGGATTCCTGCAATATATGGAAACAAATCCCTGAACCGACTGGTTTGTCGGAACTTCCCCCGGAATACAATTTGTCAGCCCTCCAGGTATTCCCAGTCCCTGATCTCTTCAAATTTTTCCATCCCTTTGATGGCAGAGGGATGTTTCAATAATTCTTCAACCTGTGCGGCAGGAAGCTGATCTGACAGCAAATCTTCCCTGATATAGATAAAATTGAACCCATACTGGTTGGCGCCCACCAGCCTGTATCCTTTTCTTTCGGCCAACCTGGTCATCGCCACGGGAGATGCTCCGTGATAAACGGGATGTCTTCCGGGAAAACTGTAATCGGGATTGTATGGGACCACGATATTGTTCATGCCGAATTCATTATGCGTCTCTATGATCACAACTTGTGGCTGCACGACATCGATGGCATCCCATACCCAGTAATCGTTCCCGTCGATATCTATGGATACAAGGCCAATTTCTCCGGATACTTCCCCCTGCGTGATCAGCTCATTGATGTTTTCCCGCGTGACTTTGCCCTGGATAAAAACAGGTTTGTACATCCATTCATGCGGATGACGCGCATAGAAACGTCTTCCTATCTCCACCTGGTCCCTATCGGCATCTATAAAGACCCCGTGCCATCCATGGTGAAAATAGAGGTTGGCACAGTTGCTGTTGATCCCGTCGGCTGATCCTATCTCGACAAAGGTTTTTTTATCCATTCCCAGCAATGAAAAAATATAGAGCAGAAGGCCATCCTCCTCGAACTGGGAAAACACACGAAAGCCTGTATCCTTCAGAGGTGGAAGCTGCTCAGCAGGAAGAGATCTGTATTTTAGATACAGTTCACGCTGTACGATAGACACTGCGGGGGCAAACCGGTGCCTGATGAAGTAGTAATAGAAGTGTTTTTTAATTGTTTTTCTGAACCAGTTCATGCTTCGGGTTATCTAAATTATGTACGAAAATAAGCAAATATCTTCCACCATCGTTATGACCCTGGATCCGGAATGCTATCATTTCATTTTAGCACCTGATCCCGGGAGAATGATTTGTTCTTTTACATTTCTGTATCAGCACCTGTATGAAATTGCCCTTCAAAAATATAATGACCCATAAGGCAGCCACGATCGGGGTATTTGTGATCGTGATGCTATCGTTATCATATCATTACAATACTCATGAGATCATCAGCTATCGGCCGACTTCCGATCACCAGTGGAGAAACAGCGTCAGTGCTTCCATTGCGCTGAATTATTACCATCATGGTGATTTTTTTTCATTCGCGCACCCACAATTTGCAGGCCAACGATTACACTTCTGACATTACCATTACCGAATTCCCGGCCCTGTATTATGCCATTGGTATGTTATACAGGGTATTCGGATATCATGAATTCATTTATAAACTGATCAATATTCTCATCGGATTTACGGGATTGTACTTTTTTACCGCAATTATGAATTGTCCCGAAAGCGGGATTTTTCTCCGTGCTGTTCCTGATCCTGGCATGGTATGGTATGCATATGCGAAGATCTATACCGATGCTCATGGCGGGGTGGTCTCTCATTCACTTTGCTCTTCTTCAGGGTTCCTCAAAATTAGAAGGGATACCCCAGCGCAACATTAAATACAATATTTTCCTGTCTCCAGGTTTGATCTGAAAAACTGATCTCATCAAGTACCCACCGATCTCCTTCAGGCAGGTAAGGTTTTCTGAATGGCATGGCCACGTCGAGTCTCAGAACAAAGAAGTCCACATCCAGTCTGATCCCCAATCCCCCGCCAGCTGCAAGCTGACCTGCAAACCGGTTGAGCTGAAAACCGCTTCCAGGCAGCTCATCATCCTCATTGAAGAGCCAAATATTTCCGGCATCCATAAACACAGCCCCTTTCAGCCATTTAACGATTCCAAACCTGTATTCCAGGTTGGTTTCGAGTTTCAAATCTCCAGTCTGGCCAAGACGAATTCCCCCGGTCAGTGTATCTGCCTGTTCATATGTCCCCGGCCCCACCGACCTCGATTGAAACGCACGCAGGCTGGTCGTACCCCCCGAATAGAACTGTTTCTTATAGGGAAGCTCATCTGTATTTCCATAGGGGACACCAACGCCAAGGAACAATCGACCGGCGAGTTTCTGTTTATCAGCAAATTTCCAGTAAAGCCTGGTGTCGTTGAGCAGTCTTGCATAACGGGCATAAGGAATGCCAAATATTTCCGAGGGTTTTTCATTTAGAATTCCATCTACCAGCGCAATTACATTGCCTGCAGGCTCTATCGTGAAATTGATCAGGTGGTTCATCCTTCTTTCGTACAGGAGGTTGTTCAGGTTATAGGTATACCTGAAGGAAGAGATGAACTGTTCCGGGTAATTTCTTTGAAGAAAGCGTGTCACTTCCTGGCGGTCTGAAACATTCTGCAGTCGCTGGTAATCAAGAGATAATATTGTCAATTGATGACTCCTGGTTGATGTGGTCTTCCAGTGGTAATCCATGGAAAAGTGTATCGTTTTCACCGTATACAACCTGCTCCTGTTGAAATAATTGAACCCTGCCCCGAATCTGGTTTTGGGATCATAATACATGTTCTTAATCCAACCAGAGAGGAAGCCGGGTGCAATGAAACGAGGGATATCCAATTCCACATTTGTACCAAGCTCAATATTATTCAGCCCTTCCGATCCCGAGGAAATCTGTGTCTCAAAACCGGAATTCAGTGTAAACATGAAGGTACTTGCTGTTTGCATCACATTCCTGTTCACATAGCTCAGGTCAAGACCCGGACCGGCAAAATCATTTGATTTTGTTACAGCCCTTAGTTCAGCCCTCAGTGACTTAGGCTCCTGCTGTACAAGGCGAAGATGTGCATCCAGGAAATTTCCATCAGTCGTATCTGATTTGCTAAAACGTAACTGGATGTATTTAAAGACCCCCAGTGAAGTAAGGTTGCTCACTGTCCTCCTGTAATCAGCCTCGTCATAACGCTGCCCCTGTTGCAGGTAGACGAATCTCCTGATCAAAGGCTTCTCAAGGTTTAGCTCACCCCTGAAAACATGGTTCAAACCATCGGAGAATACCGTATCAACTGTTCCGAAGCTTTGATATAAAACCGTGTCATGATGCACGTAAATATGATTGATGTGCCAAACCTTGTCAGCCCCCTCAGGCAGATCTCCTTTTACCTTCAGGGTAGGTTGGAAGGTCCATTGTTCGCTTGCAGAGTCGAGGCGAAAATAGAGATAGTCCGGAAGGAAGTAGAAATACCCCTCCCTTTTAAGTTCACCAACAATTCTCTCCCGTTCATTTTTCAATATGTCAAGAGAATACTGTTTACCCTCCTTCACCAGTGTGTTTTCTTTGAGTGCTGCAATATGTGCAGTGAGTGAATCTTCTACTGCGGGAAACCTGAGTGGTCCGAAATGATAGGAATGCTGAACCTCAACATTATATTTCAGCCGGATCTTCCTGTTCTCCGTTTCTTTTTTTGTTTCAATATCATAGTTGTAATACCCATTGTTTTTCAGAACATTTCCCAACTCCTCTCTCGTGGCATCAATGGTATAATTCCTGAATATTACCGGTGGTTCACCTACCTTATACTTGAGCCAGTGACGGAATCCCTTGTCCGGAACGGAATCTCCGGCAAGGTTATACATCCAAAGCCTGAAGGGGATGAATCCAAATAACTTCCTGTTTTTTTCAAGATCTGCAACTTTATTGAGTTGCTTTTCAACGGACTTTACATTTTCATCGTCTGTTGATTTAACTTCAACATCAGAATCCTGGTACAGGTACTCACCCTCCTTTATCAGTTTTGTAGTACTGCAGGAGACAAAAAATAGCAGCGGGAGCAACAGGATTATTTTATTGATCCTCATTTTCTCCTCCTTCCTTTTTCTTATCAATACCAAAAAGTTCCCTGAAGGAGGTAAAGTTCTTGTTGAATAAAAGGGAAACACCGGTTTTTGTGACCTCACCGTCGATCTCATTCTCATAATCTGTACGGTTGAACACATTCAGCCTGTAGACCCCATCTTTGCTCAACTTGTATTCTGCCCTGAAATCTCCGGCCAGGTCCCCGGCCTCCAGGGATCTGTTCGATGTTCCGGTCTCCTCGACGGCAACAGAACCACCCACTTCCAGTGTAAGCCTGTCATTGAAGATCTCTGTAGATACATCTGCACTCAAATCGGTCCGGGCAGACACATCATTCTCCAAACCGGTTTCATAGGAATCCACATTGATATCTAACTCAACGTTTTTTACATACTGATCGGCAAACCTGTCGAGCTGACTGGATAGCAGGGTGCTGATGCTCTGCCTTGACCGGTTGCTGAGCTCGTATGACAACGGGTCTGAAGAGGACGCAGACTCGGTAATGAAACGATTGAACACAAGAAGGGAGAACACCTGTTTGTTCAGCTCCGATTCGTTGGCCGATAATCTTTCAAGGGCTGAGGTAAGACCTGCAGAGGTTGGCTGACCACTTTCACGGATCTCAAAAGAGATCTCCGGCGTCAGCAGGGGGCCGGTCAGGTTCATGACAACTTCCAGGGGCACAGTTCCGTAGTTGCCGCTTTGTTGTCCCGCCCCTCCATATTGCATCAGTTCATTTACTTGTGGTTCTACTTCATAAATTGCAGCCAGGTCTGCTTCTGCTTCCAGCAATTCCCCTGACCAAGACAGGTAGCTACCCTCCTCGATATTGAATTCACGCCTGATCAGATCAAAGATCTTTAACTGGTAAATACCCTCTGTGATCTCATACCGCCCTGTCAGGCTCATATTCCCACTCCTGTCGAGCAGGAAGCTAAGATTTCCGTTTCCAATGAGTTCCAGGGATTCACCTGAAACCGGGTTAGTAACAAGTGTCAGCGTCAGGTTATTTGAAAAACGCGCACTTGCTGCCAGCTCCAGGTTCATGTTTGCATCAGCTTTAAGTTCTTTAACAATCCTAACGGAATCGGGAGCTATGGTATCATTCTCAGTAGCACCAACAAATTCAATAATACCCTCACCTGTCTTTGTTTTCGCCCCGGGAATTATAAATGCGAACCGGGATTCCCTGTTGAAACCTGTATTCAATTCAATCACCGGATTCTTAAATGTTCCCAACACACTGCCATCAAGATCAGCGTATACGTTTCCATAATAGAGATCTGCCATTGAAGCAGGTTTGTTCACAAGGTGAAACTCTTTCGCCTTCAGGGTAAGGTCAAAATTTCGGGAAGCGTTACTGTTGAGGTTGATACTACCTTTCAGCACGGCATTGTTCCCCTGGTTATCGGTAAGCGTAAGATCATCGAAGCGAATGATCCCTTTTGAGATGGAGACGGATTCCTCTTCCAGAAGAAATGAGGTATTCAGTGCTTTTGGATTGAATCTTGTTTCCATAAATGTCACCGATCCTTCTATGTCGGGGTTCGAGGTCGGACCGTTCACCTCCGCATGTCCGGAAATCCTTCCTTCAAGTGCATTCACGCGTGCCGCAAGAAAGGGCCTTAGCAGTACCAGGTCCAGTGAGTCAATGTCAGCGCTGCCGCTAATTGTATTTATGTCGTCCTCCTGCAACAGGTTGGCCGACGCATCCAGCCCAAGGGTGTTGCCATGGAGGTGCACTTCAAAGAACTGATCGTCAGCTGAATAAACAATTCTCGAGGCCGACAGTTCATACCAGGTCGAGTCACCGAATTTCCGGTTTACCACAAGTGGCCTGGTTTCAATGATCATGCTGTCCTGATCAAGGTGCAATTGTCCATCTCCACTTACGCTGATCAGACCCTCCCGCGTACCGGGAAGGTCTTCAAGTGACGCACTGTATTGCAGATCCATTTCACTGCCGGTCATGGAGGATTTCAATTCAGCCTGGTGCAGGTACAATGTATCATCCACATACATTCTTTGAAGTTCCAGTCTGTATTTCAAAGGGTCTCTGAGCGCTGAAACTTCCAGCTGCATTGAATCCGCCCGGTACCCGACATCGCCTGTTGAATAATCAAGACCAACGATGTTCGCATTTCCACTCATGGCGACCGGATCTGTTCCGGTGATGCGGGAAGAGAGTTCGAGGCTTAAACGTGTGGATTTCTCTGCCAGGTTCAATTTGTCCAGCCGCAGGTAATTCAGCTTTGCCTCCAGGTTGAATGCAGGAACAGAATCTTGTCCATCATAGGTGCCGGTCAGGTTATAGTCGATATTTTCATCGGACATAACCGACTTTATTTCTGCTGTTTGATTTTTATAATCTCCAGTGATGCTTAAACCTGAATAATTGTATTTCATGATCTCCAGAGTTTGAAAATCCAATTCGGCAGAAAGCCTGGGATCTTTAAATCCTGATGTTTCCAATACTGCTTGTGCTGCAAGGGTAACTTCACCAATGGTATCCGGCATTTCAAGGATCTGTCCGACATCAAGCTTATCGCCTGCAAGATCCAGGTGAAACTTCTCACTTTGCAAAGAGGAGTCACGGGTTGCTTCGATCATCGCTTGCAAAGACCCTGCGCTGGTCAGTACAGACAGGTCGGAAGTGAGATCATAGCTTGATCCGGAAACTTTTCCCTTCACATAAACAGTGTCGGGGATACGTAAATTTGCTGGAAAGAGCGAGTCCGGCAGATAGGATTGTAATTTGGAGGTGTATGCTGTCAGTTCCCTGAGATTTAATTCTCCTTCCAGGCTGTCCGTTTCCGGAAGTCCGGTAAGATGACCGGTAAGATTTAACATGGCTGCCTCTCCAAAGCTTCCTGTGATGCTGTCGATCATCAGATCAGCAATGGTCCCACGCACAATCCCATTCAGGGTCAGCTGCGGGAATCCGGTTTTACTAAATTTCCTTTCTGTAATGGCAGCTAATTCGGACAAATCCGATTCAGAGCGAAGTTTCACTTCCAGGGCAGAGTGGTAGGGGTCTTCGATCATTCTTTCCATGGAGGGATAATCTACACGCGCATCGAGTGCGACAAGACTTTTACCCGTTTGCAATCGAAAGTTCCTGACAGTGGCATTGCTGTTATTAATTTTTGCCTGGAAACCAAGTTCCCTGATATCGACTTTATTATTGTACAGAACTGTCATTGAGAGGAGGTCTGCCTGGTATTGTTTTCCGCCGGCTTCAATGGACTCTAATTCGGTTGAAAGCTCCTCAAGTGAAAGCACCCTGGTAGTTTTCCCTCCAGCAATATTTCCGGAGGAGACCATCAGCCGGCTGTTTTCTACATTGAGTTTCCGGAGTTTAAATATCCAGTCAAGTGCTTCAAGCGGATTTCCTGGTTTTTTTGGTTTGTTCACCTGCAAATCTGCTGTGTCTTTCGGCTGCGTGGTAATATCCAGGTCAAATTTTTCAAGTCGCAGTCTGTCTACAAAGATCTCCTTTTGTGCCAGGTCGATTTTTTCAGGTTGGATTCCCAGTGCGGACAATTTGAGATGTATTTTTCCATTGTTGACCCTGTCCATCAGCTGAAATTCCAGGTCATTGATAATGAGCCTGGCAACCTGTATATCCAGGGGTTGATCATTTTCCCGGGGGGGTGTTTTCCTGTCTCGTTGAAACATAGAGACGATATTCAGGGTGCTGTCTTCGCTGTCATTCTCGAGAAAGACTCCTGTTCCATCAAGTTTTAATCGTTTGAGCTGGATGCTGTTCTGTGTAAGTGGAATCAGTTTTACCCCGATATCGACCTTTTTTGCAATCACGACGGTATCATTAGCAGGACCAACAAGTAAAATGTCTTTCAATTGTATTCTGTTAAAAAAGGATATTTTGAGTTTTTTAATGGAGATTGCACCCTCGATATTTTCATTCAGACGGCCGACCACCTCCTGCACGATCCGGTTTTGTACAAACGGTACCTGTAACAGCAAGACAAGCAGCAAAACAATTGAGATCACTGCGATCATTGCCCTGGCAATTACTCTGAGTATGGATTTGAATATTTTCAATTAATATTTACTGAATCAGATTAATTCCTTCGGATTGAGGATTTGACTCCCCAATCTGTCGGAAAGGTTCTACGCATTCCGGATTGATTTGTTCAGAGGTCCACGTCCCATTCAGACTAAATTACAGAATGAAACGCATGATCTGACGTCCCGATCATCGGAATTCCTTCCTGCAGTGCGATTTCCGTTATATACCAGGTCAAAATATATGCCGTAAATAGCAATGTTCTGCCTATATAGTCTATCTGAAGCATCCAAACAGCTGTTGTAAGGTAAGAAATAGTTATATTGCAACCCAACAACGGGTAAGCCCTCTATCCGTAAATTGAAATGAGAAAATCGATTTACTTTTCAATATGTTTATTGTTTTGCGCCCTTATTACCTGGGGACAGGAGGGACTTCCATACATTTCCTATTACAATTCCAATCCTGAATTTGAAAGTAGAAACTGGACTGTTTGTCAGGATACAGCGCAAAACATCTATTTTGCAAATAAAAAGGGGGTAACTGAATTTGACGGCACCAGGTGGCAGACCCATCATCTGCCGTTTATCCCGCTTGACATTGCACGATCGCCGCATCGGGGGGATCTGTTTGTTCTTTCTGAGGGGAATTACGGAAAATTGCATCGTGACGATTATGGCCGACTTATTTATGATTCGCTTACGGTCGATGGAGAGCTGGACCGAACATTAAAAAAGATACTGTTTTCGGGTTCGAGCGTAATCTTTTACGGAAAAGAGCAGATCAGCTTCCTTGATCCGGATTCATATGCATTGCAGCTCCGGCTGTCTGCAGGACCGGGGAACAGGTATGCCGGAATGGTCGTCGCCGGTGAACGCATCTGGGTGAACCTGGCCGGAAGGGGTCTGATGGAAATTGTTGGTGATTCCCTGCGGAGTGACCGTACGATCCGGACAACATCCGGAAGGAATATACAGTTCACACTTCCTTTTTCAGAACAGGAGGTGTTGGTGGGATTCGAGAACGGTGAGCTCGTGCTGTTCAATGGCGGCTCCTTCAGGAGCTATGAGATCTCAAACAAATATTACTTCCATGATTATGGACTTGGGGACGCGGCAATAGTCAATGATTCATTGATGGCGATCTCATCTCTTTACGGGGGCGTTTTGATAATCAACCGGACGGATGGCAAGGTACGATTCGCGTTGAATTATGAAGGTGGATTGCCGGAGGATGAGGTGTTTTCGGTCCATACAGGAGAAGATGGAGGCTTATGGATCTCCTACCTGAACGGTGCATGCAGGGTAGATCCTACGTTACCCATAGGTGAATATACAAACTTCCCGGGACTTGAGGGGTTGCTGATCAATTCCGTGTGGTACAATGGTGTTTTCTATGTGGCCACTTCAGAAGGATTGTTTTTCCTGGATGAAGTTAAAAACTACAAAGAAGTTGAGGTGCTTCTTAAGCAACTTGTTACTGAAGCAGACCATGGCGAAATGGATTCGGGTGACGATGAGGGTAACCAGGGTTTTTTCAGGAATATCCTTGACAGGGTCAGACAGTCTCCAAAGGAAACTGTAGAAAGAACGACCAGGACAACCACAAGATTTATCAGGAAAAAGGAAAGCAAATTACAATCTGTCAAACATGTATTTAAGAAGGTGAAAGGATTAAACAGTAGTTGTAAAGAGCTGTTTCCTACATCCACCACCCTGCTTGCAGGCTCACCATCCGGACTCTACGGCGTGAATGACAGTATTGCCATTCGCATCTCGGACTCCAGGTACATCAATGACATCCATGCGTATGACTCCTCGTCGTTCCTGGTTGTCAGCAATGATGGTTTTGAGATCCTGCAGGTGGGTGAATCGGGATGGTCCAGGGAAAAAAAACAAGAATTCCTGAACATACCATTATTCGGGGTCTCAAGGTTTAAAGATGAGATCTGGTTGAGTGGATATAACCGTGTTTTCAGGATTCCCGCACCAGGTGGTGAGCTGGAGAATCCCAAAAGCTATCTGTTTGACTCTTATTATCCCGAAGAGTACCACGTCAATTTATTCAGAGATACCGTATTTCTTTTTACAACAAGTAATGTCAGGTACTTTGAACCGGAGGCCGATTCATTTTTTATTTATGAGCCCCCGTGGCTCCTGCCGGGAGCTTATCATTCCATCAATTATTTTGAATCACCAAACGCCTTCAGATGGCTTTACCTTGACAATAAAGTGGTTTTCCTTGACCACCATGTGCCTGGTACTGCCCAGATGGAAAAACACCTGGGATTATTCAAAAAAATCACTTCCCTGACCTATAATCCCGGAAATGGTAATTACTGGTTGATCGATGATCAGAACAGGCTGTTTTCTGTTGCCCCGGAAATTGCGGATCACCATTATGGGAAGTTCAGCATTCATTTCGATAAGATACTCGATAATACCGGGGAGCAGGCCGACATGGATGATTTATCATTTATGCCGGAAGATCTCCCTCTGAAAATATACCTGAGTGCACCTTTTTTCCCGGGTAACGAACAGACCCAATTCCAGTATAACATCGATAAACGGATGGATAAATGGTCGGCCTGGAGTGAATCTCCGCAGTTCAGCCTGTTCCTGGAATCCGGGGACTATTCCATCCTGGTAAGGGCAAGAAATTTTCTCGGTGAGGTGACGGCCACGAAAAAGATCACGCTTACCGTGGTAACCCCGTTCTATCAGAAACCATGGTTCTTTCTCTCCCTGAGCCCGGTCATCCTGGTCCTGTTGTATGTGTTTTTCATGCTCAGGGAAAGGAAAATTAAACACGACAAAGCCATTTTGGAGGAGCGGGTTGAGCAGCGAACCGTTGAAATACAGGATCAGAAAAAGCAGATAGAGATCCAGCGTGACGAGATCAAGGACAGCATCACCTATGCAAGCAGGATTCAAAGTGCAATATTACCCTCACAGAAACTCTTTGAAAAATCTTTTTCAGACTATTTTATTCTGTTCAGGCCCCGGGACATTGTCAGTGGAGATTTCTACTGGATCACGGAAAAGAACGGGTCGGTAATATTCACTGCTGCCGATTGTACAGGCCATGGTGTGCCGGGGGCTTTCATGAGTATGCTGGGCAATTCCTTTTTGAATGAGATCACGAAAGAAAAGAAAGAGCAGTCGGCCAGCAGTATCCTGGAACAGTTGCGCCAGATGATCACAACCGCATTATCCCAGTCGGGTAATAATTCGCGCCCGTATGACGGAATGGACATTGCCCTTTGTATCTATGACAAGAAGAGTGGTGAGATTGAATTTTCAGGAGCGCACAATCCGTTGTATCATGTACGAAACGGAGATCTGACTGTATACAAAGCCAACCGCATGCCCATTGGTTATTATCCGAAAGAACAAAAATTTACCAGTCAGCGTATAAAAGTCAGCGAAGGAGATATCATCTATCTTTTTTCCGATGGTTTTCCCGACCAGTTCGGTGGTGATAAAAATAAGAAATATACCAAAAAACGATTCAAAAAGACCCTCGTTTCGCTGTCAGACCTTCCCTTGTTACAACAGCAATCCAGGCTCGAGGAGGTTTTCACTGAATGGAAAGGTGAAAACAGTCAGATCGATGATGTCCTGGTAATGGGTATCCGCATCTAGTTTCCTGTCCCTGGGGAATTTCATCCCCCAATATGTGAACCCCCCTCAACATGAAGTTTGAGGATTGTTACTGACATCGTCAGAACCCGTAGTGGAATGAGTTTTGAACATATAGGTTAAAAAAACATCGAATTATGTTAAAGAATAAGATTTTTCAAATCTCAGTTTTAGTGTCATTTCTAACAGGGATGCAGGCAGTTGGCCAGGAAAAAAAATGGAACATTGATCCTTCACATTCGGGAATCAGCTTTACAGCGGAGTACATGAGTGTGACCGATGTACAGGGTAAGTTTACCAAGTTTAACGGGACTGCAATTACAGAGGGTACCACATTCAATGGTACAGAGGTCAGTGTAACGATCCAGGCCGGCAGTATTGATACAGACAATGATAAACGCGACGGGCATCTCAGGTCGGAAGATTTCCTGCATACAGAAAAATACCCGGAAATCACCTTTAAAAGTCTTGCATTTAGCCAGGAACATGGTGATGATTACCAGATCAAAGGTGAACTCACCATGCGCGGAATCACGAAAACTGAAGTTTTCGACGTGGAATACAAGGGGAAGGTTGATATGGGCCAGGAGGAACGGGCCGGATTTGTCCTGACCGGCACGATCAATCGTTTTGATTATGGGGTTGACTGGAGCAAGAACTTCTCCAAGGGGCTTGTTGTAGGCGAGGAGATCAAGATCAAATGTGATGTGTTGCTGGTCTCGGAGGAATGAAATAAAAATATACTTTTACAGGGTCAAGCAAACACCGATCCTGCATGAAATTGCCACTTCCAGCAATAGCAGGATTCGTCAGTTCAAAGTACCCTATCAATTTGATTTAAAAGGTCCTGAAACGGACTACCCAGGCGGGAAATGGGCTTCAGCCTCCCCGGAGGCATTGCTGGATTATTCTGCTGTTGCCTGTTTTTTCGCACTTGAGATCCATGAAAGATATGATGTACCTGTCGGCATTATCAATGCAAGCATGGGCGGAAGTCATGCAGAAGTATGGATGAGCAGTAAAGCATTGAAACCTTTCCCGGAATACCGGGCAGAAGCGGAGAAGTTCAGTGATGAGGATTTTGTAGATTCTCTCAGTTTCAGTGAGCAGAAGGCTAGAAAAAGCTGGTACCGGGAACTGAACATTAAAGACCTGGGGTTACAATCAGAACCGGGTTGGAAATCACCGGATGTTGATATCTCTGACTGGAAAAAGATGGTGGTCCACTTTGTTATTTCGCAGTTGCCGGAGAAGATGAGAAATACCAATGGGTTGATGCCAGGATCAAAGGTCAAAGAGTCATCATTGATTATAAGGATGCAAAGCATGTTACTGAAGTGCGTTATGCCTGGGCCGACAATCCCGGGGGTGCCAACCTTTGCAATTCAGCCGGATTACCGGCTGCCCCGTTCGGCGCCAGCAGATCAAGCCGTCATTTAAAAGAAGGAAAATCGCAATGAATGGCGGCCTGCATTTCATTGGAAGGACAAGTCCGAATGATTTGTACAGAAATGTCTACTGTATTTATAGTTGTTCTACTGCTTTTACAGTTGATATAAAAACCTGTAATGGAAATGTTGATGAATAATGCTGCAACAAATTTGTGATCAAATATTTGCGGCTGTTTGTTTGATCAATTCCCAGGCCTTGAACACATGCTCCCGGGTAACACTGGTTTGTCCCACCACCACTCTCAGAAGTATTTCACCATTGACTTTTGTATGGGTAAGGAACATCTTTCCCGAATCATTGAGTGACTTCATCAGGCGGTCATTCAGGGTATTAACCTCTTTCGTATCAAGTCCGTCACCCGGCACATATCTAAAGCAGACAAGTCCCAGGTGTTGCGGTTCGAAGAGTTTAAACCCCGGTTCATTTCTTATGGCATCGCCCAGTTCACCGGCCCAGTGGATATGATCCTTTACTTTGTTTTGAATTCCTTCGACTCCGAAATCCCTGATCACGAACCAGAGTTTCAATGCCCGGAACCTCCGGCCAAGCTGAATTCCCCAGTCTCGGTAGTCATTTACCTGTCCACGTGTGTTGGTCTTCAAATATTCGGGCAGAATCTCAAAAGTCCGGATGAGCGCTTCTGTATCTCTCACGAAGTAAGCAGAACAATCGAAATTTGTAAACATCCATTTATGGGGATTGAATACAAAACTGTCCACATTTTCGATTCCCCTGATCATGTATCTCTGTTCGGGCAGCACCAGTGCAGTACCTGCGTATGCGGCATCCACGTGCAACCAGGTATCGAATGTTTTGCATATTTCGCCGATAGGTTCAAGCGGGTCAATGGCCACTGTTCCTGTGGTTCCCAGGGCCGCCACCACGCACAGGGGTGAAAATCCGTTGTCGATATCTTTTTGAATGGCTTCCCGCAATTTTTCAGGCTGCATTGCCAGTTGCTCGTCGGTCTCAATATGGACCAGGTTTTGTTTCCCAAACCCGGCAATTTTAACAGCCTTTTCGATGGAAGAGTGTGCTTCGGTACTACAATAGATCCTGTAAAACTCCTCGCCTGAAAATCCTTCTTTATTGATCCGGTAGCGGGAGATCATCTCCCTTGCTGTAAGCAAAGCCACAAGTGTTGCAGTGGAAGCGGTGTCCTGGATCACCCCTTCGAAAGTATCGGGCAGTCCGATCATATCCCGGAGCCAGTTCATCATGCTCTCCTCCAGTTCGGCAGCTGCAGGTGAAGTTTCCCAGACCATGCATTGTGCAGCAAGCGTTGCAGTGAGCATTTCGGCCAATACCGACGGATAGCTTGAATTTGCGGTGAAATAGGCAAAATAGTTCGGACTTTGCCAGTGGGTCATCCCGGGTAGGATGATGTTTTTAAAATCTTCAAAAACTGTTTCCATGCTTTCCCCTTCTCTCGGGGGAGCGTCGGGAATCTGTGAAATAATCTCACCGGGTTGCACCTTTGATTTGACCGGCAATTCCTGAACATTTTCAAGGTAATCGGCCATCCAGTCAACAAAATCGTGGGCATATTTGCGGAATGCTTGGGAATCCATCATGGCATGCGTTCGTTTATTCCTTAAAAGTAAATGATTCTGAGAGATTCGGAAAGAAAAAAAGGGAGAGCAATTATTGAATTTGCTCTCCCCTTGTTTTCAAGTCACTTTTTGTTATCCTTATTTTCTGATCGGTTCGGGATGTCCCTTCAGGATCTCGGTAAACTTCGCCAGGTCCTCATCTGGAAGTGAGTGATCGGACAATTCACCGTTAAAGTACTTATCATAACCCACCAGGTCCATCAGGCCGTGACCACTGAAATTGAATACGATCACTTTTTCCTTGCCCTCTTCCTTTGCCTTGTTGGCTTCCCTGATGGCTGAGGCGATGGCGTGGGTCGTTTCGGGAGCAGGAATGATGCCTTCTGAGCGTGCGAATTTCACTCCGGCTTCGTAACATTCCAGCTGGTGGATTGCCTCCGGTCTGATCAGATCATGATTTACGGCATGACTGATCAGCGGTGAAATCCCGTGATAACGGAGTCCGCCTGCATGAATTGGCGGTGGTATAAATGAATGTCCCAGCGTATGCATCGCCATCAGTGGTGTCATTTTTGCAACATCACCATGGTCATAGGCAAATGGCGCCCTGGTCAGGGTCGGACAGCTGGCCGGTTCAACGGCGATCACGTCGATCTCGCTACCATTGATCTTGTCATTCACAAACGGAAAAGCCAATCCGGCAAAATTACTTCCCCCACCTGCACATCCGATTACTACGTCGACTTTTTTCTCGTTGATCTTCGCTAATTGTTTCTTGGTTTCAAGTCCGATGATGGTCTGGTGCAGGAGCACATGGTTGAGCACACTGCCAAGTGAGTATCGCGTCTCTCCGGATTTGTCGGTCACGGCAGCTTCAATGGCTTCAGAAATTGCAATTCCAAGGCTGCCAGGTGTATCGGGATATTTCTCAAGGATGTCTCTTCCGGCCTGGGTTTCGTTACTGGGACTTGCAACGCATTCCCCTCCCCATGCTCTCATCATCATTTTCCTGAAAGGTTTCTGATCGAAGCTCACCCTTACCATAAATACCTTACATTCCAGTCCGAGCAGGGAAGTTGCAAATGACAGGGCACTGCCCCACTGACCTGCACCGGTTTCCGTGGTAATTTTTTTGATCCCGAATTCCTTGTTGTAATAAGCCTGAGCAACAGCAGTATTTGGCTTGTGGCTACCTGCGGGGGAAACACTTTCATTCTTGTAATAGATACGTGCCGGGGTTCCCAGTATTTTCTCAAGGTTGCGGGCGCGAACCAGGGGTGTGGGGCGCCAGAGATACAACATCTCCAGTACTTTTTCAGGAATATCGATCCAGCGTTCCTGGCTTACCTCCTGTTCCACCAGGTTCATGGGGAAGACGGGAGCAAGCATCTCGGGGCTCACAGGATTTCCGTCCGGTCCCAGCGGGGGATTCATCGGACCCGGAAGATCGGCGGCAATGTTGTACCACTGACGTGGCATCTCTTTTTCATCAAGTGTGATCTTGGTCAATTTGCTCATGTTCTTTATTTTGGTTGGTGAATATTCAATGCAAAAAAAAAGGGTCCTGTTGACAACAAGCCCTGATGATCTTATACATAAATTGATATAAAAAAACAAAATGTACAGATTGGGATCATCGGGCACTCAGAGAGTGCCATCGCCATCGCCAGATATGTACATTCGAAGCCATTCCGTAATATTCAGCTTAAAACTAATGATTTTTTTAAAAAACCAAGCGTTTGATTACAAATTAGTTTCATTCCGGCTGTTTTTACAGCCAGATATAAGCAATGATCTCATATATCCTCCGGGATCATGGTGAGACTCCGAAAGCTTCTTTTCCAGGGACTCCTTATTTTACAATGCCCAATTTAATACCGGCAGTTGGCAGTACTCCTGAGAAATCTACATTCTGTAATGCCTTGTACCTGGTAAATTCTTTTTCTCCGTCATACTTACTTAGCCTGATCATTCCGCCAAGATAAACATCAGCTGTTACTACATCCCAGAAGACAAATTGCCAACCGGCCACAAATCCTCCCGAAAACACATGAAGATGGCGGATCACCTCCACGGCCTCATATATCTCGTCTTCTTCATTGTATACATTGTCGAAACCTGATAGTGTGAGCCTGCGGTAAATTCCCACGGGCGCAACATAGGGTCCGCCTGGTGCAGAATAATATGGATCGGTCCGTGCCAGCAGGTAATTTTTCCAGCTAACAGAGCCACCGTAACCGGTGATATTCTCACTGTTGTAAGAGACATAGTCTGCAACATCCGCATTGTAATACTCCAGTTTCTGATTGGCCACGTAGTACCTGGCAAAGCCTTTTTTTGATGCGTAGGTTGCCATGGCAGATAGCTCAAGTGCATTTCCCTTATTCAGTACCCTTTCAAAAGACAATTCCATTGTCCCTTCAAAGAGTCTAACCGGCAAAATGGAGATGACATTATTACCAGGCTTATAAAAAGAGGCCTCTCCATTTCTGATTCCGGCTGGATCTTGACGGGTGTCGGAATTCGGTTCCGATTCCAACAGGTGAAGCTGCTCCCTGAGGTCATTAAGTTCCGCCATGATTTCCTGCTGAACCTCTGCCAGGGAATCCAGTTCACCATATTTTCCCTCGGGGTCAACCGGATTGGATTCCATCTCAGAAATTCTGTTTTCAATTTCAGTGAGTCTGATTTCAAGTGCTTTGGGTTTTTCTTCCAGGAGCATCATTCTTGATTGCAGCAGTTCCAGTTTAGATGTAGCAAGGTCGATTTTCAGGTCGATCAGTTCCGCCTCAGTTTGTCCATTAATCTGGGCTGCGGCCGGATTGTAAACAACCAGGAGGAGAGCAATCGTTGAAAGGGTGTGTAGTAAAATCCTTTTCATGGTATTCGGGGTTAGGAGGTTAATATAAGTTTGGTGTTTGCTTAAGATGAACAAAAGGCTTTTTTGGTTGCGTTGCAGTCAGGCGCCAGGGGAGCGTGCCTGTTTCCGGGGTGCTTTGATAATTCACTTTGATTGATCTATATTTGAAGTATTCATTCTGACCAGTGGCAGATGCCGGCAAATCAAATAAAATTGAAAGTTGGGAGTGCATTGAATGGCAGAAAAGATATTGCACATAGTGATTGAGAGAATTAAATCCACGATTTTCAGAAGTGTCTTGTGTTGCTCCCTTGTGGCGCTGATCACCCCCTCCTGTGAAACAGATCGAATACATGAATCAGACTGGTTCAATTATTCTATCAGCGGGTATATTGAGGCCAACAGTGACGAATATTCGAAATTTCACAGGTTGATGAGTGAAAGAGCCATTGAAAACACACTTTACGGTTACAATCCCTATGGTGATGGATATACCCTGTTTCTTCCCACCGATGAGGCCATTGACCAGTATATTCAGCAGGAGTCTTACATTGCCAGTTTTGAAGAATTATTGCTGGACACCGGGCTTGTTTCGGAATTTTGCCGCTACCATGTTGTCGATGAAAAAGTGGCCACGGGTGATTTTCCGTACGGGGCATTAGAGGACCGCACATTTACCGGGGACAGGCTGGTGATCGACTATTATGAGGGCGAAGACAATCCGTTAATAGTAGTGAATGACCAGGCACCGATCATCGCATCAAATATTGAATTAACAAACGGGTACATCCACATTATTTCGTCGGTTCTGCAGCGGACAGATATCACAGGTTATGAATGGCTTCAGCAGCAGGAGGACTATTCGATCCTTGCGCAGGCCATGGAGCTTGCAGGTATCAGCGACAGGTTGGAGTGGAATCATTACACTCTGCTTGCGGAACACGACAGCGTCTATGCGCTGGAGGGAATATACACCATCGACGATCTTGTTGATCGTGTCGGAAACCCCGATTTTCCCTACTGGGATGAATCAAATTCATTCTACCAGTTCACAGCATTTCATGTCCTGCGCAACGATTACTATTTGAATGACCTGGACTGGGGGGAGAGGTACTACAGGACCCTCGGCTGGGATTATTTAAATATAACAACCGGAGTTGAGATCAGGATCAATCCGGGCGTTGATGATTATACGGTAGTAACGGCGAACAATGATACAATTGAATACGATTACATACGTATTAACTGGGATCACTGCAACATTCCAACCAGCTCAGGACCTGTTCACTCCATTTCAAACATCCTCTCATCCGGTAAATTTTCTGAATAGATCAATGACTAAGCACTGTGTCGATTTCATGCACAACTGCTGTGACCATTGAGCCAGAAGATATCATTCGATTTGTACGATTTTCATTTTCCTGCAGGACAGCAACGGGGAGTCCGGAAGCATCCAGTATCCTGATAACATCAGGTTCTGTTTCAATTTGCAGGGGAGTGTTATTGAGTGTATTGTAAGATCCAGATGCAACCTTGTTGTCGGTAAAAATTAAATTTCCCTCAACAAAATGGCGCTCCAGGAATGGCCTGAGTTCATTGGTGGTCAGGGTATCTGCATTGTACGCATCAAGTGCCGCATCGGAAGGGACAAATATGGTAAAATAATCCTCGTTGTTGCGGACCTGATTGATCAGTCCGGACTGTATCAATAGCCTGTAAAATTCAGGATACCCGCTGAGCATTTCATCCATGCCGGTTTGGTCAAAATTAAACCAGTACCTGATGCCATAGTTCCTGGAGTTTCCAATGGGGAACGGCATGGGTTCAGGATGGTTTGTGGCTTCGATGAGACCATTATATCGTTTCGTGGAGGGTCGTGTTCCCCGGACCGTGTTATCCGCATTGTTCCAGATGATATAATTTCCTCTCAGGGTTCGGATGAACTCCTTATTCGCACTTCCATTGGGTACCGAGGTTCCGAAATGATTCAGTAGCCTGTTCGCAAGCTCCCAGGGTGAGACATATGCCAGGGAATGCATAAAAACATCATATTCCAGGAAAATATACTGGTGGGTGCCCTGGTTGAGCCAGTTCAGCAACAATGAGGAATCGCTTCTCAATCCATCATCCAGGATTGGGAAGAAACAGAGTTCATTCTCTATGGTTGAAATTGCATTCAGGAGGTCTGAATATTGAAGTGCCAGCCTGAACCAGGAGTACTTCGGCCGGCAGAAAACGGGTCCGGTTACACTTGTAAATGCACGGTCGGGTGTATACGAATCAACTCCGATAAATGTACAATTGCTGCCAAATTCTTTCCTGATGATGTCCGATTCATTCTGTTGGAATCTTCCTGGTTCCTGGAAAATTCTCTGGTACTCATCGGAGGATGGGTAGAGCGCCTCCGGGGAAAAATGCTGCAAGATGATGATATCGACGATATCCCGGGGCAGTGATTTGATGTCTGTCCAGTGGGGATACCCCAGTCCTGAAGTCAGAATCTCATCAATAAATGCATTGAACCCGGGATCTGTAGGTGCAACCAGACCCTTATGTTTCAAACGGGTAACTTCATCTGTAACATTTCCGGGCTCTTCCCAGATACGTTCTGCCTGGATGTCAAACAACAGATCATCATCACTCGTATTTTCCAATCCGCTAAAGCTCAGGTTCCACAGGGTATCCACAAATCCTCCATACCGGGCGGATGCCTGGGCAAATGTTGCCTTATCATTGGCCTTAAAAATCGGATAGTGCCAGTAGACCATTTCGAGAAAGCTGTGGTAAGATTCCCCGTTTTCAGCCGTTTCCAGGATCTCCTCTGCGTTTTGCAATGGTTTCGTTACCCTGTCGATCACGTGCAGGAAACCGTTCTCTGCAAACAGGTCAGCTTTCAGGACCCGTGCCCCTGCGAAATAGCTATATCCCGGTTCATAGGGTCTGTCGAAATAATAGCTGTAATCAGAACCGCTGATTCCATGTATTCCAAAATAGGCATCATAAAACAAGGGGGCATACTTCCTGGAATCGGTTTTTACAATTTTATACCGGTCTGCACGTGTTGAGTCCATTACGATTCTGTCCCTTCCACCGACCGATTTGATCCAGTATTTCTGATCCGGATTTTGGAAAATGGTCTGGAACTTAAACGAGTAGTCATGCCAGTCTGCTGCATTTTCATCTCTCCAGCCGTTCTGACCACTGGTTTTGAGTTGTTCGAGGGTCCAGGGGTTCTGAATGATGTGGGATTTGACCAATTTATTCAGTTCCCAACTGGGGATCTCCTCAACGCTGCTGTATTGATGGTCGGCCAGGTATCTTTCCACGGCGCCGTTTGTGGGTGCCATAACGGTCCATGCGCCCGAAACGTCCAGGATGGTATCATAACCGGCAAGTTGCAGGCATTCAGAGAACAGGGAGAGGTACTCCTGTGATGAGATAGCGGTGTACAATTTTCCGTTAAGCCACTCCGGTTTCTGGAATTTCTCATGGTCGTTGATGTCTTCGCAACCCGTGAAAAGCAGGAGAAGAAATCCCATGAGCACGCTACATACTTTATGTTTGGCGGTTGGTTTGATAGAGCCGGAAAATGATATTGAAGAAAGTTTAAAAGTACACAAAATAGCAAATCATATGTACAAATCATTTTTAGAATGTACAGATCAACGATGAGTCATTCCTTTTCCTGCCTGAAGTGCGGGTGTTTTGGCTGCGTCGCAGCAAACAATCAAAACGCCAAAAACGAAAAAAACAGAGTAGGAGTTCATCGCTCTCGCGCTTCACTCTCACTCTGTTTTTGGTGGTGCCACCAGCCCCAGCTGTAAATGAGCATGATCGGGGCGGAAATCCGGAGCTCATCAGTTGATCATGGGGACTCTATGCATCCATTATTGAGATAAAAATGCGTTATTGAAGTGATTTAAACCAATCCAATCAGCATAATTACTTTTTACCTTTCTTCATAGTTATGGTTCCTGTCCAGTGGTGAAATGAGTTTGCCGGGTAGGAGTCTCTATTGTAGTCATCTGTCATACCACCTCCGGAGGCTCCCTCGAATCTACCCGTTCCGCCCAGTATTTCCCAGGGATCAGTGAAATATGAATTCACATCTTCCGGATGGTGCGGCAATCTTCCATTTATCACCCGGCCGTAAACCTTAACAAACAAGGTGTCGCCATTGGCAGCAACAAAAAAAGCTTCTATATGATCAAAAGGATATTCACCTGTTTGATCATTAACACAGAAATCAAAGTAATGGGTAAATTTGCCCAGATGAGTTGCCGTTCCTCCTCCTTCATTAAAAATACGAATCATCGGATATGCTCCGCACATGTCCAGGTCAACACCGCTAGTTGGCATGTAATTGCCCATAAATTCAGCATTAAAAGGAACTGTAACTTCATGGGGTTTTGCACTTTTTTTTACACTAACAGGCAATTGGTCAACATTTTCGTCGGATTTTTCACATGCAACGAAAAGACCCAAAAAGGCCGCAAAAAAGAACAGTTTTACAATTGTTTTCATAATCAATAATTTTTAGTTCGAAGTTTTGATTTAAAGCGTTATAATACACATGCAATTTCGGGATATACGAATGGTGAGACATAACAGCCATGTTGCAGAAACTGTCAATCATGTTGTTATGAAATAAAAAAACATTTATACATATTAATCATGTTGCAATGACAGGTATCGATTGCCTCGGATCTTCAACCATATCGATGAAAGTATTAATGTGGAAGCATTAAGATTCAGGATGGTGAATCCTGTGGTTGGAATGAAACGTATCAAAACAATTCATTCAAGTGGTATATTCGTCATTTTTAGAATGGCGATGAATTCGGGATCGTCATGTAGAAACTGAAATTCGTATCTGGAATATATGTAGCAAATATCAGCTGATTTTCCCATTTGAATTCCTTGTCTCAAGTGCTCCAGTACCGATCTCCTCTCACCTAGCATTCCATATAGACTTGCAATGCTAAAATGATAATTAGCATTCAATGTATCATCGGGTCTTTGATCTTCAAAATATTCAATCAACCACTCAACCACACCATTTATTCCGGATTCAGCATACGTTTGACTCAGCTCATCACGATGATTTTCGATAGGCGAGTGTAGCAGTAAATATTGGTTCAGTTCACTGACTGCCTTTGAATCTTCGCCTTTGTAATAATAGATAATAAACCTTCTCCAGTAGTTTGGTTTAAATTTCTTTTCAATCTCGAATAATTTTTCGCATTCCTTCAATGCTTCATCAAGTTTTCCCTGATTCAAATATATTAACGAGCTTTCATGGTAGTTAATTAAGGCGTTTGGGAAAAGTTCAATCGCTTTATCCAAATAGATGCGGGCTTCTTCATATTTTCCAAGCATTACCAGGTAATCTGCATAGAACAAGTAACCATTTGAATAATTAGGGTTGATTTCAATACTTTTTAAGAATTCTTTTTCTGCAAATCTCCAATTTTGATGGTAATAAAGTTCCATTGAACCAAGTGCTACATGAGGTTCAGCAAGATGATTCTCAAGCCGGATTGCTTCCAATGCATATTCCTTGCTTTTGAGGAATCCTTCATCCCAGGGATACCATCCCCAAAATGATATAATAAGGTAAGCATCGGCAAGTCCAGCCCATGCTGAACTATATTCTGGATCAAGTTCAAGAGCCTGGTTAAAATATTCAATACTTTGTTTTAATCCTTGTTCTGTTCTTCGGTCCCAGAAAAAACGGCCTTTCTGATACAATTGGTAGGCTTCAGTATTTCTTGTAAAAACCTTCTCGATATAATTCATTTCCGATTCTGACAGCACGGTTTCCAATTCTGAAGCTATTTGACCGGAAACATCAGTAATAAATTCAAAAACCCCGGATAAATCCTTGCCATACTCAGCTGACCAGATATGCTTATCATTTATGGCATCAATTAACTGGATATAAATTCTGATATTTTTGCCTTCTTTCAGAATGGATCCCTCCAGCAAGTACGATACGCCAAGTTCATCTGCGATTTGAGGGGATGTTTTTGTTGAATTCCGATAAACTTCCGATGATTTCCTTGATTTCACTGTTAATTCGCGTACATGTGACAAACGATTCAGAATATCTTCAAGGATTCCGTCAGCAAGGATTTGAGTTTCCGAATCGACTAATGTGTTTTTTAATGGAAGAACAGCAATTGATTTATCCGTAATCGCATTCGAGATTCCCTTTTCACGGGTAAAAACCACCAACAGAGTAATGATGATTACAGCCATACCAACAGTGAGAAATATATGCAAAGGTCTTTGGAAAAACAGATTCCTGATATTGTCATCTTTCTTATTTTCTGAAGAGACTGGCGCGTATTTTAAATATTCTCCGGGCGCAAAACCAAACTTATCATGAAAACATTTTATAAAATAGGATGGGCTGTTAAAGCCAACATCATAAGCAATTTCTGAAACCGTATATTTCTCCTGTTCCAGCAGATCTTTTGCTTTCTCTAATCTTATTTCCCTTATAAACTGGCTAACAGACTGGTTCGTAATTGATTTTAACTTCCGGTGAATGTGAGAGCGGCTCATACCCATTTCACGAGCCAATTCAGAAACTCCAAACTGTTCGTTTTTCAGATTTGTTTCAATAATTCCGCTTAGTTTCTTTAGAAACTGGTCATGTATCTCAGACATAAGAGGAAAAGCCTATAGTTCATATAAATTTACGAATTGTTTTTAAGATTGGGGAAGGTGATAATTAAATCATCAACAAATCCATCAACACTCTAACAAAAAAATCCCGCAAGTCATTGACTATGCGGGATCTGCAGTTTGTTTCGGTGGTGCCACCAGGAATCGAACCAGGGACACCAGGATTTTCAGTCCTGTGCTCTACCAACTGAGCTATGGCACCGACATTTCCTGAATCATGTTCAGGAGGACATCGAATCTTGGTGGGCAGACAGTATAAGATGCTGCTGTGATCGACAAGATGTCCTGTTTACTTCCGGCTCTTCCGGCAACAGCCTTGGTGATGACATTTCATCACATGAGCAAGAAAGCGTGGCAAATTTAGTGACATTTTTGAAACACTACAAACAATTCAAAACAAACCGCCTCTTTAGAAAGAGTCTAAATAGATGTGCGGTAGCTGCATCTGACAGAGGTTTTTTATACAAAAAGAAAATCATCAGTATATTTCGCCCACAGGGATTCAAATTCACATCGATGCGAACGGGGACGACCACTCAGATGGATTTTATGAAAAGGAAGCGTACAAAGGCAACAGGCGGGAAAGCGGGTATATTATTAATTATTCTCGTCAACATACTGCTGCCGGCTCGAATTTCGGGGCAATCTTATCTCACCGTTTCCCCCGATACAGCAGTCACCCACCAGACCATGGTGGGATTTGGTGGCAGTCTTGCCTTTTATGAAGGCTGGGTCACTGCTCACCCAAATAAAAGCGGGATCTACGAAGCCATTTTCGGGGAGCTGAGCCTGGATATTCTCCGTGTCAGGAATGCGCATGAATACCTGCCAGGGATGATCAATACGGTGAGTGAATTTGTGCAGGCTGCAGAAGCTTCACTTGGAGCTCCCATCTCGGTGCTCTCCACCTCCTGGGGACCCCCGGGACGACTGAAGAGCAACAATGACAGGAGCAACGGCGGCACCCTGCGATACACAGTCAGCGAAGGCAACGTGGAATTCGATTACGCCGGGTTCGCATCCTGGTGGCAATCCTCTCTTGATGAATACAATGCCAGCGGGATCTACCCTGAATACATCAGCATCCAAAATGAACCGGACTGGACTGCAGATTATGAATCCTGCAGGCTCAATCCTTCTGAGACAGTGAATTCTTCTGATACCATCGCCGGGTACAATAAGGCGCTGCAGGCAGTGCACGATTCGGTACAGACCCGCGACCATGTTCCCATGCTGCTGGGCCCTGAAACCATTGGGATCGGGTACAACGCCGTGGAGAACTACTGCAATCAGATGGATCTCTCACTGGTTGCCGGAATCGCACACCACCTCTATCATGGCGTAGATGAAGATCAACCCTTTGAAAGCACCCTTTATCAGAAAGTGGCAGATTACAGGCCTGATATACCACATTTCCAGACGGAGTACTCCCGGGGAAACTGGTGGTCGGTGGGCGGACTCATCCACAAATCGTTGTGCGACGAGGATGCCGTTGCCTACCTCTACTGGGACCTCGCCTGGGACGGCGGCGGATTGGTGGCACTGGATTTCCCGTGGGACCGCGACAGGTGGTCAAACAGTGTTGGTTATACCCGTACAAAAGATTTTTACGCATTCAAGCAGTTTTCCGCATTTATTCATCCCGGCTGGGAACGGATCTCCACTCCTGTTTCGGATGACAGCGTGGCGGTATCCTTCTTTATGAGTCCCGACAAAGACTCTGCCGCAATGGTCATTATCAACCGCTATTCAGCGAAGCATTTGATGTGTAACCTGAATGTTCCCGGCTATACCATCGAAAGGGCCGATCTCTACGCTACCTCCGGATCACAAAACTGCACTTTCCTGGGAGACAAGAAAGATCAGATTCTGGATATCGGACCCCTGAGCATTGCCACAGTCTCCATGGGTCTTTCAGATATTTCCATTGAGATCCCGGTTGCATCTGTCGAGCTGAGCCCTGCTGATGATTCCATTACAAATAGGCTTGACTCAATGCAAATCGAAGCCACCATTCTTCCTTTAGATGCTTCTGCAACAACTCTTTTCTGGGAAATCACCTCAGGAAATTCCCTTGCCCAGGTGACTCAGGATGGTTTGTTGAAAGCGAAAGGAAACGGGAACGGCGAAGTTGTTGTCAGAGCTTCCACGACAGACGGTTCTGGTATCTTTGCAGATACGACCATTGTCCTTGTCAACCAACTATTGGTTACCGATATCGACTTATCTGGAAACCCGGACCTGCTTGATCTGCCTATGGGCACGCTACAGCTGAGCGCGACGGTCATGCCGAAAGATGCTTACAATAAAACTCTTTCATGGGAAATCACAGCGGGTGCAGGAATCGCTACAATCACACAGGAGGGCCTCGTGCTGGCCAATGGAACGGCAGATGGAAATGTTGAAGTAAGGGCTGCGGCTACAGACGGGTCGGGTGTTATGGCATCCATCACCATTGAGATCACCAACCAGGTTGCGGTTGATGGTGTAACCATCACACCTGCTGAAGCTACGATCGATACGCTGATGGGATCGGTCAGACTGGAAGCGATCGTGACTCCCGAAAATGCATCGATAAAATCTGTTGACTGGTCCATTCTATCCGGAAGTGAACTGGCGATGATCGATCCCGTGGGAAGGGTGATCTCGAAAGGAAAGGGTGACGGTGATGTAACCATCAGGGCGACCTCGGAGAGTAATCCTGAAATCTTTGCTGATGCGGTTGTTCATATCACCAACCAGACTGATGGAGCGAAGAGTGAAACAATATTGCAGGCATGGGGCTGGTACGCCAACGGTCATATCCATTGCAGAATACAGCCTAAGGGAGCCGCAAGGCGTTTGCATGTCTATTCAATTACCGGGAAAGTGATCAGCCAGGTGGAAATTCCTCCATACGATGGTCATGTGCGTGTAGATGTATCCAATATGCAGGCAGCCCTTTTCATCGTCGTGATCGAGACACCCGGCATGCCAGGGATCTATTTTAAAGTATCGGCAGAGTAGTTATTGAAAATCAAGGTCCATGCGATATCAGGGGAAATTCCCTGAATATAGCCAGCCGTTATTCAGACATCTGCCGGAAGATTTCATGTTAAACTTATTAAAAAGTAGGAGAATTACCTCTACTTTTGCGCCAACGATGCAAATGGAATACAATACAACCAGTTTGCCCAACGGCATCCGGCTGATCCATCACCGTAATCATTCGGAGGTGGCTCATTTCGGTCTGCTGGTGCATACCGGTACCAGGGATGAACATCCGGATGAACATGGGCTGGCCCATTTCATGGAGCACATGTTTTTCAAGGGGACAAGGAAACGTTCGGCTTACCAGATCATCTCCCGGCTGGAAGATGTGGGTGGGGAGGTCAATGCCTATACCACGAAAGAGGAGACCGCTATATATGCAACTTTTTTAAAAGATGATGCCAGGAAAGCCATCGAGTTGATCCAGGACATCTTTGTAAATTCCCTGTTTGAAGAGAAAGAGCGGATCAAGGAGACCGAAGTAATCCTGAGCGAGATACAGACTTACGAGGATACGCCGTCGGAATTGATCTTCGACCACGCAGAGGAGTTGCTGTTTCCTGAACATCCCATCGGAAGGAACATCCTGGGCAGCAGGGAGTCGTTGCACCGTTTCAGGAATGGCCTTGTGGAAAAATTCAGGAATGAAAACTATGCCACAGCGGAGATCGTGCTGTGTGCGGTGGGAAACATTCCCTTTGATAAACTATCCCGTTATGCGGAGCGGTATTTTTATGATCTTCCAGAACGATCCAGGACTCGTTCCAGGGAGGTTCCGGAACCATCCGGCGGGAAAAAACTGAAGGTTGCCCGGAACACATTCCAGGCACATTGTGTAATTTCCGGACAGGCATACTCCTACCGGCATGATGACAGGATCGCCTTGCACCTGCTGAATAATATTCTTGGCGGACCGGGAATGAATTCCAGGTTGAACATGGCACTCCGTGAACGGCGAGGTTTCTCCTACAGTGCTGAGTCACATTACCTGCCGTATACCGACAGTGGGGCTATCAATATTTACTTTAGCTGTGATAAGGACCGTTTTCAGAAAAGTCTCGAGGTGACTCGCGGTGAACTTAAGAAGCTTAGAAGCAAACCTATCCAGGAAAAGCGGCTGAATTTTGCCCGCCGTCAACTGCTTGGTCAGATCGCCATCTCCTCGGAAAACGGTGAGCACCTGATGATGAGCATGGCCAAGAGCTACCTGCTCTACAACCGCGTTGACAGTCTGCCGGAAATTGCACGGAAACTTGACACGGTGACAGCGGAAAAGCTCCTGGATGTCGCAAATGAGGTACTTGATCCTGCCAACCTGAACACATTGATCTACATGTAATGAACACATTTGAATTTCCCGATTTCATACTGAGATACGCAGAGGATCATACATCTGAAGAGGACCCGGTATTGCAGGAATTATTCAGGAATACGCACCTGAAGACCGTTTATCCGCAGATGATTTCTGGAAAGGTACAGGGTCAGTTCCTGTCATTTATCAGTCAGATGATCCGTCCTTCCCGCATCCTGGAGATCGGAACTTTTACAGGGTACTCGGCCTATTGCCTGGCCAGGGGATTGCAGAAGAACGGGAAGCTGGTCACTTTAGAGGTGAATGAGGAGCTTGAAGAGATGATCAGCCTGTTTTTCAGGAAAGCAGGCATTGAGCATAAGACGGAGCTGGTGATCGGGGATGCGCTGGAGGCGATGGGGAATATGGAAGAGAAATTCGACCTGATTTTTATTGATGCCCACAAAGAAGACTACCCGTCATACTATGAAAAAAGCATTCATTTGTTAAATAACGGGGGATATCTGATCGCCGACAATGTGTTGTGGAGTGGAAAAGTGACCTCGGTTCCAACGGGTGACAGCTCATCAGCTAAGTTACATGAGTTCAACTCTATAGTTCAGGAAGATCCCCGGGTGGAAAATGTAATGTTGACGATCCGCGACGGCCTCATGTTGGTTAAAAAGCGCTGATTTGTTTAAAAAATTCTGAGCAAGTATAAACAATAATAGCTTCTTACTTGTTATTTTGCTGGTGTAATCTGAAATTAACAATGAGGAACAGATGGCAGTATATTCAATAAAGGAGTTGGAGAGCCTTTCAGGAATTAAGGCGCATACGATCAGAATATGGGAGAAGAGATACAACCTTATTGAACCTTATCGCACCACTACCAATATCAGGTATTATACAGACCAGGAGTTAAAGAAGATTCTGAATGTTGCTATGCTGAACAGGCATGGCATCAAAATATCCAATATTGCCAGGCTGAGCGATAAGGAGATGAAAGAGGAGATCCTCCGCGTCGCAAGGAGTAATCCAAATCTTGAAAATACGATTGACTCACTGATCATATCCATGATCGATATGGACGAGATCAAATTTAACTCCATCGTCAACAAAACCATCTCCAAGTACGGATTTACTGCCGCTTTCATCAACGTGGTTTACCCCTTCCTTGAAAAGATCGGTGTACTCTGGATGGCCGGAGATGTCAGTCCCGCACAGGAGCATTTTGTCTCCAACCTGATTCGCCAGAAGATCATCTCTGCAGTTGATAATTTTTCCCATGTATTTAATCCCAGGGCACAGAAGTTCCTTCTTTTCCTGCCCGAGGGAGAGTGGCACGAGATCGGTTTGCTGTTTGCGCTCTACCTGCTGAAAGAGGCAGGGCATGATGTCATCTACCTGGGACAATCAGTTCCCTATTCAGATGTTCTTGCCACGGGCTCAGCCAGGAATTTTGATCATATCCTGGTGTCCTCCACGGTGCCGCAGACTGAATTCGATTTTATTACTTACCTGAAAGACCTTGGTGGAGCCTATCCCGACAAAAGGATTCTTTATTTTGCAGGATATCTCAATGATGGCCCCGATTACTTCGGGAAGAACTATTTCCACCTGAAAAGCGTCAAAGACCTCCAGGATTATATCAAGAAGATCGAAGATTAAGTGCGATCTCTTCCGAATACAGAGCTATTCATCTTTTAAAAAAAGGTGTAAGAGTGATGGAATTTTTATATCCCCCCCCTTTCTGTTAAACAAAAAATCATTGAACCTAAACAAAATGATGTTTTTATATAATTTAGAAATATAAAGACTTATGCCTCCTTTTTTCCTTTATTCACAAGCCTTTTGGGGGTGACTGCTTATTTAGAATAACGTCTTTTTCAGACCTTTATGTGATTTCAAAACTTGCATTGTGTTCAACTAATCCTTAGATTTGTTAAACATTTGAAATCAGAAATACTCTTAAACTAAATAATTATGACAACAATGGAGTTTAACACAAGGCTGATCAACATGGAGGATCGTTTAGAGAGATTTGCACTGAGTCTCACTTCGGACAGGGAAGCTGCGAAGGATCTTCTCCAGGAAACATATGTAAAGGCACTGTCATCCAAGGATAAGTTCATTGAGTTTACAAATTTCGAGGCCTGGGCTTATACGATCATGAAGAACACCTTCATCAATAATTACAGGAAGGCAGTCAGGCAGAATACCATTGTTGATCAGACCGAGGATCTTTATTACTTAAACAACACCAAGGAATCGGCCAACATCAAGCCAGATTCCACATTTCAACACAAGGAGATCCGCAAGCACATTGATGCCCTGCAGGACGAGTTGAAGGTTCCTTTCCTCATGCATACGGAAGGTTACAAATACAAGGAGATTGCAGAAAAACTGGGGTTAAAGATCGGAACTGTAAAAAGCAGAATATTCTTTACCCGCAAAAAACTAATGGAATCCCTCAAGGATTATTCCAATTAAAAATTAGGTTAATAATAGCAGGAAACGATGGTTAGTTCGTAGTTTTAGTTAGTGGAAGACCCTTCGCAGCAGCGGAGGGTTTTTTTATACCAGTTGTATGATCTGGTCCCTGGAGAATCCAAGCTGCATATGATCGATCTTATTCCGCACGTACACCTCCGAGGGTATTCCCACATCAGCAATATAGAGGTCATACTCATCAATATGATTCAGCAGGATTGTTTTTGGAGCAGCGACGGTCAGCACTTTATCGGCTTTAAAGCGCCCATGGTCTCCATTCTCTGATATTCCCGTGGGAATATCCAACGAAATCTTTGCTGCCTTCATCCCGTTCATCCGTCTGATCATCGATGTGATCTGTTCCGGGAGGGGCAAACGTTGTGAAAATCCGAAGAAGCAATCCAGTATCAGGTCGTATTCATCCTCAACCACCTTTTCAACGCCATAGGAAATGGTTCTGCTAAGTTGGTCCCGGATCAGCTGATGTCCTGTTGAGATGGGCATTTGAATATGCACACGGTACCCCCAGGCTTCAAGCCGCCTGGCAGCCACAAGGCCTCCCCCGCCGTTATTTCCCGGTCCGACACCCACCAGTATGGATGCCCCGGGATCAACCACAGTTGCCGAAAGCCTGGCAAGTTGAAGTCCGGCACTCTCCATCATCAATTCTACCGGCAGGTGATAATTATTGACTGCATAATAATCCATTTCCCTGAAAGCCTCCAGTGAAAGCGTCCTGATCTTTGCTGCTTCGATCTTTGGAAATGTCATGAACTTCACTTTTTTTTAAATATAAGAAAAAAGTTCTATTTCATTGATTGCTGGTGCTGGGCATCCACAACTGCAAAGGCGGCCATGTCAACGATTTCCCTTACCGAGGCTTCCATCTGCAGGATATGTACCGGTTTTCCCATACCAAGAAGCAGGGGTCCGGTTACTTCTGCTGCCCCGATCTCCTGCATCATTTTGTATGCAATGTTCCCGGAACTGAGGTTGGGGAATATGATCGTATTCACCTCCCTGTTCCCAAGCTTATTAAACCCATATTTGCTGGTGCGTAGTTCCGTATTCAGTGCATAGTTCATTTGCATTTCTCCGTCAACAACCAGGTCGGGGTGTTCCCGGTGAAGCATCCTGACCGCCTCCCTGGCTCTTTCCGGACTGGTCCCCTTGATTGAGCCAAAATTTGAATAGCTGACCACGGCGATCACGGGTTCAATATTAAATTGGCGGACTGTTTCTGCAACCAGCAGTGTCGTGTCGGCAATGGTCTGGGCAGATGGCTGGATGTTGACAGTTGTGTCGGCAAAAAAGTAAGTGCCCTTCTTTGTCTGGACAATATACATTCCGGCCACATGATTTTTTTCATTGTTTGTACCTGTAATCTGGATCGCCGGCCGGATCACGTCGGCGTATTTACTGGAGAAACCTGACAGGAACGCGTCGGCATCCCCCATCTCTACCATCATGATTCCAAAATGGTTGGGCTGGAACATATTGGAAAGTGCATCATCATAGGTCATTCCTTTTCGGGCTCGCTTTTCAAACAATCGCTGTGCGTATCTCTTACGTAATTCTTTCGCCTCCGTACTTCTTTGTTCGATGATCTCTATATCTTCCAGATCAAGGCGATATTCCCGTATTAACTCCTGTATTTTTTCCTTGTCACCGAGCAGGACCGGTTCGGCGATACCTTCCATTTTAACTGTTTGCACAGCTTTCAGCATCTTGTAGTTGTCGGCCTCACTGAAGATGAGTCTTCTTGGATTGGATCTTGCCTTGGAAATCACTTCACGGATCAGCTGGTTATCAAGTCCCATTCTTTTGCGCAGCTCCTCCTTGTACTTGTCCCAATCCTCTATTTTGGTACGTGCCACACCTGTTTCAATTGCAGCCTTTGCCACGGCAGGGGCAACATGGTAGATCAGTCTTGGGTCCAGTGGCTTGGGAATAATGTAATCATGACCGAAAAACAGGTTTTGCGTCCTGTAGGCCTTATTTACAGTCTCCGGCACATCTTCTTTTGTGAGGTTGGCCAGTGCATGTACTGCAGCGATTTTCATTTCTTCATTGATCGCTTTTGCCTTTACATCCAATGCTCCCCTGAAGATAAAAGGAAATCCGAGTACGTTGTTGATCTGATTGGGATAATCTGATCTGCCTGTTGCAAAGATGAGGTCCTTTCTTGCCTTCATGGCCTTTTCGTATGCAATTTCCGGATTGGGGTTTGCCATGGCGAATACGATGGGATTCGGGCCCATTGATTTTAACATCTCCGCTGTCAGCACATCAGCCACAGAAAGACCCAGGAATACATCAGCGTCCTTCATAGCATCCGCAAGTGTTTCGGCATTCGTGTCCCTGACAAAATCAGCCTTGTATTTATTCAGGTCTTTACGTTTGGTGTTCAACACTCCCCTGCTGTCACACATGAGTACATTTTCGGATTTGACTCCCAGAGAGATATAGAGTTTTGCACAGGAAATTGCCGAAGCCCCGGCGCCATTCACAACCACCTTCACCTCACCGATCTTCTTGTTCACCAGTTCCAGCGCGTTCAGCAGTCCTGCTGCAGATATGATCGCTGTTCCGTGCTGGTCATCATGAAAGACGGGGATGTCCAGCTCCTTCTTAAGGGTCTCTTCTATCTCAAAACATTCAGGCGCTTTGATGTCCTCCAGGTTGATTCCTCCGAAAGTTGGAGAAATTGCTTTGACCGTCTCAATGAATTCTGCAGGATCATGCCGGTCCACTTCGATATCAAAGACATCGATATCTGAAAATATCTTAAAAAGCAGTCCTTTCCCCTCCATCACAGGCTTCCCTGCCATTGCGCCAATATCTCCCAGTCCGAGAACAGCTGTGCCATTGGAGATCACTGCCACCAGGTTTCCGCGCGCTGTGTATTTGTACGCATCTTCCGGATTCTTCTGGATTTCCAGGCAGGGTTCAGCCACACCCGGCGAGTATGCCAGGGACAGGTCCTGCTGAGAACTGTGTGGTTTGGTTGGTACAACTTCGATTTTTCCGGGACGCCCGGCACTGTGATAGTTCAATGCGTCTTCTTTTGTGAATTTTGCCATCTTGCGGTTTTTAAATGTGATGAGGAGACAAAATTACAAAGGGTCCCGTGGTGATGGTATGTTTATTGACAGCTATTTCCGCTGTTGTTCAGCAGGGGATGAACAGTTGGTTCAAAAAAAAGCATATGGGACTACCTCCTTGAGAATTGTTAAAAAGATCCTTTGTATCCACTGATTTCACTTATTTGATTAGATTTAAAGATAAAAATTAAAGCCATATGAAAAACCTGTTGTTTTTAATTACGATCATCCTGGGCCTTCCTCTTTACGGACAGCAAAACCCGGGTACAGTTGATATTGATATCACTACGCTTCCCAATGATGAAACATTCTCCCCAAAACATGTACTTGCGATTTGGGTTGAAGACGGTTCAGGCTCATTTGTAAAAACATTGAAATTGAGAGGTGATAAACGCAAAGGTTATTTATATACCTGGAACGAGGTAACTTCTGGAAATACAACTGATGCGATCACCGGCGCAACGCTCTCAGACCACCAGACGCATTCGGTTTCCTGGAATTGCACGGATGTGGAAGGGGCCGTTGTATCCGATGGAACTTACAGTGTAATGGTCGAGTATACATCTGCACATAAACAGGGTCCGCTTACCGGGATCGAGTTCACTAAGGCAGGGGATGAGGTAACGGTATCACCTCCCGATGAAGCCTATTTCACAAACATGCAACTGGTCTATACCCCGGAAGATGTCATCGGAATCAATCCTCAACAAGTTACCGTGGATATCCGTATCTACCCGGTACCGGCCGGTGACCATCTGAATATTATACTTGACCTGCCCACATCAAACACCATCAGCATTGATCTGTACTCTGTTGATATGAAGCTTGTTAATCGTTTGTATAAAGGGAGTGTGGAAGCTGGGAAGCGGGTGATCAACAGCCCAATCAACCGCCACGTCGCAGTTCCTGGTACTTACCTGTTGCTGATCAGGGGAGAGAACCTCTTTGTTTCCCGGCAGATCAGTATCGAATAGTCTTTTTTCGGCAAAACCATTCTTTCATGAAATGGTTGCAGAAATCAAAATTGGATAGTATATTTGCAATCGCTTTTTGAATCATTGACATATTTGCGGGAATAGCTCAGTTGGTAGAGCGTGACCTTGCCAAGGTCGAGGTCGCCGGTTCGAGTCCGGTTTCCCGCTCACACTTTTTACCACCTCCCGGAGACGGGGGGTGGTTTTTTTATCCGCATAAAAGCTTTATTTTTGCCATGCCAGTTTCAACAAGGCAATAGCCCGAATGGCGGAATTGGTAGACGCGCTGGACTTAAAATCCAGTGGCCAGCAATGGCCGTGCCGGTTCGATTCCGGCTTCGGGTACTTATAGAGTTAAGAGTGGAGAGTTAAGAGTGGAGAGTTAAGAGAGGGGGCTTCGACTAATAAATTAAGGCGAGCATTATCTGCTCGTCTTTTTTTTGTCCTGCATCGAAGCACCAAATGGCGGAACCGAGGAGGCGCCAGCCGACGAGCTCATGAGGGGCGACAAAGGAGCCACGAATAATTGGTAGACGCGCTGGACTTAAAATCCAGTGGCCAGCAATGGCCGTGCCGGTTCGATTCCGGCTTCGGGTACTTATAGAGTTAAGAGTGGAGAGTTAAGAGTGGAGAGTTAAGAGAGGGGGCTTCGACTAATAAATTAAGGCGAGCATTATCTGCTCGTCTTTTTTTTGTCCTGCATCGAAGCACCAAATGGCGCCGGGCGGCTGCAGTAATCTGTTCGTGGATACAATTATGAGAAAACGAGGCTATTTTTTATCGTAACTGATTTTGTGTGTATGGATTTGTCCGTCTTTTTGAAGCATAAGAAGATAAATGCCACCTTCCAGATGAGCCACGGGGAGCTTTTCCATGGAAGTAAAAGGTGATATCTGCTTTTCAATGATCTTTTTTCCGTCTATTGTAAACAGGACTACCTTTCCCGGTTTTTCTGATGGACTGGTGCTGATATAAAGTAATCCATCCCTGATCCAGGTCCTGAATGAATCATAGGACGATGATCCGATTCCGGTTCCCTGGTTGGACAGGGTGATTTCGACCTCATCCTTGATCCCGGATCCGTCATTTGCGGCAGCACGAACGGTGACCAACCCATTGCCATTCCCTGTTGCACTGACCAGGCCGGTTTGATCCACAACAGCTCGATCCTTTCCTTCGGCTATACTCCAGGCAATTTCCTTTTTGGATGCATTCGCCGGCAATACGTAGGCTGTCAGTTGAAGTGATCCTTTTAACTCAGTAATCGAAGTGACGGCTGTCTGTATCTGAACCTGCTCGATAAATACCTGGTTTATCACTGATATTGTAACTTCCGATGAAACGCCTGAACCGTCTTTTGAAGAGGCCCTTATAACAACATTTCCATCGCCGGTTCCGAGGGCATTCAAAATGCCTGATTGGTAAATTTCTGCAATGGAACTGCCTGAAATGAGTTCCCAGTTCAATGTCTTATTCGAGGCATTGGAGGGGGCAACCTCGCTATAGATCCACACCGATCCCATCCTGTTATCAATCTCTGTCCGCGATGGAATCAGGTCAATGGATTCTACCTGCAGTTGATTTGTAACTGTAACAATGATCTCAGCAGATACTCCGGAACCATCCATTGAAGATACTCGTACACGCACATTACCATCGCCCACCCCTGTTGCGGTGAGCAGTCCGATTTGATCAACAGCCGCGAGGTTTTGACCGCTTACTACCTCCCAGGTAATCGCTTGATTATTTGCATCTCCAGGTAAAATGCCGGCAGAAAGTTGCACAGAGCCACCCTTGATCTCTATCCGTGGCGAAGCTGGTTCAATCGTGATCTCTTCAACCAGGACCGGAACAGAAAGTTGATCCAGCGTGATGCTGTCCAGGTAAAATGTGGCGGGATCTGTACCCAGGATCAGAGAAAACCGGGCATCATTGTCGGACGGCTCTTCCATTGTAAAAGTAAAGCTGTACCATCCCAGGGAATTCGTCAGATTGAATGTTTCGTAGTTGGTATACACATTGTATGGATCGGAGTTTTTCCCGAAGTAAGCCTTTATGATTTTTCCCGGTTCGTCAGCCTCAGCTTTCAATGACAACCTGTACTCACCACCTTGTATCAGGTTCATGCCTGCCTGGGTCAATAGCACGTGCCAATCGGTCCCATCCACCACCGGGACCTCGATCACTGCTTCTCCATCAGACGTGTCGGCTGAGGCTTCGGCCTCTCCCCGAACATCCAGAGTCCATCCGGCCAGTCCGTTGTGAAAGTCCCCGTTTCGAATGTCCCATGGATCCGGGGGAACCGAGTATGGGTCGATATGTTCGGTGAGTGCATTCAGCAGGTAATTTCTCCATATGTCTTCCACGGGATCAAAAACCCCGAACCCTGCCTGGAACTCCCAGTATGCCCAGCTAAACCCGAAGGACTCAAAGGTCCGCGCACAGTATGCGGTCCACCTTGCCCTTGAAGCATTATCCGCTGCCGAGTATGCACCGAACTCTCCCACATGTACCGGCACATTGTGTAGCTCAGAATAGGCCCGGACCTTTGAGAATTCATTGATCACCGTTTGCCGCTCTGACGCTGTACTGTCCCATGTTGTTCCCAGCCAATCCTGTGACTGAGTCCCCACCCAGCTGGCTCCCTGGTGGGTGAAATTGAACGGGTTATAATAGTGAACAGTCAGGATCATATTGGTATCAGCGGTCCATTCCAGCTTGTCCACACTTCCAACCCCGTTCCAGTCGGGAGGACCGACCACGCAAATCCGGGTTGGATTATCGATCCTGACTGTGTCCAGGGTCTGCTGGTAGATCTCATTCCATTTTGAAGAGACCATTAATTGATGTGGCTCATTCAGGAACTCAAACAGCAGGCTGTCGGGATACTCCCGGAATGCTTCGGAGATCTGTTTCCAGATCGCCAGGAAGCGTGTACGATGTTCACTGTCGGGATTGTCATTGAAATCGTCATAATGATGCATATTGATCATGGCATACATGCCGTTATCAAGGGTCGCATCCACCACTTTCGTAATGGTATCCAGGAACCAGGGTTCGATGGTATAAGGCGGATTTTCAGATGCGTAATCATTCCACCTGATGGGAATCCTCAGGTGAGAGAAGCCCTGTTCAGCGATGATCCTGATGTATCTCTCATTCATGCTGAATCCCCAATTGTTCTCCCTGGGCGATTCAAATGTATTCCCCAGGTTGAGCCCCCTGCCGAGCTTTTCATTGATCTCATGAGCCCTTGTCTGGGCATCCAGGTTTGTACCAAAGGTGCCTGCCAACAACAATAATATGATAAAAACGATCCTGGTTTTCATAAAATTCCAATTAATAATTTCTATTTCTTCAATCCAATGAATTTTTTAATTTCATTCAGCTTATTCAAGGCCTCAACCGGAGTCAGATTATCGACATCCGTATTTGCGATCTCGTCCCGGATCTGTTTCAGGACCGGATCATCAAGGTTAAAAAAGCTCATCTGCATGCCTTCCCTGTTTCCTCCAAGGTCACCCACGGGTTTACTGATCCGGCCTTCTGTCCCGGATTCCCCACTGCTCCCAGCTTCAAGCTCAATAAGGATCTCATTGGCTCTTTTGACCACACTCTTTGGCATCCCGGCCATCTCCGCCACGTGGATTCCAAAACTGTGTTCACTTCCGCCACGAACCAGCTTTCTCAGGAATATGACCTTCTTCTCAAGCTCGCGTATGGAAATGTTGTAATTCTTTACCCTGCCAAATACGTTTTCCATTTCATTAAGCTCGTGGTAATGTGTCGCGAACAATGTCTTGGCTTTCCATTTCGGGTGTTCATGAATGTACTCCACCATGGCCCATGCGATTGAGATCCCATCGTATGTGCTGGTACCCCGACCGATCTCATCGAGAATCACCAGGCTCCGGTCGGACAGATTGTTCAGGATACTGGCAGACTCCAGCATTTCCACCATGAAGGTGGATTCTCCCAGGGAGATATTGTCGGAGGCGCCGACCCGTGTAAATATTTTATCAACCCACCCGATCCTTGCACTTGCTGCCGGAACAAAACTACCCACCTGCGACATCAGGGTAATCAAAGCCACCTGTCTCAACAGTGCTGATTTTCCTGACATATTGGGACCTGTCAGGATGATCACCTGCTGCTCTTCATTGTCCAGGACCACATCATTGGAAATATATTCTTCATCCACAGGAAGTTGCTGTTCGATCACCGGATGTCGGCCCTCCTTGATATTGATGATGGTTGAATCCTTGAGTTCGGGTTTCACATAGTGATGCTGCTTCGCAATTTTAGCAAATGACATCAGGACATCCAGCCTGGCGATCAGCGAGGCATTCAGCTGGATGGCCTGGAGGTACTCGGTCAGACTTGTCACCAGTTTGTTAAAAATTTCTGCTTCAAGTACGAGGGATTTTTCCTCGGCACCGAGGATCTTTTGTTCATATGCCTTCAGCTCTTCGGTGATATAGCGCTCGGCGCTTACAAGGGTCTGTTTTCGCACCCAGTCTTCAGGAACTTTGTCTTTATGGGTGTTCCGGACTTCGATGTAATAACCAAACACATTGTTAAATGCGATTTTCAGACTTGAGATCCCTGTTCTGTCAATTTCCCGTTTTTGCAATTGTGTCAGATAATCTTTCCCCGAATGCATGATGTGTCTCAGATCGTCCAGTTCCTCGGACACCCCTTTGGCAATCACATTTCCCTTGTTCACCTGGTTTGGTGGATCAGGGTTGATCTCTTTTTCAATTTGTTCTTTCACTGATGTACAGGGGTTGATCTGCTCAGCGATTCGTTTCAGGGCAGGAAGCCCGGATTCACGGCAGGCCCTTTTCAGTGGTTCAATGGCTGCAAGTGCGTTCTTAAGCTGAACGATCTCCCGCGGTGTCACTTTTCCAACTGCAATCTTGGAGACGATTCTCTCCAGGTCTCCCACCTGCCGGATATTGTCTTCACGGTCCTCTGCAAATGACTCGTTTTCAATAAAATATTCAACAAGGTTGTGTCGCTCCCTGACCAGCAGGATGTCTTTCAGGGGGAGTGCGAGCCATCTTTTCAGCAGGCGTGAACCCATGGGAGAAACAGTCTGGTCCATTACCTGAAGAAGCGTTTTCCCTCCTTCATGCAGTGCCTGGAATACTTCGAGATTGCGGAGCGTGAACCTATCCAGCCATACATAGTGGTCCTCCTCGATCCTCGACAGGCCCGTAATGTGACCGGTTCGGTTATGCTGTGTAAGTTCGAGGTATTGGAGGACGGCTCCACTGGCGATAATACCGTGTTTGAGCCTTTGTACGCCAAAGCCTTTCAGGTTTTTGGTTTTAAAGTGCCTCAGCAATTTGTCCTGGGCATTGTCTTCGGTAAACACCCATTCTTCCATTGGATAGGTGTAATAGCCTGTTCCGAATTTTTCTTCAAACCAGGAGATCTTCCCCCTCTGGATAAGGACCTCCTTGGGCTCAAAACTGCTGAGCAGTTTGTCGATGTAATCGAAATTCCCTTCCGCTGTCAGGAATTCACCCGTAGAAATATCCAGGAAGGAGACTCCTGCCATATTGTCCTCCATGTAGAGTCCTGCAAGGAAATTATTTTCCTTGTGTTCCAATACGTTCTCGTTGGTGGTAACCCCGGGTGTAACCAGTTCCGTGATCCCTCTCTTCACGATTTTCTTGGTCATTTTGGGATCTTCCAGCTGTTCACAGATTGCGACACGCTGGCCTGCTCTTACCAACTTGGGAAGATAGGTATCGAGTGCATGATGGGGAAAGCCGGCAAGTTCCACAAACGATGCCGCACCATTTGCGCGTCGCGTGAGCGTGATTCCCAGGATATCGGCTGCGCGTATTGCATCCTCGCCGAAGGTTTCATAGAAATCACCCACCCTGAACAACAGGATTGCATCCGGATGTTTCGACTTGATGGCATAGTACTGCTTCATCAAGGGTGTTTCAACAGCTTTCTTCGGAGTATCGGCCAAGGTCTTCTTGTTTGAGTCCAAAAATAACAGATTGTAAGTGAATAGTGAAGGAACCGGGAAGCTATTTTGTATGAAAGTTCATAAGTATCCCGATCCTGGGACCAATATACGGTTGATCATTGCCTGTTAAAAATTAAATGGCGGTGGGTCGATCCACCCTGTCCGGTCATATTCAGCATAACGAATTGTGGCGATTTTTTGTAGATTCGTTCAATGTTTTCTTAATTGAGCGCAAATTTCATGAAGAGCGGTAAATACAGACTGACCCTATTGATCTTTGCCGGATTTTTCCTCGGGATCCTGGCAGGATGGATATGGGGGGACACCATTGTTCCGGTTGCCACCCCAATGAAGGAGCTGTTTCTGCGCCTGTTGAAGATGGCCATTCTGCCACTTGTGATCACCTCGATCGTCAGCGCCGTGATCAAAGTCGGGTCATCAAAAGGCGTGGGACAGATTACTGTGCGAACCATCGTTTATTACCTGACAACCAGTGTGCTGGCAATCCTGACTGGCCAGATACTGGTCAATTTTTTCAAGCCTGGTATGGGGGCGAACCTTGGACTGGAGGCTGATCCGGATACGATTGGTGTGGTTCAAAAGGGACTGGGAGAGCTTTTGATGGATATCATTCCAAAAAACATTTTTGAGTCGATGGCCAGGGGGGATGTATTGCCGGTCATCTTTTTTTCCATCCTGTTTGGATTTTTCGTGACCCAGCTAAAGGAAAAGAAACGCGTATTGATGGGTGACATTTTCCAGGCGGGATTTGAAGCGATGATGAAGCTCACCCTGTTCGTGATCTGGACTGCCCCCGTCGGTGTGTTCGGGATCGTTGCGATCATCGTTGCAGAAACCGGATTTGATGCATTTATTCCCCTTGGCGGGCATTTCCTGGTGGTCCTCGCTGCACTTTCGATCCATTTTTTCATCACCCTGCCATTGATTCTGTGGTTTGTCGGAAAAACAAACCCGGTGACACATTTCAAGGGAATGATCACTGCACTGCTCACCGCTTTTTCAACCTGTTCCACCATTGTGACCCTCCCGTTCACAATGAAGGCGGTAACAGAACACTCCGGGGCATCAGAAAAAGCCGCCGGCTTTGTGCTCCCCATCGGTGCAACCATCAATATGGATGGAACCGCGCTGTATGAGTGTGTGGCCACCATCTTTATTGCCCAGGTTTATGGCTTTGACCTGACCCTGGCACAGCAGGGATTGATTGTGATCACGGCCGTACTGGCATCTATTGGTGCAGCAAGCATTCCCATGAGCGGACTCGTGATGATGACCATTATTCTGAATGCTGTAGGCCTGCCCCTGGAGGGCATCGGGATCATCCTGGCAGTGGATAGGATCCTGGATATGTTCAGGACCACGGTGAATGTATACAGTGACAGTGTGGGTGCTGTTGTGATCTCAAAATTTGAAGAACGGCAGACAGAGCAGGACATGATTCAATGATGCTCCGTTTTGGTTCCTGCATTCATCCTCGTACAGCGCATTTCAACCTGCTTGCTGAACAGACATTTATACCTGTCAGACTGGTGGGGAGATCAACAATTGGGGCTTTTCTGGGTTATCTTTTTATGAAAAGAGTAACCGGTATTGGCGGAGTGTTCTTCAAAAGCAAGGATTCCGCACAGACCAAAGCCTGGTATGCCAGGCACCTGGGAATTGAATCAGGAGAATATGGAGGCGGTTTCAGTTGGCTGGACGCCGAGAATCCTGAAATAAAGGGTTTCACAGCCTGGAGCGTATTTGAAAATGAAAGCAACTATTTCGAACCCTCCGGGAAGGATTTCATGTTCAACTACCGGGTTGAGAATCTTGAGAAGTTAATGGAGGCGTTGAAGCAAGAGGGTGTGCAGACGGTGGGTGAAATTGAAACCTATTCCTACGGAAAATTTGGTTGGATCCTGGATCCGGAGGGCAGAAAGATCGAACTCTGGGAACCGGGTGAAGCACCTCCCGAGGTATAGCGTCTCTTCCTGGATGAAATCCTTTGGAACTTGCTCATTCGGGAAAACGTGATATTATTGGGGGGCATTGCTTGTACTTCGCCCGATTCGAACTATTTTTGCAAGCGTATTGCACAGGTTTTCAAATGACTTGCCGGTGCCGTTTATGATCTGACATGGAAAATTTCTGGGATAAAAGATACAACACCAACGAATATGTATATGGCAGGGAGCCCAATGCATATTTTAAAAGCAAACTCGACCAACTGAATCCTGGTAGTTTATTGCTACCGGGTGAGGGTGAGGGCAGAAATGCCGTCTATGGTGCATCTATCGGCTGGCAGGTGCATGCCTTTGACAGCAGTGTCGTGGGCCGTGAGAAAGCAAAGCAGCTGGCTTGGGAAAATGGAACAACGATCCATTATGACATCGCCACCTACCAGGAATATGATCCCCGGTCACTGCGGTTCAATGCTGTGGGGCTGCTTTTTACCCACCAGCCACCAGAAATGAGGCCCGGATTTCACAGAAAAATGATTGAGGCCCTTGAGCCGGGTGGAATCATTATCCTCGAGGGTTTCCACAAAGACCAGATATACCGCGATTCGGGTGGTCCGGGAAACCTGGGGTATCTGTTCAGCGAAGAGGAACTGAAAGATGATTTCAGTCGGCTTGAAATTATCGAACTCAACACCCTGGTCAGGAACCTGGATGAGGGATCATTTCACCAGGGGGAAGCAGCTGTAGTGCAACTTACCGCCCGGAAATCCGGATAACCGGAACTGTCGGATCCGGCTTCATCGTCTTTCTATTTCCATTCATGTGCTGTCAGCCTCCATTCCCCGGAAAAATTGATTGTTAAAAAGGCCAAATGAAAAACATTTTTCACCTGCCAATGTTAAGCCTATACCAACTCAACCCAAATTGCAATGGACTTAGGCTTAAAGGATAAAGTAATGATGGTGGCCGCTTCAAGTTCCGGCCTCGGCTTTGCTGTAGCCAGGAACCTGGCTGCCGAGGGGGCAAAAATCTCAATGGCCAGCAGAAGTGTGAAGCACATTGAAGACGCAGCTGCAGAGATCAGGACCTCCTATAATGTTGATGTGTTGCCTTCTGTCATGGATGTCACAGATCCGTTCACAATTGAATCCTGGGTAAAGCATACACTGGACAAATTTGGCAGGATCGACGGATTGCTCATCAATGCAGGGGGGCCTCCACCCGGAAGATTCGATGATCTCAATGACTCACAATGGTCTGCAGGTTTCGAACTCACCATGATGGGTACTGTAAGAATGATCAGGCAGGTGCTTCCTCAGATGCGAAAACAGAAAAGCGGTTCTATTTTAACCATCACTTCAATTAGCATCAAAGAACCTATTGATAATTTGTTGCTTTCTAATGTGATGAGATCTGGTGTCTCCAATCTTCTGAAGAGTCTTTCTTCGCAGTTGGCCTCTGATGGGATACGTGTAAATAACCTTGTTCCCGGTCTTTTCGGAACAGAACGGCTGAAGAATCTCGACCTGATCAATTCAAGGGAATGGCGCATGACAGTAGAAGAGGTAAAGAAGATCAACTTTGACAATATCCCGCTTGGGAGGTATGGTGATCCGGATGAATTCGGAAAAGCCGCAACGTTCCTGTTGTCGGATGCCGCGTCATATGTGACCGGTGAGACCATGATCATTGACGGCGGTAAAACCCGCGGAGTCAGGTAGAACATCATGCAGCAGCAACTGAGCAAAAAGACTCTCTCGTTCACTGACGAGATTGCAGAGGGCGTATATTTACTAGGGTTTGAACGTGATTTTGAATTCAAGGCCGGGCAGGTGATAGGCATTGGCATGGAGAAAGAGGGTCCACGCAGGCTTTACAGTATTTGCAGCGGAGAGCGGGAACATGAGATCATGATTCTTTACAATGTTGTTGAAGAGGGGTACCTGACCCCCAGGCTATGTGATCTTACGGAGGGTGATGAAATCTGGGTCACCGGGCCCCGGGGTGAATTTCTTTACGATTCGGCACCGGCCCTGTGGATCGCCAGCGGAACAGGTGTTGCTCCCTTCTATTCAATGCTGCGGTCTGGGCAACATGAGAACAAGACCCTCATACACGGTGAGCGCTACCTGGAACGTTTCTATTTTTATAATGAATTTTCTGAAACTCTTGGGGAACAGTATACCAGGTGCTGCTCGGCAGAAGATGACCCGGCTGTATTCCGTGGCCGTGTTACAGCCTATCTGCAGCAGGTTGCCGCGTTGCCATCCGATTTCAAATACTATCTTTGTGGCCGGGCCGAAATGGTTGTTGAGACAAGAGATATCCTGATTGCCAGGGGGATTCCATACAACCAGATCATCTCTGAAATATACTTCTGACATGGAACCATTATTTGGAAAGACGCTTTCAGAACTCAGTGAAGTAGCCGACGAAGCCGGGCTTCCCGCATTTGCAGCCAATCAGATGGCAGACTGGTTATATAAAAAGCCAACCGGGTCCATCGATGACATGACCAACCTGTCGAAGAAAGCACGGGAAACGCTCAAGGAGAACTATACAATCGGGATGGCTGCATGTGTCAATATGCAGGAATCAACTGACGGAACAAAGAAATACCTTTTCAACACCAAAACAGGTAAGTTTATTGAGACTGCCTATATTCCTGATAAAGATAGACATACGGTATGCGTTTCGACCCAGGTGGGTTGCAAAATGGGTTGTCTGTTCTGCATGACCGGCAAGCAGGGGTTCCAGGGAAATCTCTCTGCAGGTGAGATCCTGAATCAACTAAGAAGTATCGAGGAGTCGGAAAAGATCACCAACATCGTTTACATGGGTATGGGTGAACCCCTCGACAATCTTGATGCGGTATTGAAAAGCCTGGAGATCCTCACCGCTGACTGGGGTTTTGCAATGAGTCCCCGCAGGATCACAGTATCCACCATCGGCATCATCCCTGCCATGAAGGAATTTTTAGAGAAAAGCGAAGCGCACCTGGCCGTGAGCCTTCATTCACCCTATGACGAGGAGCGCAAGCAACTCATGCCCATCCAGCAGGTATACCCCCTTGATGAAGTGCTCAGTGAAATTCGATCGTGGGATTTTGGCAGACAACGCAGGGTTTCGTTTGAATACATCATGTTCAAAGACCTCAACGACACACCGATGCATGTACGCGAACTGGTAAAAAAACTTGATGGTATCAGGTGCAGGATCAATCTGATCCGTTTTCACCCGATTCCGGATACGCCCCTGGACACCTCAACGGATAGCACAATCAGGGAGTTCAAAGAAAATCTGAATAACCAGGGAATCGTTACTACGATCAGGGCCAGCCGCGGAGAAGATATCTATGCCGCTTGCGGATTGTTGTCCACCAAAGAGCTCGTCAATAAAAAGTGATCCCCAGGCCGATAAATGGGCCTTTACCTGCATAAACAGGTATGAGACAATGGGCCTTTGATCTGTTTGGTATTTTTTTCCCTTCCTATTGCCCGGTTTGCGGATTCCCCCTTCACACGATGCGCCAGGTAATGTGCCTGAAGTGCGAAAGCGGGATGCCATATACCAGGTATGAAAAAGATCTTTCAAATCCGGTGGCCAGGATCTTCTGGGGCCGGGTACTCCTGGAGGGGGCAACTGCCCTTGTCAGGTTTGAAAAAGGATCCAGGTACCAGCCCCTTCTCCATCACCTGAAATACAATGGCAGAAGGGAGATCGGCATATTCCTGGGACGAAAGCTGGGCTCGGTATTGAACGGCACACCATTTGCTGAAGCCGATTATCTTGTTCCTGTTCCATTGCATCCCTCACGAGAAAAAGAGCGCGGTTATAACCAGAGTGAACTGATTGTCAGGGGAGTTTCTGCAATCACAGGCATTCCCCTTTCAGATCGATTGCTGGTGAGAATACAAAAAACAGGTTCTCAAACCAGTAAGAGCAGGATCGCTCGGTGGAAAAACGTGGAAAATGTGTTTCAGCTCAACGATGAACTTGAGTGCTTTGAAAACAGGAAGCTGTTATTGATCGACGATGTGGTAACCACCGGGGCAACACTTGAGGCTTGTGCCCGCGAGTTGTTGAAAATTAAGGGTGTAAAAGTTTTTGTGGCCACGATTGCATGTGCCTGATCACCGTAAAAAATAGTATCTGGCATTCAGACTCAGCACATCATGAAACCACCCGGAATCCCTGTACCGCACTGCATACGCCTCAAATTTATAAAATGGGAAAACCGAGTAATTGAACCGTATTCCAAACGCGAGGGGTTCTATGACAAAGTAATTGATCCCGGCAAATGCCGTGATACCGAATCTGCGTAGATCATTGGCATAATCGGGAGAGATCGCCCCGTTTTCATCAGCATAATACTCTTTGATCAAAACGTCGGGGGAGAACCCGAATTCAAATTGGAAATTCTCCCTGAAAAAGTAATGCAGCGACAGGGGCATCTCGATATAGCGCAGATCGATCAACTCTGTACCTGTGATAAATCCCTGAAAGTCCTTCTGAATATTGTACTTCCCCCGAGAGGTATATTTGAGTTCAAGCTGCCAGTAGAGCAAGCCGGGCATTATTTCCCGGGCAACAAAACCACCTGCATTCAACCCCAGTTTTCCGTATAGCTCATGGGAATCACCATCGATTTTTGCCGCATTCAATCCCCCCGTGATTCCTCCCTGGAATTTCTGCGCTTTCAGCGGAACAATGCATGCCAGAAGCAGCAGGAGAAATATATGTTTGTATTTCATAGCTCTTCAAATTGGGATGTTAAATTAGGGGATTTTCAAATGATAAACAAAAGGAATGATTCATTGCAGCTGTTCAAAAGAAAAAACATACGACATGGCATGCGTAAACTCATCCTGTGTTTTTTCAAACTTTTTCACCTGCAATATTGGTGTACTTTATCAGTTGATATATCAGGATTATTATTATACTTGAAACATGATCTTAAAGAAATTACAATTTCTGCTTTTGCCGGTGATCTTCACCTCATGTCTGAAGACGCCTGACGAGGAGGTCTATTTCTTAAGTGAGATCTATTTCCCTGAAATCAAATATAAGACCGGACAACTTGATTCCGTCTACAGGTCTGAATTCTGGATCAACATCATTGATTTTGGAAACCAGGAAGATTACGACGCAGGTTTTATCGATTTTGCCCGGCACATTCCGCTTGAAAGGCTTGTGGATTCGAGCGGGTACCTGGTCAACCAGGGGAAAGTGATCACTGCCAATTACGATGATCAGTGGCCGTTCATTGTCTACTCCTCCTCAAATGATACCATTGCCTTTCATATTGCACATCTGATCCAGGCATTGGGCTATTCCCGTGTATATTTTTATGAGGGAGGGCCGGACGACTGGCAGGAACACGGGGCTGCCCTGAACCTCACCTACAAAGGGTTTATGGACTGGTACAACACCCACCATCCCTTCACAGACACGCTGCAATTCCTTGTGGATGTACAGCCCGAAAGCTGGTACAACGGCTCCGGTCCGCTTGAAGGTCATATTCCCGGCGCCATCAATATTCCTGCAGGGACGGTTGCTGACACCCTGGACAATGAGCTTGTATTGGTTGATGACGGCAAGGCGCTCACCGATACCATCCCGTATGATATTTCGAAAATTGTGGTCTACAGTTCCCGTGAATGTCTGTCAAAGGAGCATGCATTCCTCGAAGCGGCCCAACAACTCGGATACAATCAATTGTACCGGTTCCCTTCCGGTTATGAAACCTGGAAAGAAAAAGGAAATGCCTTTGAGAACTAGATTTCGAACATCATTGTTTGTTGTGCTGATTGTGCAGTGCTGTCTTTTGTCTTCCTGTAATAATGAAGATGCTGAAGCGGACCTGCTGATCGATAATTTTTTACAAAAACATCATTACTTCAATGCTTCAGAAGACGTCTACGGCAGTTACAAATTGAATTTTGGAGTTGAAGCCATGATTACCTATAGTATCATTTCAGGTAAACAAGATTATATTCCTGATATTGAAAGGTTTTTCTTGAACAGAGGTTACGAATTTGATGACACTGTTCCGTACCATTCAATCCCATTTTCAGATCCTTTTTATGCGTTTTATCTGTTGAGAAACGATGTGTCATTTACTGCTCCTTATGTGTACGAATGTAAAAGGATGTTCGAGGAGGTCAGCAGGACCAAAGAGGGGGCTATCTGCATCCATCACGAAGGCAGGGATGCCGTACTGATAGATTACCTCCAGGACTATGCCTCCCGTATGGCAAGGCTGGGGATGATCACTGGCAACGAGGCTTATTACGAGGAGTGCGTTTCACAATTTGAAATCTACCGGCAATTGCTCAGGGATGAACAAAGCGGACTTTACAGCCAGGGACGAGGATGGCTGGAGGATACCCTGGAAACTTCGCCGGGTGCCTGGTCAAGAGGACAGGGCTGGCTGATAAGGGGTATGGTAAATTCACTGGAGTGTATTCCCTGTAAAACGGAAGCATATGATCGCCTTCAGGAGATTCTTGCAGAATTTGCAGATGCACTTCTCTGTCGCCAGGATGAGGCCGGCATGTGGCACACCCTTCCGCATCTCGATTTCGAGTCGAGTGAACCCGAGGTAAGCGGGACCTCCATGATCTCATATTACATTGCAAAAGCAGTGAATGCCGGAATGTTGAAAGGAAGTCAATACACAAAAGCGGCCATAAGAGCCGAACGAGCCATCCATCAATACATTGATAATGAGGGGAATATCCTGAATGTTTCGCCAGGCCCCGGCCCTTTGAGGGAAATCCAAAGTTACAGGCTGCCGGGAAAGACAAATGATGGTCATGGATTTCCGGCTGTTCTGCTTGGCTTATCCGGCAGATTTCTGGTGGAAGAATAGCCTGACCAGCTTTTGTAATTACTCTATTTTCAGTTCATATTTAGAAAGAAGACCCGGTAATCCTTCAGGACTGACCCTTGCGTTGTGAATGTAATTGGTTTCCGGGTCAATGATGAAATTTTCTGCAGTTCGCAGGTCGGTTTTTTCAAGGATGGTGTTGTCAAAAATTGCATGGTACAGATCTGATTTCCGAAAGACTGAACCTGTGAGGTCTGCCCCGGTGAAATCGACTTCCTGCATATTGCACTCATTGAAGAGTGTAGAGGGAATCTTCAGTCCGTGAAAGGAGGACAATTGCAATAGGCATCTTTCAAACCGAAATGAGAGAAGCATTTGATTACACTGCTCAAAATGAGTACCGGTCATTTTACAATTCCTGAAAACTGCTTCCTGCAAAGTGGTGTTTTTAAGACTGGCCAGACCGAGGTTACATTGCTCAAACACGCAACCGATGAATACCCGCTCAGACAGGTTACATTCACTGAAGTCACAGGACAAAAATTCACAATCTTCATAAACACCTTCGGGAAGTTGATTTCTTGTAAAATCTGTACCCTCGAAAGTCTGGTTCTCAATGATATTATCTGCCATCAGTCTATGTTTACCGGTTTATCAACTCATCGATCTCGTCCAGATGCAGGTTAAAGTGGCGGAGAAAATCAACCACCATATCATGGAGTGTGACGCTATGGCCCGGAGCATTTATCCAGGCTCGTTCCAGGTTTTCTTCTCCAATATTTCGAATCACATGCACCAGGTGCAGATGACTGTATTCCCATAAGCCCAGGAGGATCTTCCAGTCCTCATCCTGGAATTTTTGAATAGCGATCCACCTGTCGTTGTTTCCATTGGTTGCATAGTTCGGGAAATCTACCGGGCTCCTCCTGTATTGAAGATGGACGATCCTGTGCGTATTGTTTGAAGCAGAATCGATCATGTGTCCGATGATCTGCTTAATGGAACGTCCCTGGCTGTTCCTTCTTGCATTGAGCACTTCGGATTCCAGGTTTTCAAGTCTGGATTTATATTTTGGAAGCAGTGCTGATACTCCTTCAATTACCGGCACAAATTCTTCGGTTATGGCCATTCGGATTATTTTACCAGGCTGCCTGTCGCGTTCCTGAGGTACACTGCAGGCCGCCTCAATTGTCCCTGTTCTCGAAATTCTCTTTCTTCCTGATCTCTATTCTCCTGAAGACCAGGTATACCAGGAGAACGGCAGCAATTACAAGCCCGACTCCCTCAATGATCATGATCAGTTTAGCAAGCCCCGGCATATTACTTAAACTTCACGGCTGTTCCATAAGCCAGTATCTCAGCTGCACCCTGTGTTACCATCGAGGTGGCGAGCCTGATATTAATGATTGCATCGGCACCAAGTCTTTCAGCATCCTCCTTCATTCTCAGGAGCGCCTGTTCCCTTGATTCTGCCTGCAATTTTGTGTATTCTTCGATCTCCCCGCCCACGAGATTCTTCAGCCCTGCAAATATATCGCGCCCGATATTCCGGGCCCTGACTGTACTTCCCCGGGCTATTCCAAGAATCTCGGCGATCTCTTTTCCCGGAACAAAATCGGTTGTTGTATGTATCATTGGTTTAAAATTTGAATGATCAGATAATCAATTCAATTTCTCTGATCGTGGAGTTTCAATGCAATGGATATTGTTACAATTATCCGTAATAAAGATATGAAGAATTGAGATGAAGCGTGTAATATTATTACAAAAGATTATTTTCGGACAGGCATACAATCAACCTTTCATTTCCTGGCCGATCATCCTGATGAAGTCCCCGATACCTTCCGTTGCCTTTTTATTGATAAAAGTAACATTCATGCTATCTATTCCCACGGGCTCTCCGGGGTCGATGACATAAACCGGTGTTCCCGGGCGGCAAAAATTCATCAGTCCTGCGGCGGGATATACATTCAGGGAGGTGCCAATGATGAGCAGAATATCAGCCTCATTGACAATGGGCACTGCCCTTTCCATTTCGGGAACCTGTTCACCAAACCATACAATATGCGGACGGAGCTGATGACCGTTCTCTGAAAAATCTCCTTCATTCAGTTCCCATCCATCGATCTCATAAACATCATTTTCATTTACTGTGCAACGTGCTTTTCTTAATTCTCCGTGCAGGTGAAGTACCCGTGTTGATCCGGCGCGTTCGTGAAGGTCATCAATATTCTGTGTAATGATCTCCACTTTGAATTTTTTCTCCAGCCTGGCCAGGGCCAGGTGCGCTTCATTGGGCTTCGCTTTCAGCAGGTCTCTTCTTCGTTCATTATAGAACCGGATGACCAGGGGACGGTTTTTTTCCCATGCCATGGGACTTGCCACTTCGGTAACGTCATGTTCTTCCCATAATCCACCATGGTCACGGAAGGTCTTGATCCCGCTTTCTGCACTGATACCAGAGCCAGAAAGTACCACCAGTCTTTTCATAGGCTTCTTCGCTTTTTTCGGTTAAGTCGCACCAGGAACGCCAGGTTTTATGCAACGCTTATTGTTTCTCCTTCCCGTAAAAATAGGTTATTTCTGAAACTTTAACTAATTTTAAATGTTGGAATCAATGTTAAAAACCCTGATTTACTGATTGTTACATGATAAGCCAGGAAACGGTAAATAAAATATTTGATACGGTAGACATTGTAGATGTCGTTTCCGATTTTGTAACATTGAAGAAATCCGGAGCCAACTACAAGGGGCTGAGTCCGTTTACCAATGAAAAGACGCCTTCGTTCATGGTTTCTCCGAGCAAGGGGATTTTCAAGGATTTCAGCTCCGGAAAGGGTGGTAATGCGGTTGGTTTTCTCATGGAACATGAAAAGCTTTCTTACCCCGAGGCTCTGCAATACCTGGCCCGCAAGTACAACATAGATATCGAGGAGACAGAGCTCACCCCCGAGGAGATCCAGCAAAGAAATGAACGTGAAAGTCTGCTTGCGGTCACCCAATATGCAGCAAAGTTTTTCAAGCAACAGCTCAGTACTTCTGAAGGGAAGGCCGTTGGATTCAGTTACCTGAGGCAGCGAGGTTTCCGGGAGGATATCATCGAGAAATTTTTGATTGGTTACAGTCCGGAAGACCGCAAGGCGCTGACAAACAGCGCGGTGAAGGCGGGATACAAGAAGGAGTTCCTGGTCAAAACAGGATTGACCATTCAGAAAGAGGATTACGAATTTGACCGGTTTGCGGGCCGGATCATTTTTCCCATTCATGGAATTTCGGGAAATGTCATCGGTTTTGGTGGTCGGACCCTGAAGTCTGACAAGAACACGGCGAAATACCTCAACTCTCCTGAATCGGATATATATCACAAGAGCCGGGTCTTGTACGGATTGTTCCAGGCCAAAAAGAGCATTGTCAATCATAACAGGTGTTTCCTGGTAGAGGGGTACACCGATGTGATCGCCCTGCACCAGGCCGGTATTGAAAACGTGGTGTCTTCTTCCGGAACTGCGCTGACGAGCGAACAGATCAGGCTGATCAAGCGGTTCAGCGAAAACATCACTGTCCTGTACGATGGTGACGAAGCCGGACTGAAAGCCTCTTTCAGGGGAATTGACATGATCCTTGAGGAGGGGTTGAATGTCAAGGTGCTCCTTTTCCCCGAGGGGGAAGATCCGGATTCATTTTCCCAGGATAAAAGTGCCACTGAGTTCACGGAGTATATCAATGAAAACGAGCAGGATTTCATTACCTTCAAAACCCGGGTTCTCATTGCTGATACGAAAGATGACCCCATCAAGCGGGCAAATATGATCACAGATATCGTTCGATCTGTCGCGGTTATTCCCGACGGGATCAAGCGGTCGGTTTATCTCAAGGAATGCAGTCTCTTGCTTGATGTGGAAGAGCGTGTACTGTATACCGAGGTAAACAAGATCCGTCAGAAGCGCAGGGAGCAGGCCTGGAAAAAGGAGCGCACCTCCACTCCAGATCAGCTGGAAGTGCCGCGACAACCTACCGTTCCCTCATTTGTAAAAAATGTATATTCTGAGATCGAAGAGCGGGAGATCATCTATTTCCTTTTGAAATTCGGCAACAGGGCTTTGAAAATATCCGGGGAAGAAAATGCCGATATTAACGTAGCCCAGTATATCATCAGGGAGATCCAGAATGATGATCTTCAGTTTACAAACCTGGTATACAAACAGGTCTTCGAGGATGTAAAAGCGATGATAGAATCGGGGAAAGAGATCACGGAACGGGTTTTCACTTTTCACGACAATAAAGAAGTACAGGACCTCGCAGTGGATATTGTTACATCGAAATATGAACTCAGCAAGGTATGGAAAAGAAAGGAGTCCTATATTGAACTTCCGGGAGAAAATCTTGGTGTTGAGGTGCCCAAAGCCCTGCTGCTGTATAAACTCCGCGTTGTCGGAATGGCGCTCGAAGAGCTCCGTAAGCAAATCGGTGAAGCTGAAAAGAAAAAGGAGGATGATCGCGTAATGGAGCTGATGTTGAGGCTCCGTGACCTGGAGGCTGCCAAGAATGAGCTCTCCACAGTCATTGGGGAGCGCATCATTCTCAATTGACATCGTTCTGTTTATCTCAATACTTCGAAGACGACCGATTCCTGGTTTCCCTGCTCATCCACAACAGTCATTTTGTGCCTGCCCGGCAAGATATCTGCCGCAAGTTGGTGCGTCCCTTCCGTCGTACCTATAAAAATTTTATCAATGTGCCAGAAAACCCGTGCAGAGGACTGCCTGTGTGCCACCTCAAAAATCACTTTGCCCTTACTGCCATCCAGCTCTCTAGGAATCACCAGGTGGCTGTCCCATTCAGGATATACAATTTCCATTGATTTTACAGACTCGTCCAGGCAGCCCTCCATGACCGGGGGCAGTTCTTGATAACCTGCAGCATGTCTTTTATAATACCATTCCATCAGCGGGGGTAAAACGAACCATGTTTTTGTTATCATATTGCTCACCGGGTAGCACCTGCTGTTGACGCGATAAGAACCCGTTGAATCGAGGTGGATCATTTCATGATAGGGGCATGATCGCGATTTCATTCCCCGGGGCACTGCCTGGATGGTATCTGTTATTCTGCAGTAAGGCCCGGCAAGATAACCACTGGCGCGACAAATGACTGCATCTGAGAGATCATCCAGGGGAGCTTCGAACCAGGTAGTTTCGGGCAGTATACTGAAGAGATCGAACATCAGTGGTGCTGCTGCTGTAATCCCTGAAATTCCGGGTCTGCCCTCTCCATCCGCATTTCCTGCCCAGACCGCCACGACATATTCAGGTGTCACACCAACAGCCCAGGCGTCTCTGAAGCCATAACTGGTACCGGTTTTCCATGCAATGTTCCTTGTTGATGACATTAAATACCACATTGACAATTCCTCTGGTCTGTTTACCTCAAGTAATGATTGAAATGTTAAAAAGATACTTGAGGCAGACAACAGGCCCTCTTCCTGTTTATCCTTTCTAACAGGACGTGTGTGATCACTATCCAGGTTGGGCATATGGTAGTCGGAGGCAAAATAATTTCCATCGGACTGATTAAAGTGATTGAGCACCCTGGCCATACTGCCGTACATACCTGCCAGTTCCCACAATGAAGTTTCAGCCCCGCCAAGAATGAGTGTCAGTCCATAATGTTCGTGGGAGTATTTAAAGGTTGAGAACCCTATATTCCTGAGCAGGCCCAGGAAAGGGTCTACACCATAATTTTTCAGCATGATCACAGCTGGGATATTGAGGGATCTTTCCAGGGCTTCATATGCAGGTACTGCTCCTTCATAACCCCTGTCGTAGTTTTTCGGAGCGTAACCGTTGTATCTTACAGGGACATCCGGAACCAATGCAGTTTGTAAAATCCGACCGTTATCAAGGATTCCGGCAAAGAGGAACGGTTTAAGAATGGAGCCGGTGCTGCGCACAGACCTGACCACATCCACATCCTCCCCGTCAGATCGTTTTCCGGGTAGTTTGCTGTTGCCCACGTAGGCCAGCACCTTTCCTGACTCAACCTCCATCACAAGACAGGCCATGTTTTCTATTTCGTTGGCCCGCAGTATCTCCTGCCGTATATTGGTCAGTTCATTTACCCTCTCCTGGAGGTCGCGATTGATTGAGGAGTTGAAGCGGTTTCGCTGTTCATCCAGCATCACCTGGTCTGTGACGTGGGGAGTTAAGTTGGGCAGTGGCAACGGGGCAGATGGCAGGGGTTCCTGCATAGAAAGTCTGCAGGTTTGCTCACTGATCTCTCCTTGCTCCATTAGCTTTTGGAGCAAGCGGTTTCTTTTTTCAATTAACAGATCCCTGTTCTTCCCTGGATGGATCAACGAAGGGGCATTGGGCAATACGGCAAGAAGAGCGGATTCGGCCCAGGTGAGGTCACCTGGGGAAGTCCCGAAATATCTCCATGCCGCTGCTTCAATCCCAACCACATTCCCCCCGAAGGGGGCGTTGTTTGCATAGACGGTCAGGACCTGCTGCTTGCTGTTTGAGAATTCATACCGGAGGGCCAGAAAAGATTCAATCAGTTTTTGCGTCACTGTACGCGGCCGGTTCTTTCTTGACATCCTGATCACCTGCATGGTAATCGTGCTTCCACCACTTCGGATCTCTCCTGCCCTGATGTTCTGGAGGGCCGCCCGCATCATGCTTGCAGGATTGACGCCGGGATGAAAATAAAAATACCTGTCTTCGAAGGAGATCACCGCCCTGGAATACTTCTCCGGCACTGAATCCAGGCCCGGGAATCTCCACTGACCATCCTCGGCGATCCTTGCCCCAAGTAATTCCCCATTCCGGTCATATACCACCGTAGAGAGGGGATCATCGAATAGTCTGACTGGAAGAGAAATCCAGAACAGGACAAATACAGCGATCAGGCTGAACCAGAAATACCTGTACTTATTCCAGATCCTGTACATTTCAGCTCATTAATTTCTACCCTTCACCTCGGTCCACTGTCCGGGAATTACCACCTGCACATCGTTTTTATACATCTCTTCAGCCTGCACAGAGGGCAGGTAAAATTTTCCCCTGTAAGCAGCGTTTAGCCTGATCGTAAAGGTTTTTGAAGCGTTTCCATTCAGTGAAAAATAGGTCATTACCCTGTCATCCTTTATGTCCTGGTAGGTAAATGACTGATTCGCACTTGATGTTGAAAAGAGTCTTTCATTGTGTATTTCCCAGCCAGATGGAAAGATTGTTGTCAGCGCCACATTGTTAAAAAATCCCAGGGTGCCCGGATTGTATACCCTGTAGACAGCTTTAAAATCAGTTCCCTGTTGAATTTCCCCGGGAGAGAGTTTATTTCCTTCCATATCGGCATAATACAGGTCCACGCGCAGGTTATTATTCACGGTTTTCTCATTCCCTGGGGCAGGTATTCCGGTATTGATGATCCTTACGAACAGGATGCCGTCAGTTTTATTGGAGAGCTTCAGTGTCCCTTTAGGGTCATCTCCGGGTTCAAACTGAATCTGTGCAATGGGCATACCGGTTTCTGCAACAGAAGGAGGTTTCCCGTTGAGCGAATATTCGAACCTGATACGTTCGTCTGAGGTCCTGCCGCCCGTAAATTTCGCGATCGCTATCAGGCTGTAGGCGGTCGTTTGTGTACTCATCCACTGTTGAGAAGACAGCCTCCCGGCTATCTGCTCCAACAACAAACCTCCGTTATCCTTCATCCCGATCAGGATCATTGCCTCCAGGATCATTGCCTTGTCACGGGTTGCACTGCCGTAGGTATAGCGTGAATCATAGTATTCATCCACCTCAACCGGTACCCGGGCAACCAGTTCTGAGGCGGTCTCCTTTTGTCCTGCCAGCGCATATGCAGCAGCAAGTCTCCATTTTGCCCCTGGGACCAGATCGGTTCTTTCGCGCAACCTGTTCATCGATCCCATTTCCGGTTTGCCGGCAAGTGCCAGAGTGTATAGCCTGTATGCCTGAAGGATCTGCTCCTGCCGGATCTCATAGACATTGGTTGACCCGGCTATGCTCCACCGGTTCGCTGTTTTTTTCTGGTACCGGGTCCAGTTCCTTAGTAATGATTGCGGAACATCATATCCTTTCTCCCTGGCTTCAAGCAGGAAATGTCCGGCATAGGAGGTCCCCCAGGATGATTCACTGATGGACCCCGGCCAGTAAGAAAAGCCTCCGCTTGACAATTGGAAGGAGGACAGCCTTCTAATACCTGCTTTCACGTTCGATTCGGTCTTCTTAATCGCCTTCTCATCGAGCTCCACCACGTCGGCCAGGAATAATTGCGGAAATACTGCCGAAGTGGTTTGTTCTATACATCCATGGGGATACTTCAAGAGGTATTTGAGTCTTCTACCAAAATCTACGGGGGGGATGTTTGAAACTTCCAGCAGCAGGTCATTTGTGCCGACCATTCCCACATATTCAAATTCCTCTTCCATGCTATTTCCCGCTTCGAGTGTTGACGTGAGAAAATTGGTGACTGGCGGATTAGAAGGCCTGACATTCAGTTCAATGTCATATTCTGCCCGGTGCCTTCCTGAAGTCGCTGTAATATGTATTTTCCCAACGCCAGTCTTCTTTGGTGTTGTAAGCATAAAGTCGACAATCTCGTCGCCGGTTGATGAAAATGTGACCATTTTGCTCTTCTCTTCAGCGATCAGCATCTCATTTGAAGATACTTCGATCTTCACATTCCTGATTCCCTCGTCCATCACAAACACATTCACCGGCAAAGCAACTTTTTCTCCGGGTCCCAATACGCGGGGAAGGGTTGCAAGGAGCATCAGTGGTTGTTTGACCGGGGTGGTCTTCTCCACGTGTCCATAGGCTCCTGTTTCCCTTGTTCCGGCGATTACCATTGTCCGTACCGAGCCAATGTAGTTCGGGAGAGAGATCCGGTGCACATCACTCTTGCCCTTGAGAGTAAAGGGCCCCATAAAGCGAACCATTGGAGGAAACCGATTGGCTTCCTTCGCCTGTTCTCCCGCCTCATTTTCTCCTCCACCTATACTGTAGATGCCATCGATCCTGCCTCCAAAAGCTCCAAGAACATGTTCATACATGTCCCACGTTTTTACTCCAAGAGCTTCCTTCGCGTAAAATACCGACCACGGGTCCGGGGTCCTGAATCTTGTAAGGTCCAGCAACCCTTCATCCACCATTGCAATGGTGTAGGTCATTTCTTTTCCATATTTTTCAGAAACCTCAACCTGTACAGTGGTGTTCGGACGCAGCTCGTCTGGCATTTCGATTTCCGGATACAGCCTTGTGTCCGGATCTTCCACTTTCAGCGGAATGACACCGAACATTCTGATCGGGAGGTCGTTTTCGGTATTTTCATGAGGCTGAATCAGGGAGGCATACAGATAGATATTGGGTGTCATTTCGGGAGTGATCTTCAGGCTATACTTTGTTTCCGATCCACTTGTTGTGATCCACTCCTGCCTGAGCACGCCCGTTCCGTTTTCAAGGCTGACCAGTATCCTTCCCTTGTTGGAGGAAGGAATTGTGATCATTGCGGTCTCCCCTACACGGTATGTCTTTTTATCTGCACTAAAAGTCAACACTGATGCTGCATCCGGGTCTCCTTTCCTCGCGCGTCCTGCCCACCCGGGCCAATCAACATATACAATTTTCGCCGCACTGTGACCCCCTTTGTCTTTCACAACCACAAGGTACCTGCCCCAATCGGGATAATCGATCCTGAAACCGAAGGACCCATTGCCGCGCTTTGTGCTGATTGTTGTTGAAAATACGGGAGTCCGGTAATTACTGCCCATATAAGAAGCCAGGTTTTCATAGGAGGCATCCCACCACCATCGCCATGAAAGCTTGTAGACCTTCACATCCAGCCCGAGCTTTGTGAGCGGCTCACCACCAGGGGAAAGCGTCACAACCTGTACTGTATGGGTGGTGTCGGTCAGCAGCATGTTTCGCTTATCCCCCGGGGGGGTCTTGATTCCAACATAAGTATTATAGGGAGAGCATGCCACCGATTTCTGATCGATGCTAAAATCACCGGATTTCTCAAAGAGCTTTGTTGTAAAAACGGCTCTGAGCATTCCCGGCGCATTCCCCTTGATATCCAGTTGTCTTGAAAAACTGGCACTTCCTGCATCATCAACACGGCCATCCCAGAAAGTGGTTCCATATCCCTGCACCTGGTTAGCGGGATTGGTAAAGGTAAAGCCTTCATATCCGCTGAACGAGGTCGCAAGGGGTTTAAACACCACTTCGATGACCGCCCGGAGGTTCCTGGCAGTCGCACCTGTAAGCCACTTGCCGAATAAGTGTGTCGATACTGCACCTTTAGAGGGGTAAATGGTGTCACCATCAAATGTGAGATCGATTTTCAAACGATTGGGCTTGATGGTTTCCACCTGTATCCCCTTGCTGAAGCTTACTCCTCCCAGGCTTGCGGTTACTGTATACCTTCCTGTTGGTGCATCAGAAGCGGTACAGGTATGGAAGGGATACAGACCTGTACTATTCCCGGCTGAGATCTTTTTGCTGACCACTTTTCCACGGGGGTTCTTCAGCTCGAATGTAACCGGATGACCCTGGGGAAGCGGATTCTGACGATCATCGATCATCAGGTTCATGTAAATCGAATCGCCGGGTCTCCAAACTCCCCGCTCGCCATACATATATCCTTTGATTCCTTTTCTTATCACTGTACCAGATACGTCGAACATACTATAGGAAAGTGCTCCTCCATCAACCAGCCTCAGGTATCCCTTCTGTCCATTGTGACTGGCCACAACAAGAAAAGGTCTTGTGTCCAGGTTAAACTCCACCATCCCCAGCCCGTCAGCATTGGCTTCTGCAAGTATTTGTTGCTGGAAATTGTAAACCTTTACATTTGCCCCGGCCGTGCCTCTCGCCTCCAGGAGGTCTGTTACGGTCACATTCAGTTTCTTTCCTGAACCATATTTAACGATCAGTCCCAGGTTGCTTGCCAGTACATTTCTCGATGCTGCTCTTCTTTTTCCATAATAAGCTGGCTTACAGGGATCTTCCCTGTCATCCCAGGAATAACCCTCGTAATAATAAGAATCCCAGCTGCTGTAATAACTTTCGTATGAATCCCAGTAGGACATTTCCTCCTGATCCACACCATCAAAATTTTCATCAGCCTGGAGTTGCTCCTTTTCTTCCAGGTCTCCTTCGCAGGGAAACATGGACTGACTCTGCCTGAAGTTCAGCTCCACTCGATAAATGGCACCCGGTTCAGTCTTCACTAATTCGGTCAGGTTCAAGGAAAAAGTATTCCATTGACCATAATTGATCGGCTTGTCAGCCACAAGATCGATGGTTTTTTTCAGGATCAGGCGACCTGCTCTTTTGAGTTCCCTGTTGCCAGACAGATCGTTCACCTGTAAGAACTGGGCGATGTTGTCTTCAAAAATCCGGATCACCTTGAGGTCTACAGCCCTTAGGTTCACCGCCTTGAAAGGTAATATTACGTCGTCTGCAGAGGGGATGATCACACCATTGCCTAATAACTCCACAGCGGGCTTGATCTCTTCGAAGACAATATCCATGCTTGTGCCGGCGGTAAGACCCTTTCCGGCAGTATTGCGAATACCGGGTTCAACGAAGAGTTCCAGGGATCCGTTCTGTCTCACATTCGGATAGACCTTCACTGTATTTCCTTCAATAATATATTTAAGGTCGGTATCGTTACTCAGCCTGATCAGACCATCCAGCGACTGGTTTTTCCTCAGGGGGTCTGAGAAGCTCAGGATTACATGTTGCTCAGGATACTGGATCAGTTTGTGTTCAAGTACCTTAAAATCCCCCAGGGCCGGGACGATGAATTCCCTGACTCCCTGTTGTTCAGAACCTATTGATTCTCCGTCATACCTGATCTCTACAGGTATTTCCTCCTCTCCTCTCCTGATGCTGTCGATGGTAAATTCATGCAGCTTTCCTTCAGGACCGTGATTCCATCTCATCTCCAACACCTTTTTCTTTTGGGTTGCCGACACTGCCTTTTCAACGGCTTCGGGCAGGGCGGCATCTGCTGTATTCACAAAGCCCGACAGGTAGTTGTTTTCCGGCTTGTAATCCTCATAGGGACGAAATCCCGCCAGGTCAAGACTCAGGTGCTGCTCAATGGTATGAAATCTGAACTCGAAATTTTTTGATGTTGCTTCCGGAAAGAGCTTTCCCAGTTTGACTTTCACATCATAGACTGTACCTTGTTTGAGCTTACCGTCGGGTCGGAATTCGATGGTTTGTTGATCCACATAGTAGACCATTCCTGTAGCGGAGGGGTCAAGCATCATGATTCCCTCCCTGACGGGCGAATTTGGCTGTACTGAATCTTTAAATGGGTTTGTAAATCTTACTTTTACGGAGGATTCCGAAGATATGACCCCACTTGTAAAGGCTGAGATTAGTGGGTTGAATTCCGGGGTGTCAAAATCAGATCCGTTTCCCTGGTTTTTGCATCCAGCGATGAGCATGAATACGGCAAGCAGGGAAAAATAAAGAGCACGGTTGAATTTCATGATTTGTTGGTTTGAGGGATTTTGTCCCTAAAGGTAATCAAGCTGACAAACAAATTCAACTCATCGGCGCTCAGTTTCCGAAGAGAGTCTTGAAAGCAGAATCCTGACGGAATTCCGTATTGTCCTGAAATCGGCGATTTCGGTTGACTGGTATAGAAATAGTATTTCGAGGCCTTCCCCGCGCCTTGCAAGTTTCTTACAAAGCTCCTGGTTTTGCATCCTGTAGGCCTCCCTTGTACGCCTTTTCAAAAGGTTTCTGTGCACCGCCCTTTTAATGGCCCTCCTGGGCACCGCCACAGTCATCCTCAGGGGCACAGGCTGTGTTTCCCCGGGAGTTCTGTATAACAACCTGAAAGGGGGAGAGGAAAAACTGCGGCCTGTCCTGAACAGTGCCTCGATGGATTTCCTGCGTTTCAGCCGTTCCTGCTTATTAAAAGTTGCCGGTGTCATTGTGCGGGGTCCCTCAATTACGTTCAAATATGTCGAATGACCTACAAAAATATAACAATGTACCTGATTTGAAGGTAACAAACGACTTTTTGTGCATTGGTAAACACCGCCAGCCGGAAGCTGTGCCGGGACTTAGTTAAGCCTTCCCGTTCTTGTTATGCTGTTCAATGAAAGATTCAAGCGCCATGGTCATTGATGGGGCCTGGGGTGCCGGCGCCTTGATGTCGAGCCTTAACCCCGCCTCTTTCACCGCCCTGGCAGTCTTGTCTCCAAATGATGCAATCATGGTGTTGTTCTGCTTGAAATCCGGGAAGTTTTGCATTAAAGACTTGATTCCGGAGGGGCTGTAAAAAACAAGAACGTCATAATTGACATGTGCCAGGTCGGAAAGGTCGCTGCATTCAGTTTTATACAGGGTGGTCTTTGTATAGCTGAACTTATTCTTTTCCAGGAGTTTGGGAATCTCTTCCTTGTGTGCTGCAGACAGGGGCACCAGGAATTTTTCGTCTTTATGCTTCTGCATAACATCCAACAGATCCTCCAGTTTGCCGTTGGCAAAGAAGATCTTACGCTTCCTGTATACAATATATTTTTGCAGGTAATAGGCTGTGGATTCTGAGATACAGAAATACTTCATCGAATCAGGAATTGTTACCCTGGTCTCTTCAGCAATCCTGAAATAGTGATCAATTGCAGTCTTACTTGTAAATATTACAGCAGTATGATCGGAAAGGTCTACTTTTGACTGCCGGAACTCCTTTGATGTGATTCCTTCCACGTGTATGAAGGGGCGAAAATCGATTTTTAGATTGTGTTTTTCGGCAAGATCATAGTAAGGGGATTTCTTATTTTGGGGCTCTGGTTGGGATACCAGAATTTTTTTAATTCTGCTCATTTTCTTCTTCCTTTAAGTCCAGTATTAAAAATCTACGATGATTGTGAACCACTTGTACAACAATAATATTGGAACTATTTCAAGGGCACAAAGGTATAAAAACAAATACAAATTAAAAACACGGTTGTTCAGTGAAAAAATCACCCCTCTCAGAAACTTCATCGCTAGCAGGATGATCAAAAACACCAGGGACAGGTATATAATCACATTATTCAGCGCTCCTTCAGTAAATACAACCAGGAAATTCAAAGGTATCAGTACAATTCCCAGTAACTTATTGTATGTGAAACCCATATACAAATGCTCCCTGAATAGCTCTACTGTATAAAAGACAAAACCCACGATATATAGCAGGATGAGCCTGGAGATGAAAACAACAAATGTCAGGCCAACATAAAAAAACAATAAATTCCTTCCCGTAAGTCCGTATGGATGAAAATTATAGTGTTCCGACAACAGCAGGAGATAGAACCCGAAGGAAAGAAAGTAAAAAGCGTACAATGCATTGTCTCTCTGCCTTTGTAGCTGACTATTGTCATTGAACATGCTGGCCGCCTGGTTATACCTGATCGTTGCTGTAAATGTACTGCTCAGAAGCTTGCCCAGATAGATGCGCGCGATGATGTAACCGGTGATCAGGGCAACCAGGAAATAGAAATACCATGCAATGGTTGGCGCCTGGATGACAAAACCGGGGTTTCCGGCAAAAAGTCCGGCGTCTACAGGGTTTTGTCCAACAATGGGTGGAGAAATTCCAATGCTGGTATCAGGCCTGGATGAATCTGCTAAAGAATTGTAAATAAAGACCGTATCAGTCATACTGTGTATTCTTCTTCCCTGGATTTTGTGGCAAAGATATACAGAATATAGACCGCTTGTATACCCGGCGAGAGCGGGATTGAAATATTTGCTAAAAAAGTTAATCCGGTGAGGGTCTGGCTTCCACGGGAATGGATTGTCAGGGATTTAAGATATATTTGTAGCTTCCGGACCACAAAGAGTTCTGGACCGGGCTTTACCACTTCGGCTCGAATCCGCCTGGCCTCATTTTTGTGGTACCTGATAGTGAAAAAATCAGAAACAGATGATCATGGGAAAGATAAGAAATCGGGTTATTGTGTTGGGGATCTTTATATTGATCACGGGGGTGGGTTTCTCCCTAATCAGGAATAAAGACCTTGAGATTGTAAAAAACCTGGATATCTATTGCACATTGTTCAGGGAGCTGAACATGTTCTATGTTGACGAAACTTTGCCGGAGGAACTGGTCACCACAAGCATCAACTCCATGTTGAAATCGCTTGATCCCTACACAACTTACATCCCGGAGAAGGAGATGGATAATTTCAATTTTCAGACCACCGGGGAGTATGGTGGGATTGGAAGCCTGATCAGAAAGGATGGGGACAACACAATCATTGCCGATCCCTACGAGGGTTTCCCAGCCGTAGAGGCTGGTCTTCGTCACGGGGATATCCTCATGGAGATCTCTGGCAATGATGTACAGGGGCTTGACATTTCGGCAATCAGCGAATTATTGAAGGGAAAGCCGGGAACAGGTCTGACCATAAGATATAAGCGTCCATATACTGATACTATTAACGAGGTCAATCTTGTCCGGGAGAAGATCGTAATCAAAAACGTACCCTATTACGGGATGCTGGATAAACACACCGGATATATCCGGTTGAGAAATTTCACGACTGATGCTTCACGGGAGGTCCGTTCGGCTTATCGTGCATTAAAGAAGAACGATGGATTCGAAAGGCTGGTTCTGGATCTCAGGGGAAATCCAGGCGGATTAATGATCGAGGCAGTACGTGTTTCGAATGTATTTATCGAAAAAGGTGAACTGATTGTCAGCACGCGTGGTAAAGTCGAAAGGTGGGACAATGAATACAAAACGACAGAACAGGCGTTGGACACAGAGATACCCCTGGTTGTGCTTGTGAATCGCGGCTCTGCTTCTGCGGCTGAGATCGTTGCAGGAGCGATGCAGGATCTGGACAGGGCTGTTGTAATCGGACAACGGACATTTGGTAAAGGATTGGTGCAGACCACTCGACCACTTAAATACAATGCGCAGCTGAAAGTCACAACGGCTAAATATTATATCCCATCGGGAAGGTGCATACAGGCACTGGACTACTCCAACAGGAACGAGGACGGTAGCGTTGGCACCATTCCGGATTCACTTATCACTGAATATGCCACACAAAATGGCCGTCCGGTATATGATGGTGGAGGCGTCAGTCCTGACATTGAGGTGGTCCCTGAAACATTGAGTCAGATCACATTGCGTCTCTTTACTGAAAATGTCTATTTTGACTATGCAACGAAGTTCCGGACTGAACATCCCGGGATTCCGGATCCGGTCAAATTCGATCTCAATGATCAACAGTACGGGCTATTCAGGGATTTTGTGGTGGAAAAGAAGTTTGAATATGAAACTGCAAGTGAGCAAGCCTACGACAAACTGGTAAAAACCGCAAAACGGGAAAAGTATTTTGACCTTGCCAGTGCTGAGTTCGAGGCGCTTGAAAAAAAGCTATCACATAATAACATGCAGGACATGGCTACCTTCAGGGAAGAGATAGAGGAAATCCTTGAAGAGGAGATCGTAGGTCGCTATTACTACCATGCAGGACAGATCAGGCACCAGATCAACCAGGATCAGCAGGTTGATAAAGCCCTGGAGATAATCTCTGATCCGGTCAAGATGCAAGAGATCCTGGAGGGTAAAGCGGGTGCTCTTGCCATTAACGACCCTGAAGGTACTACACCTTAATGTGCTTCCAGCCAGTTGTCTCCGTCATTCATTTCCACGACAAGCGGCACAGACAGTTCAACGGCATTTTCCATGGAATTACGGACGATCTGGCGCACCTCCTCCAATTCAGTTACAGGAACATTCAGGTTTAGTTCGTCATGCACCTGGATGATCATCTCCGTTGCAAAGTTCTTCTCATTTAACGCATTGTATATTTTTACCATGGCGATCTTAATAATGTCGGCAGCAGCACCCTGGATGGGTGTATTGATCGCGTTTCTTTCCGCATTTCCCCTGATATTATTGTTTCGCGACATGATGTCCGGTAAGTTTCGTTTCCTCCCAAACATGGTTTCAGTAAATCCCTTTTCCCTTGCCTGGCTTATGCAGTGGTCCATGTATTTACGGACACCCGGATAGGTATTAAAATAACCATCGATGAGCTCTTTTGCTTCTGACTTGGGGATCCGCATGCGTTGCGCCAATCCGAATGCAGAGATACCATAGATAATTCCAAAATTTGCTGTTTTTGCTTTCGACCGCATCTCCCTGCTCACTTCATCCATTCCCACTCCATAAACCTTTGATGCTGTAGCCGTATGAATATCTTCATTGTTCCTGAATGCATTGATCATATGATTGTCTTCACTCAAGTGTGCCATAAGCCTTAGCTCAATCTGCGAATAGTCTGCAGACAGGAACCGGTGGTCGGCGTCAGAACTTGTAAATGCACGTCTGATTTCCCGGCCACGCTCTTCCCTGATCGGAATATTCTGCAGGTTGGGATTGTTTGAGGAAAGCCTTCCTGTGGCAACCAGTGTTTGGTTAAATGATGTATGTATCCGGTTTGTCTTCTTATGAATTAATTTTGGAAGCGCCTCTACATATGTGTTTAAAAGTTTTTTAGCAGACCTGAAGTCCAGTACCTTCTGAACAATCTCATGCTTTTCGGTCAGGTTCACCAATACGTCTTCGCTTGTGCTGTATTGCTTCGACTTTGTCTTTTTGGCACCATCACTGATCTTAAGCTTATTAAACAGTATCTCTCCCAGCTGTTTCGGTGAACTGATGTTAAACTCCACTCCTGCAAGTGAAAAGATCTCCTTTTCAATCCCGATCAGCTCTTCACGCAAAGCTTCTGCAAATGTTGCAAGGCTTTTCCTGTCCAGGCTAACCCCGGCATGTTCCATCTTCATCAAGACCCTGACAAGGGGCATTTCAATCTCTTCGGCCAGGGGTTCAAGGTGATTTTCCTTTATTTCTTTCGAGAGAATCTTGTACAATTGCCACGTTATATCTGCATCTTCACAGGCATAATCCTTTACTTTCCCGGCATCCAGGTTCCGGAAATTTAGCTGCGCAGACCCTTTCTTTCCGATAAGCTGTTCGGTCTTGATCTTTTTATATGACAGGTATTCTTCCGACATGGCATCCAGTCCGTGTTTCCTGTCAGGTGCAATAAGGTAATGTGCAACCATCGTATCAAATAATTTCCCCTTTACAACTATGCCATAATTCTTTAACATATGAAGATCATACTTGAGATTTTGGCCGATGATGCGCACGTTTTGCCGATTGAATAACTGTCGTATCTGTTCCCTTGTAGTCTCTTTCCAATCAATTTCAGCAGACAGATCCAGGTAATATGCCTGGTGCGATTCCCACGAGAAAGAAATTCCAACAATTTGATCTTCAACAACATCCAAACCCGTAGTTTCTGTATCAAAACAAAATACTTCCTGGACCATGAGCTGCTCAAACAATTCTTTCATTCCGCTCTCCGGGGTAACCAGCATGTAGTCATGATTGGTATTATCAATTGTATTCTTCGGTTCCACAATCAGTGTACTGGTTTCATTTGATTGTTCAAATAACATTCCCTGGGAACTTGTAGCAGAATTATTTGTAGAATCAACATCTCCCAGTATCCTGGTTCTAAGATTTTTAAAATTCAGTGCTTCAAATATGGTGTTAAGGTGGTCCTTTTCAATGGGTCTCCTTTTTGCCAGGTCGAGGTCGAAATCCACCGGGGCCTCCACGATGATTGTGGCCAGTTCTTTGGAAAGTTTTGCCTGTTCGGCAGAATTTATCAGGTTTTCCTTTTGCTTGCCTTTGATCAAATGGATGTTATTATATATTCCTTCGAGGGAACCGTAGCTTTCGATTAGCTTTTTTGCGGTCTTCTCACCTATTCCGGGTACCCCGGGGATATTGTCAGAAGAATCGCCCCAAAGCGCAAGAATATCAATGACCTGGTCGGGATTTTCGATTCGGAATTTTTCTTTTATTTCCTTAACTCCCAACACTTCTGCGGGGTTCCCTGACCGGCCTGGTTTATACATAAATATCTTATCGCTGACAAGTTGTGCAAAATCTTTATCCGGGGTCACCATAAACACTTCATAACCCTCTTTTTCGGCTGATTTCGCGATTGTTCCAATGATGTCATCGGCTTCGTAGCCCAATTTTTCCAGGACAGGGATATTAAAAGCTTTCAGGAGATCCTTGATCCAGGGAACGGCTTCTTTTATATCTTCAGGGGTTGCGTCCCTGTTGGCCTTATAAGGTTCGTACATTTCATGCCTGAAAGTGGGTCCGGAAGCATCAAATGCTGCCATGATATGTGTCGGATCTTCTTTTCTGAGCAATTCGTCCAGGGTCAGCGTAAATCCAAATACGGTGGATGTATTCATCCCTTTTGCATTGCGCATCGGGTTATTTATAAATGCGTAATATGATCTGAAGATCAGCGCATAGCTGTCCAGTAAAAAAAGTCTTTTTTCTTTGCTCATTTGGTAAGTCAGTTATCTGATGCATGCCATTCGGCATAGGATGTTGCTGTTTCAAAGAGTTTGAGAGAGTGAAGTGCAATTTCTTCAGGAAGTTCCGGGATTAGAATGTCGGATATATGGGCCACAAGGTTTTCACATGTGGGTTGAAAATCGAATACAATGACCTTTTCATACATCTTGCGCACACTGTCCAGACTTTCTCCTTCAGCCTTTCTGAAAACCACAAGGCTATGGTCAAGCTCGTCAACGACATTCTTTTTCACAATGGTTTTCAGGTCTTTGAAATCCATGACCATTCCGAACTTGACCTGGTTTTCATCCGTTTCGGATATCCCCAGTATTGTTACAAACAGTCTGTACGAATGCCCGTGAATATTCCGGCAAGCGCCGTCGTAATTCCACAATGCATGTGCCATTTCAAAGGAAAATTCCTTTGTAACCCGGATCTTGTTCATGATGATTCTGTTTAGTCCACGCAAGCGCAAGCGCTTATACATTCAACCAGGTTCTTGAGGTTTTTGTTCCGGATGGTATAAATTGTATTTTTTCCTTCCCGCCTGGAGATCAATATTCCCTTATCCTTGAGTATTCCCAGGTGATGGGATGCTGTGGATTGTTCTATTTGAACCAACTCATGAATCCTGGTAACCGTAAGCTCTGCTCCTTCTGAAAGATGCCCTAAAATTGAGAGCCGAACCGGGTGCGCTATGGCCTTCATCATATTGGCCGCATTTTCAATTTGTTCGGCATTTATATCTGTAAACTTCGCCATTTTTTTGACAGTTAGATCATAATATCTCCATATACAAATATATCAATTATTACAAGGATGGAAGTATCTATCTGTTCAGTTTTATTGGGTTTTGATACATGTTCATCAACCCATTATTCGATTCGGATCATCATTCAAGGATTTCTTCGCCCCAATAATTGGGTCTTTTCAGCCCATCACGCCAATTTATTTATAAATTTGCCGCTACAAGAGACAAACATGATGTTAAACCTGAAAGACATACGAAGACCTGTTGCGGAGGAGATGGAGGCGTTCCAAAAGACATTCCGGAGCGCAATTCATAGCGATGTGCGCTTATTGAACATCATTTCTTCATATATATTAAAGAAAAAGGGGAAGCAAATGCGGCCGTTATTCGTTTTCCTTACAGCCAAGCTGGTTGGTGAAGTTACAGAATCTACCTACACCGCGGCATCACTGATCGAATTGATGCATACAGCCACGCTGATTCATGACGATGTGGTAGATGACTCCTATGAACGCAGGGGTCTTTTTTCCATGAATGCCGTATGGAAATCAAAATTGTCCGTGTTGCTGGGAGATTATTTTCTTGCACGGGGCCTTTTACTTGCCACGACAAAAAAAGACCATGATCTTCTTGATATCGTGTCGGACACGGTTAAAGAGATGAGTGAGGGAGAGTTGCTTCAACTTCAAAAGTCACGTAAACTGAATATAGATACTGGTTCCTATTATGATGTGATCAGGAAAAAGACCGCAACATTGATCGCTTCATGCACAGCCAGCGGGGCCAAATCCGCTGGAGCTTCAACAGAAGATGTGGATGTTTTGTACGGTATGGGCTTAGATATTGGAATGGCTTTTCAAATCAAGGATGATCTGTTTGATTACCAGCCAAGGGGCATTACAGGGAAGCCTGCCGGTAACGATTTGAAAGAGAAGAAGTTTACACTCCCTCTTATATATGCACTGGAAAACAGTGACCGGTCTGACAAACGGAGCATCATGAAATTAATTCGAAACGGAAGCATGAGTCGAAACAAGATCACTCACATCGTCGATTTTGTTACTGCTCACAAAGGGTTGGAATTTGCCACTGAAAAGATGTATGAATATAAATCGTCTGCAGAAAAGGTCCTGGATAGCTTTCCTGCTTCTGAGGCCAGGCAATCACTACAGGACCTGATTACCTTTACTGTTGAAAGAAACAGGTAAATGTCAATGCCTACTTATTTGAAAAGTATGCCCTGATTTTCTTTGCTTTGTTCCTGTCAAGCAGATTTGCAAGTTCATCTTCCGGGGCAATTGCAAGGGCGTCAATCGATTTGTATTTTCTAAATAATTTTCTGATTGAACTTTCCCCTACACCCGGAATCGAATTCAGTACTGAAAGGGTCATGTCCCCCGATCTTTTAAGTCGGTGAAATTCGATTCCAAAACGATGCGCTTCATTCCTCAATTGCTGAATAAGTTTCAATGATTCAGAGTTCTTATCGATATAGAGCGGTACGGGATCGCCGGGAAAATAGATCTCTTCCAGTCTTTTAGCGATACCAATTAGTGCGATCCTGCTCTGCAGACCTAATTTTCTTATGCTTTTCATCGCGGCATTCAGTTGTCCTTTTCCACCATCAATAACGACGAGTTGCGGAAGAGACAGCTCTTCCTTTAAAAGCCTACTGTACCTCCTGTAGATCACCTCCTCCATCGAAGCATAATCATCAGGACCCGTAACGGTTTTAATATTGAAATGCCGGTATTCTTTTTTAGCCGGACGGGCTTTTTTAAAAACGACGCATGCTGCAACAGGATTTGATCCCTGGATATTACTGTTATCAAAACACTCTATATGTTCAGGGACCTTCTCCAGTCTCAGATCCGATTTAACTTTTTGCAGGATGCGCTGAGCGGGATAGATCTTTGGGGCTTCTGACTCTTTTTTTCTTTTTTCCAGTTTATACATCCGGGCATTTCTTTGTGACAGGTCGAGCAGTTTTTTACGATCTCCTCGTTGAGGTACGGTAATCTTGTACCAGGGGATCGCTTCGGAAAGATCCATCGGAAGAATGAGTTCCCTGGCCTCACTTCGCACTCTTTGCCTGATATCCATGATTGCAAATGTCAGAATTTCGCTGGTTGATTCATTCAGGCGCTTTTTTAATTCTACCGTATGAGCCTGATTTACAGCGCCTTTAGTGATTTTTAAGTAGTTGACAATCGCATATTTATCTTCATCCTCGATACTGAATACATCTACATTGCTGATTGAGGGGTTAACAATGGTCGATCGTGTTTGAAATCTTTGCAGTGCTTCAATTTTGCTTTTCAGTTTTTGAGCCTCTTCAAACCTATATGCTTTTGAAAGCATATTCATTTCCCTGTTCAAAAAAGAAACAACTTCCTGCAGGTTACCTTTCAGGATTTCATGAATTTGTCTTATTGACTCGTTATAACTCTCGGCATCCTGGAGACCTTCACATGGTCCCATGCAGTTTTCGATATGATATTCCAGGCACACCTTAAACTTTCCGGCTTCAATATTTTCCTGGCTCAGTTTATATTTGCAGGTCCGTAACGAATAGAGTTGTCTGATCAGATCCAGCAGGGTCCTTGCGGTAGCTGCTGACGTATAAGGTCCATAATAGCGTGAGCCGTCATTGATCACATTTCTCGTAAGAAAAACCCTGGGAAAGGGTTCTTTCTTAATGCATATCCACGGAAAGGTCTTGTCATCTTTTAGAAGAATGTTATACCTCGGTTGCAATTTCTTGATCAGATTATTTTCCAACAGCAATGCATCGGATTCAGAACTCACGACAATATGCCTGATCTCAGCTATCTTCCCCACAAGTATTTTTACTTTATAACTGTCAAATGCCTTTTTTTGAAAATAGGAGGAAACACGTTTTTTCAGATCTTTGGCTTTTCCCACATACAGGATCTTGCCATTTTGATCAAAGAATTGGTATACGCCAGGCTCACCGGGCAAAGATTTTATTTTTTGCTCAAGATCCTGCATTACAATCGGTATTCATCAGAATCAATAAATAAAGAAGTAAAAGAAAAGTTTGATCCGTCAAATAGCCCCTGGTCACTTAGTTTGAGTTCCGGGATAACCAGCAAGGACATAAATGCAAGTGTCATGAATGGTGCTGTCAGGCCCGAGCCCAAAACTTTCGCGTTTTTCGATAACTCCTTGTATTTTTCTGCAGCTTCTTTCACGGTTTTTACAGAGATGATTCCCGCAATCTCCAGCGGGAGTCCCAGTACTTTTTCCCCATCATGCATTGCAATTCCTCCTTTGTGGTCAATTACCCAGTTGATCGCTTCGGCAATTGCTTCATCGGAGGCTCCCACGCAAATGATGTTATGACTGTCATGTCCGATACTAGAGACAAGAGCTCCCTGTTTTAGTCCGAATCCGTGTATAAATGCCACTGAAGGATCGCATTGCCTGTACCTGTTGACAACCACGATCTTTAATAAATCCCTCTCCGGGTCTGGAATCACAAACCCATCTTTTATCAGGGCCTTCATTGTCTTTGACTTTGTAATTAATTCTCCATCGATTGCTTCAATTGTGCGCAATAATATTCCACGTGCGCTTACTTGAAGATCCGCAGTACTTATTTTGCCTGTTTCGAAATGATTTGGGGTTCCGGATTGGACCTGATCAAAATGCGTCCTGCCTTCAGAAAAAACCTTCTCTCCGTTGATATATGTCGCGATAATATTTCCTTGTTCAAAAGAGTCGATGAGGATAAAGTCTGCAGGATCTCCCTCGCGCAACAGACCTGTCTCCAGCTGGTAATGTTCTACTGCATTTCTGCTTGCTGCTCGCAAGACATCATACAAATTGTAGCCTTCCTTGATGGCGCGAAAGACCAGCTTATTGATATGACCCTCCAGCAAATCATCGGGATGCAAATCGTCTGTACAAAACATGATCTTACCGGGATGCGATTTAATCAATGGGCGCAACGCTTTGTAGTTTTTAGCACCACTCCCCTCTCTGATCAAAATTTTCATTCCTGCCTCGATCTTCTCTTCAGCTTCTTCCAGGGAGAAACATTCATGGTCTGTAGAAATTCCAGCGTCAACATAACGCTTCAAATCATCACCTATAAGTCCGGGAGCATGTCCGTCCACCGGCAATCCTTTTTCCCTGGCGATCTCTATTTTTTTCAAGACCTCAGCATCATTGTGAATCACCCCTGGAAAATTCATCATTTCTGAAAGGTAGCCAATGCCCTTTCTATCGAGCAATGCGTTGATGGAGGCCACATCTATTCTTGCACCAGAGGACTCAAATCCAGTTGCCGGCACGCAACTTGGAGCGCCAAACATTATTTTCAAAGGAGTTAATTCTCCGTTTTCTATCATGAAATCAACCCCAGCCTCTCCCAATACATTTGCAATCTCATGCGGATCAGTAACCACCCCTACGGTGCCATGCTTCACCGCCTGGTAAGCAAAGGCAACAGGTGTTACCATGGAGCTTTCGATGTGCACGTGTGCATCAATGAATCCTGGAAGCATATAAACTTCAGGGGTTGCGTCTGCCTTTTTCACAGAAGCAATCCTTCCATCTTCGATATCAACACTTGCGGGATAGATTTCCCTATTATGGATGTCGACAAAATTCGCCGTGATGATCATTTTTTTGGCTTTTTTATACAGGAACTTGTTCAGCACCCCTGTTCCACGTGGAACATTCTTGAAATGTTCCACGTGGAACAATGATTACCGACCCATGTAAACAAGCAGTACGCTTATGTCACTTGGTGAAACTCCCGAGATACGTGTTGCTTGTCCTATGGTTTCGGGTCGTTGCTTGTTCAACTTCTGTCGCGCCTCTGTGGAAAGGCTCTTGAATTTATCGTAATCGATTTTGGGTGACAGAGCAATTTCTTCCAGTCGTCCAATTTTATCCGCCATCCTCTTTTCTCTAGATATATATCCTTCATATTTGATTCCGATTTCTGTGGATTCCACAACATCAGATTGTTGTTTTTCTGAAAGACCCTCTTTCCAATTCACCACATTGAAATGGTCAATGACATCGTCAAGGTTCACCTGGGGTCTTTTTGCGACTTGCAGTAATTTGCCCTTTTCTTTTAATGGGGTGGTTCCCCTATCGGTCAAAAACACATTCGTATCCTCTAGTTGTGCATCTTTATCTTCCAGATCTTTGATCAATCTTTCTCTCCCATGCACTTTGATTTCCATTAAATCCATCCGCTCCTTCGAGGCAAGTCCGATACCGAAGCTAAGTGGTGTGAGTCGTTCGTCTGCATTGTCTTGCCGTAGAAGGATTCGATATTCTGCACGTGAAGTAAACATCCTGTAAGGTTCGTCCACCCCTTTGTTGATCAAATCATCGATCAATACCCCAATGTATGCCTGGTCTCTACCGAGAATAAACTGATTGCCTTGTTGTCTGTTCATGTGTGCATTGATCCCGGCAATGATGCCCTGCGCGGCAGCTTCTTCATACCCGGTTGTTCCATTGATCTGTCCCGCAAAATAGAGATTTTGAATTCCTCGCGTTTCCAGGGTATGCTTCAATTGTGTGGGAGGATAATAGTCATACTCTATTGCATAACCGGGACGGAATATTTTCACCTCTTCCAAACCGGGAACCTTCCTGAGCGCTTTGAGCTGAACTTCCCAGGGTAAAGAAGATGAAAATCCATTTATATAGTATTCTACTGTGCTGTGACCCTCTGGTTCCAGGAATAGCTGGTGTTGTTCCTTGGCAGCAAAAGTAACGATCTTGTCTTCTATGCTTGGACAATATCTTGGCCCTATACCGTCAATGGTTCCGTTAAATAACGGGCTTGTCTTGAAACCTTTTTCCAGTTCAGCATGAACGTCTGGATTTGTATATGAGATATAGCAGCTTTTGTGATTACTGTAATCGGTTGTATACTTGAGGAAGCTGAATTTTCTTTCTTCTGTGTCTCCCGGTTGTTCCACCATTTTTGAAAAATCGATACTACGTCCATCAATCCTGGCAGGTGTCCCTGTCTTCATTCTCCCCACTTCAAAACCATGCTCAGCGAGTTGTTCACTTAGTCCTCCAGAAGGAGCTTCACCCATACGACCTCCGCGCAATTTCACATCTCCGATATGCATGAGACCATTTATAAACGTACCGGCGGTAAGTATAACACTCTTCCCCATGAAAACGACTCCCATTCCGGTTTTAACACCCTCAACTTTACCTCCATTCATTACCAGGCTTGTGACTTTATCCTGCCAGAAATCCAAACCGTCTATTGACTCCAGCACCTTTCTCCACTCAAGCGTAAACAAAGATCTGTCACATTGCGCACGGGGACTCCACATTGCGGGTCCCTTTGAGCGGTTTAGCATTCGAAACTGAATCATTGACCGATCAGTTATAACACCAGAATATCCACCCAAGGCATCTATTTCCCTGACAATCTGACCCTTTGCAATACCGCCCATAGCTGGATTACAGGACATTTGGGCAAACTTTGTCATGTCCATGGTAATCAGAAGCGTTCTGCTACCCAGGTTTGCTGCTGCAGATGCTGCCTCACAGCCTGCATGGCCTCCTCCAACTACAATAACATCATACTCCTTTTCCATTACGTAATTCACTCAATCTAGTCAAAGCATTATTTTCGGCGGAACGCATCTCCTTTCTTTGCCTGTCGTTGTCATCGTTTAATCCCAGCAAATGCAACACACCATGGATCATAACCCTGCAAATTTCAGATTCAAAGTCAATATCCAATTCCCCTGCATTATATTCCACCTGTTCAGCGCTCACAAAGATATCACCTGAAATGATACCTCCTTCGTTATAGTTAAAAGTTATAACGTCTGTAAAGTAGTTGTGGTTTAAAAATTTTCTGTTAAGATCAAGCAGGTAGCTGTTGGAAGAAAATATAATTGAAAGCTCACCGACCTTTTTATGATAGCCATTTACTGTCGCTTCCACCCATTTGCTGTACAGATTCGCATCATCCAATCTGAAATCAATATCAGCAACATGAAAATTTATCGGCACTAGACCTTGAACTTAAGTTCAACAATTCTCCCCTCATCGTAAAATACAATGTCGTCAGAGAGCCTTTTCATTAAAAAAATACCCCTTCCATTGATCTTCTCAATATTTTCTGGTGAGGTTGGATCAGGTACAGTCGAATAATCAAAGCCACTTCCCTGGTCTGCGATTTTTATTACAAGACTGTTTTCATCTTTCAAAATCTCAACTTTAACCTGTTTTTCCGGATCCGACTTATTCCCATGCACGATAGCATTGTTGGTGGCCTCCATTGTGGCAACCAACACATTGCCATACACTTCATCACTCAAATCAAGTTCGAGCGACATATCATCAATGATCTTTTCAACGATACGAAGGTTTTCAGCATCTGAAGATATTTCAATATCTTTTCTCATGGCAATAAAATCGAGCTTACTTATACGGAATTTGTCTATAAAAGTTACATTCTATTTGCTTAACCATTTCGAGGGATCGAGAATTTCCTTTGATTTCCATACCTGGAACTGCAGTTCCGTAATACCATCCTCTGCATTGGAATGAACTGTTCCAATTTCCTGCTTTGTTACCACCTTGTCTCCTGCCTTAACTTTTAGCTCGACAAGGTTTTGATAAACCGAAAGGTATTCTCCATGCCGTATGATCACTGCATAATTTGCTCCAAGAATTGCGAATACGCTTGTTACCTCTCCGTCAAAGACAGCCCTGGCGGTTGTGCCGGGGTTTGTGGAAATATCAATTCCATTATTGCTGATCTTTACGCCAGATAAGACAGGATGATCGATCAATCCAAATTCGGCGGTTACCACTCCCCTGTCAACAGGCCAGGGTAGTCTGCCCTTATTTTGCAGAAAATTGCTGCCGACCAGTTTTTGCTCGGGAGTTAATGAGGTGATCACACTATTCCCAGAAGTTCTTCTTGTCTCCTCTTCAATCATTTTACGGATCTTCTCTTCCAATTCTTTCCTGATCCTCTCTTTCTCTTCAATTTCTTTTCTAATTCTTTTTTCGTCCTGCGCCAACTGGCGGATCATATTGTTTCGTTGTGACCTTTCTCTAACCAGGCTCCTGTTCTCCTTCTCTTTTGATTCAAGCAGTGATGCCTTCTCATTCCTTGCCCTTAGTAGCTCATCAGTTCTGGCCTCCTGCCTTGAAAGCAGTATCTTCAGCTCTTCGACTTTACGTTCTCTGTAATCAGTCAGATATTTCAAATATTTAAGGCGCTGATAGAATTGATTCAGGTCTTCGCTTGCAAGCAGGAACATCATCTTTTCCTCTTCAGTATGATTGATGTAAACAGACCTTAATATATGCGCATACTCTTGCTTACCAGTTGAAATGTCGTTTTGAAGACCCTGGATCTCATCCTCAAGGATGTCTATCTGAACGTCCATCTCATCAATTTCCCTGACAATCGTAGAAATCAAAGTCTCCCTCGATTTTATCCCACGATTCAAAACAGCAACGCGTCTGATCGAACTTCTTTTTTTATCCTGTGTCTGATCCAGCAGCTCACGAGCCATTTCAATTTCCTTCAGAGTGGAGACCTTTCTTTTTTCCAGCTCCTCCTTGTCCTGTGCCATTACTGGCAGGCTTACAAGTCCGATTAAACATATGTAAAACAGGAATTTCATCATAAGTAAATGATGTCATATTTATTGCGATTAACCGTCAGGTCAACATTAAGTTCCCTGTCATACTCCAGGTTCCCACCCTCAACTTCCACCTCCAGGTTCTTTAAAATATAGTTCGAATATATCATAAAGATCTGTTCCCCCGTCATCTCCCCAACGATATATTCTCCTGTTTTTTTATGAAAAAATTCGAATTTCACAGGCACCAGCAAACCTGCGGAATATTTGATCCTTTTTGCCACGTCTTTAACTGATCTGTCGATCTCTGCAACTCCATCATTCAATGATAACCCGGGTATCCTATCACAAATCAACGGACGGCTCAGCAGCAATTCGATATCATCGAAATTGATCGGGGGAGCATATCCCGTTCCTGAATCCTTCAGTACATAAACCAATTTATCCAACCGGTTGATAATCACTGTGCTATCCTGGTTTACACCGATACGTATCATTTCAAAGCCTGCATTGACAGCACTAACCAACAGCACTGAACCGGGTCTGTAATAGAGGGTAAGCTTTGCATTATAAGAATCCTCCCCCAACGTAACTTTTGCATCTATCTTTTTGACATACAATGTTTTATAATTGTATATTGAGTCGCAGGAGGTTGTTTCAGTTTCAACATAAGCTACGGTTTTGTCGGAACGAATCTTGCGGCCAGAGGAACATGATGCGGCCATCAATGCAATTAGGAGCAATGACAACATATTTCGATACTTACTGTTGCTCATATGCTTGTTCTATTTTTTGAATCAGCCTTTCTTCGTTACCACCCAGAATAATTGCTTTCTGATAAAACGATTCGGCCATCTTCGTCTCCCCCAGCTCCCTAAAAATATCGCCCGCATGTTCGTTCACTTCAGCATCATCACCTGCCCCGTTATTCAGTGCCTTCTGAATATATTTACCCGCATCTTCATATCGTTCCATTTTATACAGAATCCATGCATAGGTATCAAGGTAGGTGCTGTTAAGTGGATCATTATTTAAGGTCATCCTGCTGTATTTCTCTGCCTCCTCAAGGCCTTTTCCGCGCTCCGAAAGGTAATAGCTGAAATTATTCATCGCCATAAAATTATCTGGCTCCATCATGATAATGGACCGAAAAAGGCTATCTGATCCAGGGTAATCTCCAATTCTGTATAGCGCCTCTGCATTCAATATCCTGGCCTGAGAAATCAATTCCTGTCTTGCAAATTTTTCAATATTTTCTGAACTAAAAGTAACAATGAGCGCTTTATAATCATTATTCTCATATTCAGCAATCCCTTTATAATAAATGATTTCTGCACTATCAGGAAATAACCTGAAGGCTTTCGTGGTAATTCTGAGCATATCCTCCTTTCTCCCGGTCGCGTTTGCCAGGAGTATTCCCTGTTTCCAAATCTCATATTTTTTTTCACCCTGTTCAAGCACTGGTATCAAAGCATCGAGGGCATTTCCATATTGATTATGCTGAATAAAAAAATCGGTTCCGAAAAGATGAATTTCTTTTTTATCGGGATACATCTCCAACATTGTATTGATCAGATATGAAAGTTCCCTGCTAAAATTTTTAAAGAAATATTCATCGGAGAGATAGAAACTTAATATCGCCATCTTTTTCTCGTATGGTATCGCCTCACTCCTGAAGGACCTTTCGAGGTAATAAAGACTTTTGCTATACGCTTCTTTTTGCCTGTAGTAATCAGTAAGATTTGTCAGCGCATAAATATTCAGGCTGTCCAGTTCAAAAACCTCTTCATATAGATCTGCAGCCACATCAGTATTGTCATTCTTAAGAGCGAGCTCTGCTGCCACCACATGGAATTCGATGGATTCAGGAAATACCTCTATCAGCTTTTCCACCTCCCGTCTCGCTTTCAGATACTCCTTCTCTTTCTCATAAATATTGGCCTTCAACATGGTGATCTTATCAGAAATACCATAATGATCTTCGATCCGAACAAGGGTTTTGATGGCCCTTTTAGCCTTTCCTTCCAAAAAATACACATTGGCAAGTTTGTAAAGATGATCTATGTTTTCGGGTGATTCCCTGATCCGTTGTTTTAACAATTTGACTGACGCTTTATACTCCTTATTCATAAGAAGTACATCAATGTAACTTTCAAAAAACCACTTATTATCAGGATTCAGATCATTTGCCCGCACCAGGTGGTTAATGGCCTCTTTTGATTTACCAGTCATTGCCAAAAGGGTGCCAAGTTCGTAATGTGCAACAGCAACAGAATCATTTTCCTCAATCACCATCCGGTACAATTCCATTGCCCCGGGCAAATTGCCCAGATTTTTCTGTTTCACTGCTTCAATCAGCGCGTACTGGTAATCTTTATTTCCGCTTTGAGCTGAGAGCGTGAAATTCAAAATTAAAAGTAAGATGATTCCTAATCGACTCATCCCTATCATAAATATACTCCTTCCTAGTTTGTTCCGGTATGACCGAATCCCCCGGATCCCCGGCTGGTCTCATCCAGCCTTTCAACGTGTTCCCATTTGATCGTTTCATGCTTTTTGATCACCATCTGACAAATTCTCTCCCCTGGGTCGATCAAATATTCATCTGAAGAAAGATTCACAACAATTACACCAATTTCCCCCCTGTAATCCGCATCAATCGTTCCAGGAGTATTTAATACTGAAATCCCATGCTTAAGTGCGAGTCCACTGCGTGGTCGAATCTGGGCTTCGTATCCCGGGGATAATTCTATGAAAAGACCTGTGGGAACCAACTTTCGCTCAAGGGGTTTTAGGTTAATTCCTTCTTCAATGTGCGCTCTTAAATCCATTCCGGCAGAATGCAGTGTGGCGTATTCCGGTAGCGGGTTTTTGGATTTATTTACAATTTTAACCTTCATGTGTTCTCTGCTCTTTAAGTTGAAATGTATTTCTTGAAAGATTTTCTCTCCCCAATATAAAACATGGTCAGTGCAGCAATGATCAATATTGGTTTAATCCAATCAACTATAAAATTATTGCTCAAAGTTAATGCCTTGTCAATGTAAAAGAAACCTACAATAGTAACAAAATAGATTGATAATCTTCTGAGATCGTAGGGTATATAAAACTGTTTTCTTGACAATAAGTACGAAAGCAATATCATTACTGTATAGCACACCAGGTGTCCCCATGCAGCAGCGACATATCCATATACAGGCACAAAAACAACATTGATAATGATCGTGATCAATGCGCCCGTAATCACCAGTACTGCACCTATTAACGTCTTATTTGTCAGTTTATACCAGATCGACAGATTGAAAAAGACTCCGATAAGCAAGTTCGCCATTAAAACAATGGGGACAATAAATACTCCCTCCCTGAAATTAACCCCGATAAACAACTTGAAGACATCTATATACAGGGTAACAACCAGAAATATCATCAACGCGGGAATCAGGTAAAATTTCATTACATCGGCATACAATTCCCTTGCATTCCTTTCCGAGGATTTTGAGAAGAAAAACGGTTCCGCGGCATACCTGAAGGCTTGTACATAAAGCGTCATCAGCACTGCGATCTTGTAATTTGCTCCATAGATTCCCAGCTGCTCCATCGGGTTTGATTCCGAATCCATCAGGTGCTTCAGCAATGTCCGGTCCAAAGCTTCATTGACTGCTCCGGCCAGTCCTGCAATAAGAAGCGGATAGGAATATTTTAGTATTTTCCTAAGTAATACTGCCTGGAAAGATCCTCTTTTCACTGCGAGAATTTCTGGTAACAGCAAAATGGTTTTTACCAATGTCGCAACCAGGTTGGAGATCAATACATATCCTACCCCGATGTCAGGATTATAAATTCTCCTTACCCAATCCGCGGACTCATAATTTTCATCGCAGTATTTTATAAAAAACAGGTTAAGTCCAATATTGACAACAATTTCCACGATTCGTATTGTCGCATACCGTTTAGCCTTATTCATCAGGCGAATCCTTGCAAAAGGAATTGCCGTAAATGCATCCAAAGCCACGATCAGTGCAAGCCATTGAATATATTCAGGATTTCCTGAATACTGCAGTAATCCGGATACAGGTTTCAGAAAGATATTTATCAGTATAACGAACAAAGCAGATGTTGAAAAAACAGAAATGAGGATACTTTTATAGATCGTATCCTTCTTTTCGCTGTTGCTTGCGAAGCGGAAGAATCCTGTTTCCATTCCATAAGTAAGCACGATCAAGAGCAGTACCACATAAGCGTATAGTTCAGTGATCACTCCATATTCGCCAAGTTGGAATTCTCTCGTATAGAATGGTGTAAGGAATACAAAATTCAGAAACCGCGGCAGAACAATACCCATGCCGTATACCGCAGTTTGGCCAAAAAGTTGCTTAATTGGGTTCACGATTGGTTTACGATGTGCTCAAATGTTTCATCAATCGTAGCAAAGTTAAACTTATATCCCGCTTCCAGCAGTTTTTTCGGATAAACTGTTTGTCCTTTTAAGATGATTGAGGCTGCTTTTCCCATCAGGACATAAAACGCCAATGCGGGAATTCTGAAAAATGCAGGTCGGCGCAAATGAGCAGCCAGTGATCTTGTAAATTCCCTGTTGGTAACTGGATTTGGGGCGGTAATATTGAATGCGCCCTGACTGTTCTTATCAATGAGAAACCTGATGGAGTCAATCACATCATCCACATGAACAAATGAAATAACCTGCTTTCCCGAACCGATCACCCCTCCTAATCCCATCCTGAACAATTTATACAATCGCGGGAATGCTCCTCCCTGGTTCCCCAGGACCACGCCAAGCCTAATCAGCACAATTCGCGTTTTGGATCCGGTTTTTTCAGCCGTTTCTTCCCATTGCTGTACCACTTGAGCCAAAAAATCATCACCAGTCGAATAACTATATTCATCATGTACCTTTCCCTGTCTATAGATCCCTATTGCCGACGCATTGATAAAAACTCCGGGGCCTTTTTCACACAGCCGCATCGCCTCCACAAGGTTTTCAGTTACACGAACCCTGCTTTCCTGTATCTTTATCCTGTTCTTTTTTGTCCATCTTCTTGCAACGTTGTATCCTGCGGTATTAATAAGCACATCTGCATTATTGATTTTATCTGAAAGGACCGCTGTATTTCCATACAGCTCATTTCTATCAAGAAGAATCAAATCCTGATCGCGGAACGCTTTTTGTAGCTGCTTTCCAATAAATCCATTATAACCTGCAAGAGCAATAACCATATTTTTATACTTTCGTATGCAAACTATTGAGGGTGCGTATTGTTATGCACATAATCATCTAAATACATTACCCATGAAACATCTCTCCATTTTAAATGTTCTGCTGGTCCTTGCACTATATCCATTGAATGGTCAGGAACAGCATGGAAAAACAGGCGATGTAATTGTCATAGAAACATCCATGGGAGATATGGAGGTTCTTTTATATGATGATACGCCACTTCACAGGGATAACATGTTAAAATTGGCTGATGACGGATATTACAATGACCTGATTTTTCACAGGGTTATAAACAACTTTATGATACAGGGTGGTGATCCTCACTCAAAAGGTGCACCCAGGGGACAGCGACTTGGAACGGGCGGACCAGGGTATACAATCCCTGCGGAATTCAAGGAACAGCATTTTCACAAAAAAGGGGCCCTGGCAGCAGCCAGACAGGGAGACAATGTCAACCCAAAAAAAGAATCATCCGGATCACAATTCTATATTGTCCAGGGACAGGTCTTCAATACCGACCAACTAACGATGATGCAATCCTCTGGTCATCATACACCATTCACTCCTGAGCAGATCGAAGCTTATACCACAGTGGGGGGTACCCCGCATCTCGATGGATCCTACACAGTATTTGGTGAGGTAATCGTCGGCATGGAGATTCTGGATAGCATCGCAGCCGTAAAAACCGATAACTATGACAGGCCCCTTGAAGACGTGGCCTTCTCCATTCGAATCAAGGAGTGATGCTATTTTTATTAACTTTACGGCTCTTTTTGAAAGTGTTATGATTGACAGGATAGAACAATTAATCAGGGAGGCTGAAGAATTTCAGTCGGCTGAACCAGAATCAATAGAGGCGTTCAGGATCAGGTACCTGGGTAAAAAGGGTATACTGAATGACCTGTTTGCTGATTTTAAATCGGTACCCCCCGACCAGAAGCGACAGGTAGGTCAGAAGATCAATGAACTTAAAAGCCTGGTTTCCAAAAGGGTAGAAGAGTTAAAGAGTGTTGTGAAGAAATCTAATAAAGAGGGATCCGTTCCAGACCTTACTGTTCCCGGAATCTCTTTACGATCAGGATCTCGTCACCCGATATCCATTGTCCGCAATCAGATCATCGATATTTTCACTCGCCTTGGTTTTAATATATCTGAAGGTCCGGAAATTGAGGATGACTGGCATGTTTTTTCTGCCCTTAATTTTCCACCTGAGCATCCAGCAAGAGACATGCAGGATACATTCTTTATTGAAAAAGATCCAGATGTTCTGCTGCGAACCCATACTTCATCGGTACAGGTAAGGGTGATGGAAAACAGTCAGCCCCCGATACGTACCATTTCTCCGGGCCGTGTTTTCAGAAATGAAGCTATCTCAGCAAGAGCTCATTGTATTTTTCACCAGGTGGAAGGATTGTATATTGACGAAAATGTGTCTTTTGCTGACCTAAAGCAGACGCTGATGTATTTTGCCAAGGAGATGTTCGGAGACCAGACCGAAATCAGGTTCCGTCCCTCATTTTTCCCATTTACCGAACCGAGTGCTGAAATGGACATCAGTTGCAAGATTTGTGGAGGAAAAGGATGCAATGTTTGCAAATACACAGGGTGGCTGGAGATATTGGGTTGTGGTATGGTGGATCCCAATGTGCTTGATTATTCCAATATTGACAGTAAAAAATGCACGGGATTTGCATTCGGTATGGGTATAGAACGCATCACCATGCTTAAGTATGAAGTTAAAGATCTGCGTCTCTATTTTGAAAATGATGTGCGTTTCCTGTCACAGTTTTCAGCAGCCTTTTAAACATCAAGTTTATCTCCGTTCAGCAGAATTTCATGTGACACCGGGAATGAATCCCTGTAATTTGCCGAAACGCCACAATACCTGTCTTTTGAAAGTGTAACTGCCTTCTTTATTTTCTCTTCCTGCAGTTCTTTGCCTTCGAAACGATAAATCACTTTCATCGCAGTATATGGCTTGGGATATTCCTCATCCATTTCAGCCACCACACCAATGCTGAGTGAATCATACTCCACGCGCATTTTTCTCAGGATAGAAACGACATCCATTCCAGTACACCCAGCAAGCGCGACCATCATCAGCCCTTTGGGTCTCGGTCCTGAATTTTTACCGCCCACTGATTCATCTGCATCAATGTATATTTTATGGCCATTCAATTCCGTTTCGAATGCCATGTCTCCAAGAAAATCAAGATCAATTTTTTGTTTCATTTTGTCAATTTGTAGGGTTTCTATCCATTATATCAATCAGAAGTGCAAAATGTTCACCTTTCTGAGCTGATCCTGGTATACTCTAAAAAAAAATCCCGGGAATCCCGGGATCAACAATAAATTATATGAAATCCCGGATCAATCCAGGAATTTATTCAGTAGAATATGACCAAACAGACCCACTACAATCAGGATCAGACTGACGGCAAGTTTTGCATTTGACTGGTTTTCTCTGAAAACAGAAATACTTAAAATAACCACACCAATAACAATCAACAAAAGGCCAAGATTTTTAAGAATATCTTTCATTTTGGGTTGCTTTTATTTTCAGTTCAAATATAATACAAAATATCAAAACAGCAGGCTTTGGTCTCCTTTATATTTCCCTATATGTTTGTAGGCTATTTCCGTAGCCTCCCTTCCCCTTGGGGTTCTCTTGATGTATCCCTCCTTGATGAGAAATGGTTCATATACCTCTTCAATGGTCCCAGCTTCTTCACCAACAGCCGTTGCTATTGTGGTAATTCCAACCGGACCTCCCTTGAACTTTTCAATGATTGTGGATAGTATTTTATTATCCATTTCGTCAAGACCAGACTTATCAATATTGAGAGCTTCAAGTCCGAATTTTGTAATGTTAAGGTCAATTACACCGGTACCCTTTACCTGTGCAAAATCCCTTATTCTTCTCAGCAGCGCATTGGCAATCCGGGGTGTTCCCCTGCTGCGTGAGGCGATCTCCACCGCTGCTTTATCTTCAATATCCACATCGAGTATTGAGGATGAACGCTTCACAATTCCTGTCAGCATATCTGCATCATAATATTCCAGCAGTGAATTGATGCCAAATCTTGCACGAAGTGGTCCGGTAAGCAACCCCGATCGGGTTGTGGCCCCGATCAGCGTAAAGGGATTCAATGAGATCTGAACCGACCTGGCCGAAGGTCCCTTATCGATCATAATATCGATTTTATAATCTTCCATCGCTGAATAAAGATATTCCTCTACAATGGGGGATAACCTGTGAATTTCATCAATAAACAGAACATCTCCTTCTTCCAGACCCGTCAGCAATCCTGCCAGATCTCCCGGTTTATCCAGTACAGGTCCAGATGTGGTTTTAATACTCACATCAAGTTCATTTGCGATGATATTTGCAAGGGTAGTTTTTCCAAGACCCGGGGGGCCATGCAACAATACATGATCAAGTGCTTCATCTCTCAGTCCAGCTGCTTCAACAAAGACTTTCAGATTGTCTGTGATTTTTTTCTGTCCACTAAAATCAGTGAATGACAGTGGTCTAAGCTGTTTATCAAGTTCCTTGTCCCGCTCTTGCAGGGGTTCATCCCTGAAATTAAAATCTTCTGTCTGGTCCATCTATTGAATTACTTTGATATCACTTTCAGGAAGTCTTACCCTGATGCCATTGATTCGTATCTCCCTGTTTTTCCTGTATGTTATGGCAATTTCCATGTCTCCTGCCTCATCATATTTTCTCCAGGTTTTTTCCCTGATTCCTACTTCGTAATATTGTTCCTCTTTAATATCACCATCGGGGTAATAGTAAAATTGCCACTTGTCTGGAAGTCCCTGCAAATAGTTACCCTTGAAGTGGAGGGATCCATCATTGTAGTAATATAACCATTGCCCCTCTCTTAAACCAATAATATACTTACCCTCTTCACGGTGATCTCCCACATGGTATACCCATTCACCATCCTTTTCTCCGGTAATATAATTTCCTGATGAAATGATACTTCCTGTCTCATTGTATTCAACCGCATAACCATCTTCCTTTCCGTTAAAATAGTTTTCTTCCCTCCATATTGCTCCTGATTCATAATACCATAGCCAAGTACCATTGAACCTGCCATTCAGGAAACCTCCCCGCTGTTCAATATTTCCATTCTTAAAATAAAAAGTCCAGCTTCCTGATCTCCTGTTATTTGAATAGGTTCCTTTGGCCCTGAGTTCACCTGTTGCATAGAAATCAATCCAGCCGCCTCTCCTTTTTCCTTCAAGATCCACGACCCCTTCCGAAATCTTTTCCCCTCTCTGGTTATAAATATATGCGTTAGCAACGGTCCCGGTAGTATCAAAAAATCGGTGAATACCTATGGGTGTACCGTCCCTGTAACCTCCTGAAAATATGATTCTTCCATCTTCATCATAGGTCCTTTTGAAATCAATGATCTCACGAGCCTCTTCATCAATTTCTTCGATAACTGCCCCTCTTTCATACCTGAGGGTTTGTAACAATTTTCCATCCGGATCGTATTCCCTATAATATCCATGCAACTGACCCTCCAGGTAATTCTCCTCTTTTTTTAATGATCCATCCTGATAGAAAGTTTTAAATGTACCTTGTCTGAACCCCTGTTCACTGGTACGGTTGATCCTCTCCCTGCTGATCAGATAATTGTCTTTATACTGTTTAAGAGTGATAATCGTACTGTCCCTGTCAAATTCTTTTGCATAACCTTCCTTTTTTCCATCCTGGAAGTAGACAACCTCTTTCAGTTCACCACTTTTATAGTAGTAATAAGAAGTCCCTTCCTTTCTATCATTGATATATAGTTCTTTCGACTGCAGTGTTTTTTTACCAGGATATTCCGGGTTGTCATAGGCATAAGCATATGTATACCCACTTTTTTTTCCCACCTTGTAGTTAATTACTTCTATAAGTTCACCAGATTGGTTGTAAAAACTCCAGGTACTGTCAAGTAGAAAATTTTTTCGCTTTCCTTCAGATTTTATTACGCCTGTGACATAATAGGTCTTCCAGTATCCATCAGGCTTTCCGTTCCTGACATATCCTTCGCTTGAAACCTGACCGTTCGGATAATATATCTTCACCGGACCATCTTTCTCGTCGAGCTGAGCATTAAGATTGACAGAACAGATCAAAATTGCTGGAAGTATTGCCTTTGCAATCTTTCGAAACCATATGTGATTTAACGTATTCAAAATATTTAGAGGCCAAGTCGGCCTGATATTTCAAGCATCTTTTTAATTGAACCAACTGCTTTATTGATCAGTTCCTTTTCCATAACGACTTCAGGTTGTTCATATTTAAGAGAATTATAGATTTTTTCAAGTGAAATGAGCTTCATAAATTTACAATCATTGCATGCACAGGTAGAATCTTTCGGAGGAGCTGCAATGAATTGTTTATCAGGACTGGCAAGTTTCATCTGATGCAGGATCCCTGGTTCCGTAGCTACTATATACGCCCTGGATTCGTCTTCCTGAGTAAATTTAAGCAGGGAGGAGGTAGATCCCACGTGATCGGCAACGATCCTAACCGGCTTTTCACATTCAGGATGCGCAATGATCTTTGCATTGCTATACTCCTTTTTCAATTCCAGAATTCTTTCAAGGCTGAATTCTTCATGTACATGGCAAGCACCGTCCCAAATGACCATTTCCCTACCGGTCAGATTATTTATATAATTCCCCAGGTTTCTATCCGGAGCAAATACAATTTTCTGATCCTTTGGCAAGCTATTTATAATTGCAAAGGCATTGGTAGAGGTAATTACTATATCAGTAAGTGCCTTGATGCGAGCAGATGTATTCACATATGAAACAACGATGTGATCGGGATATTTATCCAGGAATTGCTCAAATTGGTCTGGAGGACATGATTCGGCGAGGGAACAACCTGCATTAAGGTCTGGTATGATCACCTTTTTCTCAGGGGAAAGAATTTTAGCCGTTTCTGCCATGAAATGCACTCCGGCGAATATTATAATATCAGCACTGGTACTTTCTGCTTTTCTTGAAAGATCAAGGCTGTCGCCAACAAAATCGGCAATGTCCTGAACTTCACTTTCCTGGTAATAATGTGCAAGAATCACAGCATTCTTTTCGTCTCTAAGATTATTTATCTCCTCCACAAGATTGGTTGAAGGAGGTATATCTGCCTCAACAAATCCTTTATCAATTGTCACTTTATTCACAAGATTCATAAGAACAATAATATTATAATAATTAATTCAAATATCTATAATGATGATGATATGCGGTTAACATTGTTAAAAAAGATTATAATTATATTCATATCACCGGTTCTTCAACAACAAATAACAAACAGTTAACAATTGTTTTTTACAATCTGTTTTGATTTCCTGTAATTTAGAGAAACGCATCATGGTTTGTTAATAGTGCATTGTTTAAAAATGTTTAATGATCTGAGCGTTGATAACTGTGTATAGAACGTTTAATTTTTATCTAAAAAGCGACGGGTTTTTTTCTTGGCTTTGATATAAAATTGTATAAGGTGAAACTGAATGTAAAAAAGCAAGAATATTTTTTGATTCGCTATAAAAAGCAATTAACAACAAATTAACACTATTTTTGTTAAAAATTTTCTTCGTCGTTGTAACGGGAATATATTTACTACTTTAACAAAAAGATCATTCATGAAAACACCTTCTCAGATTGCGATGACCAGTGATCATGCAGGGTACGAAATGAAGCAGCAGTTAAGAAAGCATCTTGAAAGCAAAGGTATCAAAGTTATCGATATTGGTACTTATAGACCGGACGCTGTGGATTACCCTGATTATGGTCATCAGTTAGGAGAGAAGATAGGAAAGGGAGAATATCCCATGGGAATATCAATCTGTGGAACCGGAAATGGGATCAACATGACAACCAATAAGCATACAGGCGTTCGGGGAGCCATTTGTTGGAGTGGGGAGATCGCTGAAATGGCGAGAAAACACAATGACGCCAATATATGTTCCCTGGCGGCCAGGTATACAGATTTAGATTTGGCAAAGCATATCGTTGATATATTTGTCAGTACAGGTTTTGAAGGGGGACGACACGAAAGAAGAATCAGGAAAATAGATTTATAGCTTATGTTATCCAATACGTGTAAGTATGCGATCAGGGCCGTGGTCTACCTGTCGGTATATTCCTCGGCCAGTAAAAAGATTGGGATCAAGGAGATATCACAAAAACTTGAACTCCCCTCACCTTTTCTTGGCAAGATACTTCAGTCACTTGCCAGGAACAAGTTATTGATTTCCACAAAAGGGCCACACGGAGGCTTTGGGTTGGGCAGGGCATCAGAAGACATCTCCCTGATGGATATAGTTGAGATTGTTGACGGTCCGGACATCTTTGAAACCTGTCTTGTCAGGACCACCATTTGCTCTGATGAAGAACCCTGTGGTATTCATGACAATATCACCGGAATGAGAAAGGAATTAAAACAATTCTTCATCGATCAGACCATCGACGACCTGGCCTCTGAATTCAAAAGAGACAGAAAAAGGATCAGGATCTGAATCTCCTGATTATCAACACAACAATTAGTCCGAACAGGATTCCGGCCAGGTTTGCAAAAACATCGAGCAACTCACCAGACCGTGAGGAGATGAAATAGTACTGAACCATTTCAATCACAACAGAATAGGCAAGTATTGCTGTGAGGATCAGCACGAGCGATCCCACCGAAACCCTTCCTGACCCGGAGTATTCCCTCAGTACGACAACGGTAAACACCAGGTACATGAGACCATGAACCAGTTTATCGATGCCCGGGAAAAAGAATGATGGTTGATCATGGCCGAGGTCAGCCGGCAAAATGCTCAGGACAAGGATAATGATTGCCAGGCCGGCTGACAAAATCGTTCCCCCTCTTTTTTTTATATCCATGCAGGTTGAATTGATTGTAAAGTTAGAAATTCTTAAATTCCAAAGCTTTGTATTGCAAAAATAATACCTTGCCGCTGAATGAAAAGCAGGAACGATCTTAATTCGCTGTTAGAGAAGCTCAGGGCTGAAAAGGCAGATACCTGGTTTGACCTGGGTTTATTTATAGACCGGTTCAGGGAGGAGCACGCGCTAAGGGAAGAGGGATTTGGCGGCACTTATGAAGACTTCAGCAGGGAGATCAAAAAGGGGGGTATAGGATTCATCACCTTTCATTTCATGGTAGATGGCGTAACGGTGGAGGTGGGAAAATATGCCCACCTTTTTGAGCGGCTGTATCCGGGCATATTCATTCATTACATTGGCGGGAAATTCAGGAACAGATCAGAGACCCTGATCAATCCACAGTACAGGAAATACCAGATTCCTGAACTTGCAGGTTTTGATGAGTGGGATCTGTATGAGGCTTTTTTCAAGACCCAGCTGGAACGGGGAAGCAGACAATACAATCAACTGGTCGGCAAATTCTGGAACCAAACTCTTCAACTGGTCGAAAAGATCGGGACATATATAGAGGAAGAGGGCATCAGCATCCTGTACGTCATCAATGTTTGTTCGAATCCGGGGAACGTGTCTGCCGCCCTGTCCCTGGTTTTGCTTTCAGAGTTTTTATCCATTCCCGTGATCAACAACAACCATGATTTCTATTTTGAAGGGGGGAACAGTCGTTTCGACCGGGAATCAAAGAACCTTAAAAAGGGACCCCGCGATTTCTTTTTCACAAACGCACATCTCGGGGAGCTTTTCTCTATCATTGAAACCATCTATCCATGGGAATCAAATTTGTGGATGAATGTCAATATCAACCGATCACAAAGTAATCAACTGATCCGTTACAAAGGGCACAATCCGGCCAGGGTAGCAGAGATAGGAACAGCCGTTGATACTTCAGTCTACACCAAAAATGACAAAAGGAGGAACATCAATGCTTTTCTCCAGTTTGAGCATATTTTAAGCAGGTACGGGGACCAGCTGACATGTTTTTCGGTTGAGGATGTGGAAAAAAGAGAATTGGTATCAGAGAAAGACCAGGTTCCCATATTGATTGGTAAACAGACGGGTCGTGTTGAAAGATTTAGTTCGGAGAACATTATTTTCCTGCAACCAACGAGAATCATCTCAAGGAAAAGGATAGAGCTGGGCATTAGCTTAATTATGAAGTTGCTTGAAAACAGGGAGATGAGAACAAGGATGAACAGCACTCCAAACCTGAAGATCACTTTACTGATCAGCGGCCCGATTGCTACCGGCCACCACCCCTATTTTCTCGAGTTGATAAGGGCTTACGACCTGCTGATGAATGAAGTTCCGGCAGAATTCCGGAACAGGGTCTACCTGGCCCTGCTGATGGGAGAAATCGACCAACAATCTTTTATAGAGCGTTATGATGCACCAATCAGCATCCCGGATCTTTATAATATTGCTTCATTGATTCTGCTTCCAAGCAAGACCGAGGGAAGGGGGTTGCCGATTATTGAAGCGACTGCTTGTGGAACCCCAATCTTCTGCTGCAGGTATGAACCCGAAGCAGTTTATTCTGAAGTGGTCGGCGAGCACCTCGGGGAAGACGACCGTTTAAGGGTCCAGGAATTCAGGGGTAAAAAAATCAGCAAGCGTATCGTATCAGATATCATTGAAAGGGTATTTTTCCCACACAAATATGCAGAAGACACCAGGCACAATATCAGGACGGTTCAAAAAAGGTACAGCCTTGAAGCCCTCAGCAGGAATATCAGTTCGATCGTTCAAAAACTTCATGCACAACTTCAGCCGGAATTTTACGAAGCAGGGGAGGCCAAAAAAGCATTTATGGATTATGCAGAGATGATGGTTGCAGAGGACAACAATATTCATTCACTGCTTCATGAAGAAAACAGGCAGTATTTGCCAGGATACGGGAAGCTCTCTTTCATGCTGTATTTAAAATCACTGATCGATCCGAGTTTTTTCAGGATCGAACAACAGCGGGTGCGGGGGAGCGTTTTCTATTTTGCCCGGGAAATTCTTCACAATGATCCTGAGATTGAAAACATTCCGGAAGAGAAGATCGAACAATTTTATCGTGCGGTAGACAGGGTCTTTTTTATCACGAACGGTAACCAGGAGGTCCTCCATGATCATTCCATGTCATACCGCCACAGGAACAGACGCAGTTATTTGTATCAACAGTATACCTTCCAGGAACTTACCGGCGTTGTAAACCTGCTTTACATGCGGATTGTTCAGCCGGCACCTCATGTAAAAATCGACCTCAGCCCACAGTTTTTTACAGACTGGAACCTGGCTCTTTTACAGCTCTCAACAAGCAATTACCTGGCCATTGATAACAGGAAATTACTCATAGAAAAGTTAAAGGCAAATTTGCCCATCGCATATTTTCCCGGGGAGTTCATCATGTATGAGCTGGAGTTCTTTGCATTGCAGGCAATTCGTTCCCGCCTTGATCTGCCTATAGAGAAGGAGCTTACGCGAGACATTCTTGAAAGGAGGCATCAAAATATTGCTCCTGTTTATATTTTTGCACAGAAAAATAAGTTGGGGAAGCAGCTGAACCGCAGGGAAATTGAGAACTACATTGAAAACGGCAGGTCAGAAGAATTAAGAATATTGCATGCATACCGGCTGATTCGGATCATACAAACCAATCAATTGTGTGTTGGAATCCACTTTTATCAACTTGGAGCAAATGCAATTTCAACTTTGGTTGACATAGCACTACAGGGAGGATTCCTGCTGACCAACAGGAGACATGCGGCCCTGATGACAGATATTGTAAATATCGACAGGTTTCACATTGGGCGGGTGAGGGGAGAACTCGCGGCAAACATCATGGGAATTCCGCCCGAAGCAGGATATATTCAGTATGTACCGGCCGGACTCAGGGCAACGATCGCCTACCCGACTCCAGTGCAGACTGCACTTGACCTGGACAGGGCACTTCATAGCGAGCAATATCAGAAATTGAAGACGTCTATGGGTGAGAGGAAATTACGGGAGAAATTACGGGAGGATGCTGAAAACAAAGGAACTCCCGTATTCAGGCTTCTGGAAAAATTAAACAGTCAGGAACCGGGGTCATCCACCGTATCTCACGAACATATTTGCGGAAAGTATGCCGATGGAAATCCATATAATGGGGTGTATGCAATGATTCATCCCGGAGAAGAAAAATGGGAATTCAGTGTTGCACAATCCGGGAATGGTACGCAGACGGTTTCATCGCTGGCGGGGAAATTTGAAAAGGAGACGGGAAAAAGTGTAAGGATCGCCTGGAATGGTGGATATATCCTCAACGCCGAGCTTGTGGGTAAGCTTGGAATGCCGGAATCATATATTGGTTCACCACTCGGACTCCTGGTAAGGGACGGAACCTGTCTTTGCCCGCCTCTTTTTAACAAGGCTGCATTTTTGATTGATAGTGAAGGTCGTTTATCTATCCGGCGGGTCAATTGCCGATCGGGACTTGTCATCACGGCTGGTCACTCGAAGATCTCATTCGCTGCGACGGATTACAATACAGCCCATCCGCGGGAAGGCAAGCCTGCCTATTATGATCTGATGTATACTGAAGAGATCCCTTTAAAAGGAAGAGTTTTAGTGAGGCTGTCCGGTCGCAGGGTAATGGAAATTTTACACAACAGTGGTGTCATGCCTAAGGAGATCGTACCGGTTGGACTTACCTTTTCGATCCCGGAGGAAAAGGTTCCCGACGACCTCATTGAGGGCACGGAGGTGAAGATCGAGATCAAGGGATTGAAAGGAGTACAGCAAGCAGTTGAAGCGGGTCCGCTTTTATTGAAGGAGGGAAAGCCGGTGATCGACATGGAGAAAGAGGGCTGGACCTCTTGTCATTCAATCGAGACCCAGGCAGCCAGACTGGATTACATGGATATGAGGGGACCGAAAATTGCCGTGGGACTCAACGAACAGGGAACCCTGGTGGTGCTTGCCATTCATGGAAGGATCAGGGAATCGGTGGGTGCTACCCATACGGATATGGCCAGAATTTTAGCAAAACACGGCATGGATGTTGCCATGGGGTTCGATCCCGGCGGAAGCAGCACCCTGTATGTCGATGGAATAACTTTGAATATATCGCCCTACAACAGCAATTATGAATACAATGTTTATGCATTGCCTCCCGAACCCAGGGCAGTCTCAAATGCAATCCTTGGAACATTAAAATAGCGGGAAGGTGGCTGGAATATATATACACGTACCATTTTGCAGAAAGGCATGTCATTATTGTGACTTTTACTTCACCGTAAGTCTGAAATATATTGATGATTATGTTGAGGCTCTTCTTGCCGAATTCTTGATCCGAAAAAAGGAAGGAGAAAACACGCCTGTAAAAACGATCTATCTTGGTGGAGGGACCCCATCGGTGCTGGAAAAGGATCACCTTTCCAGGATACTTGATCAGATCTCCGGAGTGTTTGGAATCGACGATGGAGCAGAATTGACCATTGAGGCAAATCCGGATGACCTCGAACGCCCGTATCTTATTGATCTTCGCGAGTTGGGATTCCGGAGGCTAAGCATAGGTGTTCAGTCGTTCCACCAATCTGACCTGGAACTGATGAACCGCTCCCATTCGGCCGAGCAATCATCAAGGAGTATTTTACAGGCCAAAGAGGCCGGAATTGACAATATCAATATGGACCTGATCTATGGCTTGCCAGGACTCTCCCAGAAAGGATGGGAAAAGAACCTCAAAACAACCATGGAACTTCCGGTGAATCATATTTCGGCTTATCATCTTACCTATGAGCCCAGAACAGTTTTTCACCACTGGAGAAAGAAGGGAAGACTGACAGAACTGCCTGAAGATACAAGTATCGAACAATACATGCTACTCAGGGAGATTACAGCTGTACATGGTTTTGAGCACTATGAGATTTCAAACTTTGCGCTACCGGGATTTCGTTCTGAACACAACAGCACCTACTGGTCGGGACAAGCATACCTTGGATTCGGACCCTCAGCACACTCCTTTATGGGGAATGAGCGAAGATGGAACGTGGCTTCCCTGGGAAAGTACATTCAGAATATAAAGGACGGATCCCCAATGCATGAATCAGAACAGCTCTCCATAGCGGATCAGTATAATGAAACACTGATAACATCCTTAAGGACCGACAGGGGAGTGGATCTTCAAATCATCCGGGAAAGATATGGAGAAGATGCAAAGCAGGATCTCCTGGAAAGGGCCACGGTTTATATACAGCGGGAAGAGATGAAAAGGGAAGAAGATATTCTGAAAATGACGCCGGAGGGATGGTTGCGGTCAGACCTGATCATTTCCAACCTGATGATTGATGAATGAGTCTAGGCAAGCCCCGTTGCCTTATCGATCAGTTCTTCCAGTTTTTCCCGTAGGGTTTCATAGCTGAAGTATTTTTTGCCAAGGTCAAAATTGTATTCCGCAATTTCCCGGGCCCGCTGAGGTTTATGAATGACCTCAGAGATCTCTTCTATCGCTTTACCGGTGAGGTGATTTTCTTCCAGCATTACGGTTTTAAATCCCTTGCTGCCGATATCTGGCATATATACGGGCTTATAATTATTCACGAAGATGGGACGACGTGCAAGCACTGCCTCAACAAAAGCATTTCCAAAACCCTCATATGTGCTGAAATATGTGCATGCTGTTGAATGGGCATAGGCATCGGATAGAGAAAACCTTACATCGCCATTGGAGGGCGACAGCCCTTTGTTATGGAATAGGTGATATGCAAACCTGACCTGGTTACTTAGTTTAAGGTCGTGGACCAGGTCCTGCAATTCATGGTAATACTCGCTCCCTGCGTCGTCAGCATAATTGCCGGTGATCACCAGCTTGATTCGGCCGTCGTTCAATTCAGATACCAGTTTGATGGCCACTTCAATTCCTTTTCGCCTGACGATCCTGGTAATCTGGTACAGGTAAATATCTTCTGCCCCGAAGCCCAGGTATTCCGGTAGTTGTGCGTTTTTTTCGTTTTTCACACCGAAAGGAACGTTAAAATCCATGACATTGGGGACAATGACGGATGAACGATTGAACCTCTCCTTCAAGGTGTTGCTGGCATTGGTATTGATCACGGCATGTACCGAATTTGGAGCCAGTAGCGGAAAGACGTTCTTCACAAACCGATTGACCTCATCATGTGTGGAGATGTAGCGGTACTCTCTTTCCCAGGCAAAGTCGTGGTCGTGGGTTATCGTTGGGAGCCCCAGTTTTTTGACGGCTTTGTTGATGGCCATTCCCATCTCAAGGTGTGAGGGAAGGGAAGAGGCATTTTCTGAGATCAGCAAATCGATCTTTTGGTCATGTACCCACTGGATGATCTTTTTATATATTACTTTCGAGTAGAGGTTCAGGTGTTCGATCAGCTCTTCGGGATCTGTTTCGGGTTGGAAAAATGCTTTTTTCTGACTCCAGTAACTTTCGGGAGAAAAAAAGGACATTTCCGGGACCAGGGTTTCTCTTTCCGGGTTCATGGCCCTTTCCTGGAACTGCCCTGAGATGATATAGATCTCATGCCCCATTGACTGGAGGACCTCGATCCATTTTTCGGTTTCAAGGGCGACACCGTCCACCCCCCCAATTCTACCGATGATGATCCCGATGTTCATAAACCAAGAAGTTTGTTTTTAAATCATGGGTCAGAGGGAAAACACATCGCTGCCGATGATACTGCCATTTGCATAGAGTTCCACCTGGTATTCACCCGGTACTATTTCACCGTTATTGGTCCAGAATATCGATATCGGCAGGTCGGCATTTTCATAGGTGACGGTTCGCGAAGCAGAGACAGGAACCTCTTGCTCATCGACAGTGATCACCTCCATATCGGGTGATCCAAGCGCCAGTCCGTCAGGTCTCACCAGGCGAAGATAGATGGTTTTCTCCCCTGGTTCAACGACTGAATTGGCACGGACAACAAAATCTGTACGGATTTTATCAATGCTCTTTATCCTTCTCCTGGGCCTGTTGTTTTCATTGATGGGTTCAACATAAATGTTTGAGGCCTGTAACGTGGAGGCCTTGTCCTTGATCTCTTCAAGTGCAGCCTTGTCTGTTTCAAGTTTTTCCTTTTCAGTTTTCAACTGTTGCTCTGTCCTTTTCAGCTGAACATTTTCAGCCATCAGTTCCTGATTTTTAGAATTCAGGGAGTCGATCTGTACGATATAGCTGCGAAGGACCGACCTCAGGGTTTCCATTTCACGTTTGTACATCCTGATCTTGTATGCATCGTCAGCTTGAATGGCAATCAGTCGGTTGATCTTCTCCTGCTGGATTGCCATTTCTTCCTGGATACGTGAGTTATCTGTTTCCAGGGAGTCGTATGAAACATAGATATTATTCAGCTCTTTTTCAAGGGAATCTTTTTCCATGGCAAAATAGACCCGGTTCTCCTCCAGCGCATCACTGGTTTGGTCAAAGTCCTTTTTCAGGTCGACCAACATATATACAGAAACAGCAAGCACTACGGCCAGCAGTCCGATCACCCCATATAAAACGCCAACATTTGTTGTTTTTTTCTCAGTCATTCTTGTCAGTTTTCTCTACAAATATATGCATTAGGATTCTACAAGTTCATTCCATTGCTGATATAATCAAAGGTTCAGGAAGAGGTCATTATTATTTGCCTGGTTCATTTTTCAGTTCACTCTCAGAAAGCCCATATTTTTCATCTGACTCCCAATTTCCCATCGGCTCAACATGAACCATAACATCGTACACATTTTCGATGTCTTCTTTAATTACATCTTCAACATTTTTAGCGATATCGTGTGCCTCTTTAACCGACAGATCGGGATTTACCTCAATATCCAGGTTGATCATATAATTTGATCCGATCTTTCGGGCCCTGGTCCGGTGTGGGTTATGGGCGCCTTCCACTTTCCTTATTGCTTTGAACAAACTCCCGTATAATTCCGGATCATCCAGTCCGTCCATGAGCTCCGTATTGGACCTTAAAAAAATCATTATTGCCTCTACCATGATAAAGATGCTGATGACCAATGCAATGATCTTATCAATAATTGCCACTTCAAACAATACAGTTGCTAGCAGACCAATCAGAACTGCCAATGAGATGAGCATATCGTTCCTCATGTGAATACCCATTGTTGAAAACATGTTGCTGTTATTCTTTTTCCCGACCCACTTCAGGTACAAGCTCAATGAGATCTTGCCCGCCATTGAGAACAGTGTCACATATATTGCAATCATTGAAGGAATCCCGGCAACTTCATTATTGAGCAGCCGCTCGATGGTGGAAATTGCAAGCTGTGCACCGGCGAGGAATATGAGCATGGACAGCACCTTTGTTGCCACGGTATCGGCCTTCACATATCCGTAAGGAAATTTGATGTTGGGAGGCTTTGAGACCACGCGGGCAGCAACGAGTGTAACGATGGAACTAATGATGTCTGCAGAGGAGTCGATCCCGTCGGCAATAACAGCAAAACTACCCGAGATAAATCCAACGATCAGCTTGAGTGTGGCCAGGAGTGCATTTCCAACGATCGAAACCCATGAAGCAAATATGATTTGTCTGTTCTTTTTTTTCATTTTATTAATGTGATCCGGAAATCAACCCCTTTCCATGGGGGGCATCAAATTCGAATTGCAGGGTGATATGTTGAATATGAAACCTTTTCCTGAGCAGCCGCTCCACTTTGTCTCTTATCACCTGTATTTCGCTGATCTTAAGATCCGCTCCAACTTCGATATGCGCCTCAAGATGGATTTCGCTTTCACTCAGGTTCCAGACATGCAGGTGATGGATGCTGGTGATCTCGGGAAATGCTTCAACCTTGTATTGAATTTTTTTAAGGTCAAGGTGTTCGGGGGTTGACTGCATCAGGATATTCACTGCCTCTTTCAGTATAATGTAAGATTCGCGGATCAGGTAAAGTCCGATCAGGAAGGTAACCAGGGGGTCCAGCCAGTAGATCTCAAACAACTGGATTGCTGCTGCGGCCAGCACAACAACTACTGAAGAGAGGCTGTCTCCGATCAGGTGCACATATGCAGCCTTTACATTGATGCTTTTTTTGGAATCATTATGAAGCAGTGCAACAGCCAGCACATTTGCCCCCAGTCCGATCATGGCAACAATGATCACAATCAGTGATTTGACCGGCTCGGGATCCTGAAGCCTTATCCAGGCCTCTTTGAACAGATAGAAACAGATGATGATGAGAATGACCGCATTGAGCAAAGCGGCCAGAATTTCCACACGTTTATAGCCAAAGGTTTTCTTTGCGTCAGCCTTGCGTTTGCCCATTCTTATCGCCACATATGCGATGAAGGTGGCAAATGTATCACTCAGGTTATGCAGGGCGTCGGACAGAAGCGCCAGGCTGTTGGACAGGATTCCGCCCGCAATCTCAACAACCGTGATCACAAGGTTCAATAAAGTGGCCACAAGCAGGTTTTTATCATTTACCGGCTTGTGATGATAGTTTTTATATCTTTTCTTCTTTTTTTCCTCCATTTTAAATAAACAATAACAGGCTCAGAGCCATTACAGCCATTCCGCTAATAAACCCATAGATGGAATAGTGATGATGTCCAAACTCCTCTGCTGTGGGGAGCAGCTCATCAATGGAAATAAACACCATGATTCCTGCAACTGAAGCAAACAGGAATCCAAATACACCATGAGGGATCTCATTGCTGTTAAAAAAGACTGAGAGGATCAGGAATGCTGTAAGTGCCCCCACAGGTTCTGCCAGTCCGGAAACCAATGAAAGTAAAAACCCCTTTTTCTTATTACCGGTACCATAAGAAATGGGGACAGACACCGCAATTCCCTCCGGAATATTGTGGATGGCAATCGCAATGGCAACCGGAACCGCCAGTTCAGGCTCTGACAGTCCGGCAAGAAATGTGGCGATCCCTTCAGGAAAATTATGAATTGCAATGGCCAGTGCTGTAAACAACCCCATTCTAACAAGTCGGGGATCTTTGTAAACATTAGACATCTTCACATCTTCGATCCGCTTCACTTCATGCGGGTTTTCATAGGAAGGAATCAGTTTATCGATCAGGGCAATGACGAAAACTCCGGTAAAAAATGCAAGCACCGTTATCCAGGCACCGCCAGGGGTTCCATATACGAGTTTCAAAGAATCACCGGCCTTGGAGAGGATCTCAACGAATGATACGTAGATCATCACCCCGGCAGAGAACCCCAGGCTGGCGGACAAGAATTTTGTGTTTGTCTTTTTTGTAAAAAATGCAAGGGCACTTCCGATCCCGGTTGATAACCCGGCAAATACTGTCAATCCAAATGCAAACCAAAAATTACCAATATCCATGCACCAGTGAGAATTAAATCAATATCATCATTTTCGGGCGCAATCCCCGCATATCGCGGATCCGCGATTGAGCTGACTGATTGTGCTTATTTCTTTTTCTTTTTGTCCTGCTTTGCTTTTTCAGGAATTGGGGTTTTGGAAAAATATTTCGGTTTTTTCCCTGTATATACAATTAAAAGAACGCCAATGAGAATAAAGGGCAGACTTAGCCACTGCCCCATGTTCAGCAACATTCCCGATTCAAAAGATACCTGGTCGCGTTTGATAAATTCAATAAAGAACCTGGCTGCGAAAAGCAATATCAGGAAGATCCCGAAAATAAGTCCGTCCCTGATCTCGTCTTTCCGCCTTTTATAGAATATGAACAGGATGACAAAGATCAGCAGGTAGCTCAGGGCTTCGTAAATCTGGGTGGGATGGCTTGGAACATTCTGCAGGATCTCTCCCGTATTGGGATCCCTTACCACATCCCTGACAAAGAGAAATGCCCAGGGAACATCCGTGGCCCTGCCGTATATCTCAGAATTGAAAAGGTTCCCGGTACGGATAAATGCACCACCAAGCGGGACGACGATCACGATTCTGTCCATCAGCCAGAGGAATGAGAGTTTGTGTTTCCTTATATAGAGCCACAAAGCTAGCACTATTCCGATAGCAGCACCATGACTGGCCAGTCCGCCCTCCCATATCTTAAGAATCTCAACGGGGTTTTTCAGGTAGAATGCGGGTTCATAAAAAAGGCAATGGCCAAGGCGGGCACCGGCGATCGTACCTATGGCCACATAGATCAGGAGCTGATCGAGCATTTCAGCATCCAGGCGCTTAATTTTGAGGGCCTTTGTAAATACAAGGTAACCCGAAAGGAATGCACCAGCAAACATCAGGCCGTACCACCGGATCGATAGTCCGCCAATGCTGAAAATTTCTGGATCAACATTCCAGGTGATATAATTCAGTATCATGTTGTTGTGTTTTTGAAGGGATAAAGCTACAAATTATATACTATTCTTACTCACACAGAGTTTAATTAAATACACCCTCGGGTTACTCTCCCTGCAAGAAGGAGAAATTTCCGCTATTTTCCAGCCAGCTGTTTGAAAAAAAATTTGCGGGGATGCTTCTCATACGCACGGAGAGAGATTTTTTGCAGAACAGATGATGGAATAACTATCTTTGCAATCCAGTATGAGAACAAAATCTTTCATAGTCCCCATTACAATACTGTTGGCATTCCTGATTGCCCGGGGATGTGCCCAGCAGGGCGCACCAACCGGGGGTCCGCAGGATGAAACACCTCCGAAAGTTTTAAGCACCGATCCCCCCAATTATTCGACGCATTTTAATACTGACAAGATCACCATAACATTCGATGAGTACCTGGACATGGGGAATTTTACCCAGGAACTTGTTGTTTCCCCTCCCATGGAGGAGAAGCCCCTGGTCAGGATGAGGAAAAAATCATTGATCATAGATTTTGAAGAGGAGCTGAAGGAGGATGTTACATATACATTCAATTTCGGAGAAGGTATCAAGGATCTTAATGAGCAGAATGTATTGATGAACTATGAATATGTATTTTCCACCGGTGATTATCTGGATTCGCTGTCTGTCAAGGGTCGCTTGCGGAATGCTTTTGACCTGACCATCCCGGAGACGCCCATATTTGTTATGTTGTACCGATCGTTGGAGGATTCTGTTCCGCTGACTGAAATTCCATATTATGTAGGAAGAGCAGACAAGGAGGGTAATTTTGCAGTCAACAACCTCAGGGAGGATATTTACAAGATCTTTGTACTTAAGGACGGCAACAACAATTTCCTTTATGACCTTCCAGCCGAGAAGATCGCATTTCTTGATACGAGCTTAAGGGTGGATGGTGCATATTTCAGAAAGCTGCTCCTTGAAAGTGGCACATATGATTCTTCGGACCTTCAACCGGACACCCTGCGACTGGATGTTGACACAACCGGGATGAGCAGTGATTCGATTACGATGCTGCTGGATTCACTTGAATCGCTCAAACCAGATTTCAATGCGCTATATGTGGACATGTTCATGTTTGAAGAGAAATCACTGAATCAATTCATCAGCGAATATGACAGGGAAGCGCGTGAGAAATTGACCATGGTATTCAATATTCCGCTGACGGACAGTTTCAGCTATTCGCCGATCATTCCCGAATTCCTTGGGATGAAGGATTTGGTTCCTGAATTTGGTCTTGCCAGGGATTCACTTACGATCTGGCTTGGAGACACGGTTGTGGCGGCCCAGGACACTATAGGTATACAGCTTCAGTATACTGTCTATGATTCCCTGAGTCAGCCCCAGCTCAAAAACGATACGCTGATTTTTGTTTTCCGCGACCCTTCCTCAAAAAATAGTAAGGATGCAAAGGAAAATGAGCCGGAGGCCCTAAATGTCTCCATGGTTCGCAACCGGGGAAAGCACCACATACAGAAAGACCTGACTTTTACAATTCCACAACCTCTAAAGACCATTGACCCTTCTAAATTTGAACTTTTCATCATTCCCGATACTATAGAAGTTCCTGTCAGTTTCACCCCCGTTCAGGATACGGCACACATCCGAAAAGCAAGGATCAGTCATGAATGGAAGGAGGAGGCGAAGTACAAGATCGTGCTCTACCCGGGAGCGATCCAAAACATTTATGGTGTGACCAATGACACTTCCATTTCAACGTTCCAGATCCGGCCACTGGCAGAATACGGGCAGATCAACCTGACAATCGAGAATGTCCAGGATACGCTACTGATACAACTTTTTGCAAAAAACAAAATGGTCAGAGAAAGCACAGCCCACGGACCGGGTACATATTCGTTCGGCTTCCTTGAACCGGCGACCTACCGAATTAAATTCATTCATGACAGGAATAATAACGGGGATTGGGATACAGGAAAATATATTGAAGGAAGACAACCGGAAAAAGTCGAATTTCTGACCAGGGATATGAAAGTGCGGGCCAACTGGGACCATAATGCTACATATGTGATGGGTTCCAATATTGAACCGCCGGCAGAAGCAGAAAACATTTCCACAGAAGGAGGCAAAGAGGATCCATTGTTTTGATCTGCCAGGAGCCGGGTTCTGTTTGAGAATTCCCTAAAGGCAGATGGAGGCTGGTCCCGTGTTCAGTTCTTAAATCTCTTTCCAGACCAATGCAGCAGCACCCAAAACTGCGATATTCTTATCGAGCAGCGCAGAGGGGAGTATTTTGATCTTGCCCCTGAAGATCTCAAGAACATTCTCATCCATGGCACATTTTGTGGGATCAAAGATCCAGGATCCGGCTTTTGCGAGTCCGCCGAAGAGGAATATGGCTTGCGGACTTATATGTGCTACTGTATCCGCAAGCGCCTTTCCCAGCATAATGCCGGTGCGTTTAAATGCCTTTTTTGCAATGGGATCTCCAGCGATTGCAGCATCGGTAATATCCTTTGCCTCGAGTTTGTCAAAAGTTGTCTTTCTGAATATTGTTTCATCGGTCTCAGAAGAAAGAAGTTCGAACACGGTTCTTTTGATTCCGGTAGCAGATACGTAAGTCTCAAGACATCCACGTTTTCCACAGCCACATTTGCGGCCGTTTTCAACTACATTCACATGGCCGAGCTCACCTGCAAATCCGTCATGACCATAAACCAGGTCTCCATTTACGATGATCCCGCTGCCGAGTCCGGTTCCCAGGGTGATCATCAGGAAATTCTTCATATTCTGGGCCGCCCCGAAGACCATCTCTCCGATGGCTGCTGCATTGGCATCATTGGTAATTGCAACCGGCAGGTTAAATTTTGTACTGAATATTTCAGCGAATGGAATAACGCCCTTCCAGATAAGGTTTGGAGCAAACTCAATATTGCCGGTATAATAGTTTGCATTTGGCGCCCCGACACCGATCCCCATCAGCTTGTATTTCTCTTTTTCGTTCTCAAGAAAGTTATTGATCCGTTCCCTGATCGCATCTGCAAACAGATTGGGATCGTCGTATTTGTCTGTTTCAATAAACGCCTCGTAATATAGATTTCCGGAACGGTCAGCAATTCCCATTTTAGTATAGGTGCCGCCTATATCAATTCCAATAACAACTTCCACCGTCATAATTTCCCCTGTATTTGGTCAGGAAAACAAAAATATAACAAATAGTTCACACCTTCAAGGAAACAGTGATAAGCCGTATTGTATGGGGTTTCCATTATACACCAACCTCCTGCCGATCCTGCAATGAATCCCGATATACAGCCTTGTTAATTAATCAATTTGCTCAAGTCATGAAAGGCCCCGGTTATGTTCTCTTTATTACATGTTATATATACATGAACACTGGTTTATCTCTGGGGAATTGTGGAATATTTTATAAATTAGCTGTATAAACCAAAAACAATACCTCATGAAAAGCTTCATTATTCCCATCGATTTTTCCAGGGAATCGATCGCCGGTCTGGACATGGCAGTATTATTTTCCCAGAAGAAGGAGATCAATATTCAGATGGTCTATGTGATTACATCCATTACCGATTATCATCCGAGTTCCATCAGTGACGAGCACAAATTTGCAGAGGAGCGGTTTAAAAAACTGATCAGCGAATATGAGCCTAAGCTTGGAAAAAATTCAAAACTCAGGTACATCATTAAAAAGGGGAAAGTATACCGGGAGATCGTGAGCCAGGTAAACAGCTACAAAGATGCGATGGTCAGCGCCTCGACGCACGGCGCCTCCGGGTTCGAAGAGCTTTTCGTGGGCAGTAATGCACTGAAGATCATGTCTGCAACCAGCAATCCGGTCCTGACAGTCAGGAAAAGCCCGGTTCCGGACAAAATTCAGAAAGTCCTGCTGCCCATCAAGCTTCATCCGGATACACGACAGAAGGTACCCACGGCAGTGGAGATCGCCAGGCTTTTTGAAGCTGAAGTGCATGTTTTGGGTATATCAACCACAAAGAACAGACGGGACCTGGAGCGCCTGGAGTCTTATAGTAAGCAGACAATGGGTTTCCTTGAAAGCAGGGATGTAAAGGTCGTGCATCATATGGTAACGGGGGACAGTCTGCCCACACTCACTCTTAATTACGCTGAGGCGATTGATACCGATCTGATCATCATGATGTCGAGCGCCATTGACAAGTGGAATGTTTTTTTCGGCAGCTATGCTCAACAGATGCTGAACAGGTCAAAATTGCCACTCCTCAGTATTAAACCAAGACCCAAGCAGTTGCCAACAGGTTTTAATACATTCGGACCTGAATTATGAGATCAGTAGTAATTGTTGCAGGAGGGACAGGATCACGGATGCAATCGGAAACGCCAAAGCAGTTTCTTGAACTGCTTGGTAAGCCGGTCATCATATGGACGATTGAGAAATTCATTGAGTTTGACAGGGAAATGAAGATCATCCTGGTATTGCCCGAGAGTCACCTGATCGTCTGGCATGGGTTGAGGGACAGGTACAGTATCACTGAAAAGGTAATCACGACCTCGGGTGGCGCCACTCGCTTTCATTCTGTGATGGAAGGGCTTGCCAATGTACACCCCGGGGAGATCGTCGGGATCCACGATGCTGTCAGGCCCCTGGTATCCGTTGAAACACTGAAAAAATGTTACGGTGAAGCTGAAAAGTCGGGCAGCGCAGTTCCCGTGATCGAAGCGGAGGATTCATTGCGCACAGTCATAGGCAAGGGAAGCAGCATTCTTGATCGTTCAACGGTTAAGCGGGTCCAGACTCCACAGGTATTCCAGGCGCATAAAATTCTGACTGCTTATGAGAACAGCCTGGAGCAAAGTTACACCGATGATGCTTCTGTTTATGAATCCTATTTTGGTCAGATCACCCTGGTAGAGGGCAACGTGGAGAACATCAAGATCACCTTTCCTTCAGACATGCGTGTTGCTGCGGCACTCCTTGCTGAATCAGATCAATAATCGTCTTCTGAGCGCGATTTGACATGCTCGATCTCTCCTCCCAGTCTGGTCTTCGTCTCTACAATTTCAGGATCGCCCATGTAGCCGATGTATCCCTTTGTATTGGCTGTTGCGTCAAGCATCGATGAGGCTTTCACCTTGCCCTGTGATCCGGACACAACACGGATGTTTGTCTCACTGCACTCCAGGTCATAGGCAAGGTAATTACCGCCGGTGTTGACAGTAACCTGCTGTGATTGCACCTTTCCGTACAAAACAATATCAGAAACCTGCGAGATGTTTGCAATGATCTTTTCTGCACCAACACTTAATTCAATCTTACCCCCTGTGCCTGCCTCAAGTTCCAGGGTCTCTCCTGTAAGATCCCTGGCGGAATTGATCTTTGCGCCAGCAAGTGCTTTGATCCTTTTAAGTTTGGTATAGGGGAGCCGAATACTTATCATGTCATCCTTATTGATCCTGGTGGGGACTTTGAGCTTGAGTTCGCCATCCCTGAATGTCACTTCAACAAGACCGGGCTGACCGTTGGAGGAGGTAATGCTCATCTCTCCGGAAGAGGCGTGAATCAGTTCCACATCGACCCTCCCTGAAACGACCAGTTCCCGAAACGGTTCGACCTCCATGGTTATGCGATTTTGTGCAGAACAATCAGTCCAGGTCAGGATGAAAAGAAACAGGTATACGGGAAGTACTTTTCTGATCATGGCTGGAATTTTTCCTAAAATTAAACAAATTCATTGATCAGCAACACAATTTTTGGTGCATTGCAATCTTCAGTTCCGCAATACGTTATTTTCCTAGATTGGGTTTTCTTTGCTACCTTGCGACCCTGTTCAATTCGAGCTGATGATCAGACTGAAACATTTGTTAATCCTGTTCCTGACAGGAATCATGGTTTTTAAACTTACCGGGCAGTCGGAACGGGTCATTCCCGATCACCAGCTGTTGATCGACCGTATACTTATTGAGGGAAACCGGGTGACAAAACGCAATATTATTCTTCGAGAACTGACCTTTTCACCCGGAGACACAATTGATAAAATTGAGCTCATCCCGGCAATTGAAAGGAGCCGGGAAAATCTCCTGAACCTGTCACTATTCAATTTCGTATCGCTCGATGCCAGTCATCACCCCGGAAATCATATAGATGTAATTGTAAATGTACAGGAGAGATGGTACATTTGGCCGACCCCCATCTTTGAGCATGGAGAGCGAAATCTCAGCACATTTTTAAAAGAACCCCGGTGGAACAGGTTGAATTACGGACTCTGGCTCAAATGGAATAATTTCCGTGGGATGAATGAATTACTGAACCTGAAGATCAGGCTTGGTTACAAGGAACAATACGTACTTCAGTATGAGAAACCCAACCTGGGCGTCGACGAGAATCATGCGATATCACTCAGTTACAGCTTAAGCAGGCAACACAGGGTGAATTACATCACCCTTGAGAACCGCCCCATCTATTTCAGGGATGAAGAGAATTATGCCTTGAGTACCGCAGATGCTTTTGCGGCCTATGCATACAGGCCGGGGCTCTATTCCAGGCACAGGATCAGGCTTCACTATGTGGATGATTGGATCAGTGATACAGTTGCTGTATTGAACCCCGGTTTTTTTGGTGACGGGTATACGCGTTACCGGCATTTTAAGATCGATTATGTCTACAGGTTTGACAAGCGGGACTCCAGGATCTATCCACTGGAGGGCAATGCATATAAATTCAAGATACAGCGATTCGGCCTGGGACTGATACCCGGTTATCCATATGGCAACTGGGAATTTGAAGCAGCCTCATTTTTGCACAGGAAAGTGGCCAACCGGTTCTATATGGCCAACGTAACAAAGGCCAGGCTGTTCACGAACAAGGACCTGCCCCTTATACAGCAGAAAGCGCTCGGATATGCCGAGTACATGACCGGTTACGATGCATATGTAATTGACGGATCTGATTATTTCATCAGTAAATTGATCCTGAAATACCAGCTTATGAAGCCCTCAGCATTTACAATTCCTTTTATCAATGCAAAACAATTCAGCAAAGTACATTTTTCCATATACCTCAATCTCCTTGGAGATGTAGGTTATGTCAACCAGCCCGGACTGACGGATCCTACCAATACCATGGTAAATGCGCTTCAATACAGTACGGGAATCGGACTTGATTTTGTAACTTACTACGACAAGGTGCTGGGTGTGGAATATGCCATCAACCGGTATGGAGTTGGGGGATTCTTTTTTCATGTTACCACCCCGTTTTTTGATTGGTAAAAAAGGGAAAATTATGGCGTTACGGAAAACACCACGTGGTCAGTCCCTGATGATCTCAACGATCGTTGTGATCATATATATTGCAGGCAGTGCGCTACTTGACCTGGCCGGATTGGCCGGGAACATCTTCTGGCAGGCCGGACTGGCCGCAGTGCTATTCATATTCTCATTTTTGGTCGTTCACAGGATCTTTTTGAAGTATGTTGAAAAACGTATGGCCCCGGTGTTCAAGACCATCCAAAAGGTTACCACTTCACAAAAGAAGATCCGGCAGCAGATCGATTCGGGTGATTTTTCGGAAAATCTTGATAAAGAGGTGGAATCATGGGCCACCAGTCAGACAGCAGAGATCAGGCAATTGCGTGAAATGGAGCGATACAGGAAAGACTTCCTTGGAAATGTGTCACATGAATTAAAAACGCCGATTTTCAATATACAGGGATATATCCTCACATTGCTTGACGGTGGGCTTGAAGATGAAAACATCAACAAATTATACCTGAATAAGGCTGAAAAATCGATCAACAGGATGATTTCGATCGTTGACGACCTGGTCTCGATCTCACGTCTTGAGTCCGGAGAATTCAAGTTAAAAAGGGAGGAGTTCAATATTGTAAAACTTGTGGAGGATATCTTTGAGAACCATGAGATGCTGGCAAAACAATTCAAGGTAAAACTTGAGTTTGACAGTAACTATAACAAGCCCATCCGGGTCAATGCCGACAGGAAAAGAATCACGGAAGTCTTGAACAACCTGGTGGTGAATTCGATCAAATACGGAAAGTCAGGCGGTAAGACCCGTGTTGGCTTTGCCGACACCGGGGAGTCCATCCTCGTGGATATCACAGACAACGGGATCGGGATAAGCGAAGAGGACCTTCCCAGGATTTTTGAAAGATTCTACAGGGTTGACAGGAGTCGGTCCAGGGATTCAGGGGGGACCGGGCTCGGCCTGGCCATTGTAAAACACATCATCCAGGCGCACAACCAGACCATCAATGTGCGGAGCGGTATCGGTCGGGGCACCTCATTTGTATTTTCTCTGCAAAAGGGTTAAGGAGCCTTCCAGTCGCCATGTTCGCTTATGACCTCAATCAGTTTATTTACAGCCTGATCCTGAGGCACATTTTTTGCAACAGGTTTTTTACCTGCGTAGATGGTTACCTTGCCCTCTGCCGCACCGATATAACCATAGTCGGCATCTGCCATTTCGCCGGGTCCATTCACGATGCACCCCATGACCGCGATCTTCAGCCCTTTCAGGTGTGATGTTCGTTGTCTGACCTCCCCCAGGACAGACTGAATGTCGAATCGGGTTCTCCCACAGGATGGACAGGCGATGTATTCAGTTGAAAAGATCCTGTTCCTGGTGGCCTGCAGGATCATAAAGGAGAGCCTATTCAGGAATTTTGGCGAAAGACCAGGGTGAGACAGCCATACGCCCGCCAGCAAGCTGTCGGTGAGCAGCAGCGAGAATTCTCCCGTGGCACGTACCAACATCGTCTCCTCATCTGGATCATCGTATCTTTTTTTCAGGATCACCGGCTTCTTATTACCTTTTTCAAGGTACCGGGCAAACCAGTACCTGACCTGGGTGGCTGATGCATTTCCGGCGTCAAGTACTACCACCGCCACCCTTTCATCGATCATAATTTCTTCGGGGCTTCGATCCAAAGTGACAAGACGAACAGGGGAGGAGTGGGAATCAACACCGATCTTCGTACCGCCATCAATAGGGGAGAGCACATATCCATCCCTGTTGTTTTCGGCGATAAAATCAGGGACCGGATCACTGTAATTTTCAAACCCCGAGATGACCACCGGGGGGTGAGTGCCGCCGATCGGTCCGAATACCCCGGGGATGCTTGTATTGTGGTGAAACGGATCCCATGGAAGCTGTTCAAACGGATGGTAAGGAAGGGAGTCGGGCTTTGGAAAGATAGCGGTGATCATTGCTGCCACCGGAATTTCATTCTCTGGGGGTTCGGTCAGGCTGACCCGTATGGTGTCGCCAATTCCCTCTGCGAGAAGTGGGGCGATCCCTGCAACTGATTTTACACGTCCCTCCATCCCGTCTCCGGATTCCGTCACCCCAAGATGAAGGGGAAAATAGAGGTCCTCTTCCACCATCCGGCGGGTCAGCATCCGAACCGCCTGTACCATCAGTACCGAGTTGCTGGATTTCAGGGAGATCACCACCTGATCAAAATTTTCATCCCCGCATATCCTTGCAAATTCCATTGCCGATTCGACCATTCCTTCTGGGGTGTCCCCGTAGACCGACATGATCCGCCCGGAGAGCGAGCCATGGTTGACACCAATGCGCAGGGCAGTGTTCGCAGATTTACATATGTCAATCAACTCTTTGAGCCGGATCCTGTTCTTCTCCAGGCCTTCCCGGCGATCCTGCCCGGAAGCATCGGTATAATCGCCTGTTTTTTCTGTAAAATTCCCGGGATTGATCCGCACTTTTTCACAGATTCGTGCTGCTGCAAGTGCCACTTTCGCATTAAAGTGAACATCCGCAACTACCGGGACCTGCCGGTACTCATTTTCCAGGTTCAGAATGATCTTTTCAAGGGCTTTTACCTCCCGGATCCCCTGCGTGGTAAAACGCACCATGGAGGCTCCTGCATCGACGATCATTTTTAACTGTAGTATGGAAGCTTCAACATCCAGGGTATTTGTATTGGCCATGGACTGGATCACTACCGGATGGGTACTGCCAAGGTAAACATCCCCGATCTTCACCTGCCTTGCACGTGGAACACGGTATGTATCCGTGGTATTCATTGTCGGGAAATCTCCCAGTCTGCACCGTCCTTGCCATCTTTGATCTGAACTCCCATTTCCCGTAGGGCATCCCTGATCTGGTCGGCCGTTTCAAAATCTTTACGTTTCTTGGCCGACTGCCTGAGTTCCAGAATGTATTCTACGAGACTGTCCGTGATCCCGGCTTCGTTCGATTCTGTTTTCGGGGGGGCCAGGCCGAGGATTTCATGGACGTAGGTGTGGTAGATATTTTTAAGCAACTCGAGATTTTCCTTGTCGATCTTTATTCGTTCATCGTGGAGGGAATGTATGGTTTTAACCCCGTCGAAGAGCCTGGAAATCATCACGGGTGTGTTCAGGTCGTCGATCATGGCATCGAAACATTTCTGTTCCAGCTCAGACGCATTCACCACCCCTGAGTTGGCCGGTTCAAGTGTCTCCAGCAGTGCGATTGCACCATGGAGTCTCTGTAGCCCCTTTTCAGAGGCCTCCAGTGCTTCATTCGAAAAATCCAGCGTACTCCTGTAATGGGCCTGCAAGATGAAGAACCTGACAGTCATCGGGTCGTAAGCCCGGTTCAGCAATTTATGATTGCCACTGAAGAGTTCATCCAGTGTGATAAAGTTCCCAAGCGAACGGCCCATTTTCTGTCCGTTGATGGTGATCATGTTGTTATGCATCCAGTAGCGTACACCCTCGTTGCCATAACCGGCAACATTCTGTGCGATCTCGCATTCGTGGTGTGGAAACAGCAGATCCATTCCTCCACCGTGTATGTCGATGACTTCGCCCAGGTAGCGGGCACTCATCGCAGAACATTCGAGATGCCATCCGGGAAATCCTTCTCCCCACTCGGAAGCCCAGCGCATTATATGGCTGGGTTCTGCTTTTTTCCACAGGGCAAAATCGAGCGGACTCTTTTTTTCTGACTGCCCTTCCAGGTTGCGTGTATTTGATATCAGGTCTTCAGTTTTGCGCCCCGACAGCTGGCCATAGGCATGACTGGCGGAGTATTTCTCCACATCAAAATA
>CAKZNC010000221.1 GCA_937129385.1 uncultured Bacteroidota bacterium
AAAAAAGGCTGCATGCGGACCCCCGTAGAACATCGGGATCCCAAAGCGCTGGGTGGAGCCGAAGACCACATCGGCACCCCATTCTCCCGGGGGAGTAAGGAGGGACAACCCAAGGATGTCTGCTGCCACTGCAATGGTAATATCCTTCTCTTTTGCACTGCTGACAAAGTGTGAATAATCGAATAGCTTTCCGTCGGCTGCGGGGTATTGCACCATGCTGCCAAATGTATTTCCCGAAAATTGCGGATCCCTGAAATCTCCTTTGACGATTTTAATACCCAGCGGGTTGGCTTTCAGCTCCAGTAGCTCAATGGTCTGACTGAAAATATTATGGTCAACGAAGAACTCATTTTTCCCTGCTTTGACATCTGACCTGGACCTGGAATTAAACAACATGATCATGGCTTCAGAAGCAGCAGATGCTTCATCGAGCAGCGATGCATTTGCAATCTCCATCCCGGTCAGCTCAGAGATAACAGTCTGGAAATTCAAAAGTGCCTCCAGTCTTCCCTGTGAGATCTCAGCCTGGTAGGGTGTATAGGAGGTATACCAATTGGGATTTTCCAGGATGTTCCGACGGATCACTGAAGGAAGCACAGTGTTGTAATAACCCTGTCCGATGTAGGATCTGAAAACCTTGTTTTTCCTGCTTATATCTGTAATATTCTCCAGGTATCCGGCTTCGGTCATCCCTTTTTCAAATTCAAATTCTCCGGGCTTGAGAATGGATTTCGGGATGGTCATTCCAATGAGTTCGTCCAGGGAACCCACGCCTGCTGTGTTCAGCATATCTTCTATATCCCGGCCACGTGGTCCGATATGGCGATCGCTAAATTTATCTGCTCTCATCTGATATTAAGTTACGGGGTGCAAAAAGAAAGTCAAAGATAATTATTCAGCAACTCAATCGGACGTAAAAAATGGATGTTTTATAATCATTGAAAGAAGGGATTCTGCAGGATCTCTTTTCCGATTGTTGAGGATTCCCCGTGACCCGGCCAAATGGTGGTTTCATGGGGGAGTGTGAATAAGTTATTATTGATACTTTCAATCAATGTGTCATAATCACCACCAGGCAGATCGGTCCGGCCGATCCCTGCGGCAAACAGGGCATCCCCGGTGATGGCAAACGCGTCTTGTTCAGCATAAAATGCCAGGCTACCACGGGAGTGACCCGGAACATGGAGGGCGGTGAGTTCAGAATTTCCGAAGCGGATCTTTTCTCGGTGCGTAATGTGGCTGTCGAGTTCATCGAAGGGTTCGACGCTGAAACCGAAAAGATCACCCATCAGCGGAGCGTTTTTCAGGATTGTCTCTTCCTCCTCGTGGGCGTGAAATGGAATATCGTATTCCGCCATGAGAAAATGGACCCCCAGCACGTGGTCGACATGACAATGGGTGTTGAGGATGCGTACCGGTTTTAATTTGTGTTCCCTGATCTGTGCGGTAAGGGCTTTGTTCTCAATGTCATCCTGGTTTGCAGGATCGATGATCACACATTCCCCGGTTTCATCAAAGAGCAGGTAGGTATTTACCTGGAAAGAGTTGAACACCATTTTTTTCAGTTGTATCATGTCTATTTGGATTTACCCTGAACCAATGGAACAAATGAGAAGTGGCCATGTTCGGACTTTTTTACTTTTCCATCTTTCTCTTTTTCAATGAGCAGCATTTTCTGGCCAAACCTGTCGCCGACCGGGATCACCATGCGTCCACCAACGGCCAGCTGCTCCAATAATTTTTCCGGAACCTTGCCGGCACCTGCTGTCACCAGGATCCTGTCAAAGGGAGCGAATGCGGGAAGACCTTCGTAGCCATCTCCGTAATAGAAGCCCGGTTTATATCCCATCGACTGCAGTTGGTCCCTGGCCTGCAGGTAGAGTTCCCGGATCCTTTCGATGGTAAAAACGCGTACCCCCATTTCCAGCAATACGGCTGTCTGGTAACCCGAACCGGTACCGACCTCGAGTACCTTCTGGTGCTTTTCGGTTTCGAGCAATTCGGTCTGGAATGCAACCGTGTAAGGTTGTGAGATGGTTTGTCCGGATGCGATCGGGAATGCTTTGTCGGTATAGGAGTGGTTCAGAAAACCGCTGTCCATGAAAAGGTGCCGCGGAACCCTGTTCATGGCATCAAGTACATTTTCATCCCTGATCCCTTTTTCCCTCAAGGAATCGATCAGTTTCTGCCGAAGCCCCTTATGTCGGTATGAGTCTTTCATGGCCCTAAAGGTAGAATGAAATGGAAAAAGGCGAAAGAAAAAACAGGTGGAGATCCGGAGATGGCGGTTTTTTTATACTTTCGTGCAATTTTTTGAGGAGTATTTTAGTTAATAGAGTAGACCTATTTTCCGGAATGGAGAAAAACCATACGAGGCAACGATTCAAGTACCTGGTTACAGATTACCTGGCAGCATCTGCTGCATGGGTGCTGTTCTATTTGTATCGTAAGCTCAATGTAGAACCACAAATCTTCGGGTACGATGTTCCGGTGAACCTCGACGTAAGGTTCTGGTTAGGTGCCACAGCGATGCCATTTGCCTGGTTGATTCTTTATTACTTCACCGGTTTTTACAAGAATATTTTCAGGAGATCACGGCTGGATGATTTTCTACGGACTTTCCTGAGTGTGCTATTCGGTGTGGTGGTCATATTTTTCCTGCTGATCCTTGACGACGTGATCCCCGACTACACGCATTACTATAACTTGTTTTTCACCCTGTTCCTTTTGCAGTTTACCCTTACCCTGATTCCACGCCTGCTGATCACGAACAATACGGTTAGCAAGGTACATTCGCGGAAACTGGGTTATAACACGATCTTTATCGGGAGCAATGAAAATGCGCGAGAGGTGTACCTCGACCTGCAGCAGGAAAAGCATGCAAGCGGTCATTTTATCCAGGGTTTTGTCAATGTGCATTTCAAGGAGCACTACCAGTTGCAGGACCACATCACGCACCTGGGTGGGTTGGAGCAGCTTGAGCTGGTCATGGATCAGAACAATGTGGAGGAGGTGATCATAGCCCTGGAGCCTTCGGAACACCAGGAGATTGGAAATATCATCAACCGTTTAAGCTTGCAGGATGTCCGGATCACAGCGATACCCAGTATGACTGATATTCTGGCCGGGCGTGTAAAATCCACAACAATTTTTGAAACACCGCTGCTCGAAGTGAGCCATGAGCTGATGCCCATCTGGCAGGCAAATGTCAAGCAATTGCTGGACCTGGTCCTCGCCTCAATGGCGATCATCCTGCTTCTCCCGCTGGAGATATTCCTGATGGTGGGTGTGAAGCTGTCTTCGCCAGGGCCCCTTTTTTACAAGCAGGAGAGGATCGGCAGGTTTGGCAAGCCCTTTATGATCTATAAGTTCAGGTCGATGTACCACAATGCCGAGACCAACGGACCTGAACTATCTACAAAGAACGATCCCCGGGTAACCCGGTTCGGGCAGTTTATGAGAAAACACCGGCTGGATGAGATTCCCAATTTTATCAATGTGCTGAAAGGGGATATGTCCCTGGTCGGCCCAAGGCCGGAGCGGAAGTATTACATCGACCGGATTACTGAGGATGCACCTCATTATGTGCACCTGCAGAAGGTGAAGCCGGGGATAACATCCTGGGGACAGGTGAAATACGGGTATGCCGAGAATGTGGAACAGATGATCAGGCGACTGCGCTATGATATCCTTTACATCGAAAACATGTCCCTGTTCGTGGACCTGAAAATCCTTTTCTACACAGTCGTGACGATCTTCAGGGGTTCCGGGGTTTAAATGAGTACCGTTTCCCTGGATTCAACCAGGTTCAGAAGATCAGAATTCATTTCCAAATTTTCGTCCGCCAGTGAGATATTGTAAAAGCCGTTGGGCTGACCAGTCAGGTCCAGCGGGATCACATTTGCATTGTTTTCAGCAAATGACTTCTCTTCAATGATCTGGCCGGTCTTGTTCCTGATCACAAGGTTGCCACCCTTTTTCAGTTCTGCGGGTATGCTTACGTATGCGAATGATCTTGCGGGATTTGGAAATATTTTCATCAGTTTATATTTTATTTAAAGTCTTATGATTTAACCAACTATAACTACTTTTCTTACTTTGGGTGACCTGTTGCCTCGCAGGGTATTTATATGTTATAAACTGCTCGAGGTCCTACGCTAAAGCTTCGGCGACAGCATGCTAACCCTCCTTATTGTCCTTGAACCTTTGCGCTATCTGTGCAAGATAATGAGGGTTTCAGAGCGTTATAATTTTCACAATTCTGAATCACGGTCGCGAAAGTAGTAAAAACGGATGAAATTTCCGAGCAGCTGTGTGAAGTTTAGACCCAGTAAATATTACTCCCCGGTCAGTCCGCGTGCTTTCAACAGCGCAGTCTCATCGGGTTTCTTCCCCCGGAAGTTCACGTACATCTCCATCGCTTCACGCGTTCCGCCATTGGAGAGTATGTTCTCCCTGAAGGAGGTTGCAAGCTCCTGGTTGAACAGGTCCCCCGATTCCACAAAAGCATTGAATGCATCCTTGTCGAGGACCTCCGACCAGATGTAGCTGTAATAACCGGCCGAATAACCTCCTGAGAAGATGTGGCTGAAGTAGGTTGATTTGTATCTGGGAATGATCTCGTCGATCAGTCCGATCCTGTCCATTGAATTTTCCTCGAATTCTGTCACGTCCAGGTCTTCCATCTTACCGGAAGTATGATAGTCCATATCCAGGATCGAGGCGGCGAGGTATTCAGTTGTGACAAATCCCATGTTGAATTTGCTGCTTGCTTCCATCTTCTCCAGCAGTTCATCCGGAATGGGCGCATCCGTCTCGTAATGTTTGGCATAGGTCTTCAGCACCTCTGGATGTTTGCCCCAGTTTTCCATGATCTGCGAGGGCAGCTCAACGAAATCCCTTGGTACACTTGTTCCGGAGACGCCGGGATAGGTGCAGTCTGAAAACTGACCGTGCAAAGCGTGTCCCATCTCATGAAAGAAGGTGAGTGCTTCGTCAAAGGAGATCAGTGCAGGTTTGTCACCTGTGGGTTTTGAGAAATTACAGACGATCGAACCGACAGTGCTGACATTTTCACCTTCCCGCACATGCTGTTTCCTGTAGCTCGTGCTCCATGCGCCCTGCCGTTTGCTGGCACGGGGGTAGAAGTCCATGTACTGCACACCGAGATGACTGCCGTCTTTATCTTTGAGTTCATAGGCAATCACATCTTCGTGGTAGACAGGGATGTCATCCCTTCTTTCAAAGGTAATTCCATAGAGTTTGTTGATCACATCAAGTACACCAGCAGTCACATCTTCAAGGCTGAAGTACTGCCTGAGCTCTTCATCGTCGAGTGCATATTTCTCTTTCCTGATCTTCTCTGCATAGTACCACCAGTCCCAGGAGGCGAGTTCAAAATCCCCCCCTTCGGCATCAATCATCTCCTGCATCATCAGCGCCTCTTCCTTTGCCATTACAATGGCCGGGGTCCACAGCTTCATCAACAGTTCATACACATTTTCACCGGTTTTGGCCATACGCTCTTCCAGGACAAATTCTGCATGTGTTTCATATCCCAGCAAGTGGGCCCGCTCAGTTCTTAGATTGAGGAGTTGCTCAATGATCTCCTTGTTGTCATACTCGTTCCCGTTGTTGCACCGGTTGTACATTGCCTTGTAGATCTCTTCCCTTAATTCACGCTTTTCAGAATAGGTCAGGAAAGGGATCCATGAAGGCTTGTGAAGTGTAAAGACCCATTTACCCTCTTCACCAGCTTCGGTTGCAGCTTCTGCCGCTCCTGATATCACACTTTCGGGAAGACCTGCAAGATCTTCCTCATTTTCTATGACGAGGTGGTAATTGTTGGTTTCAGCAAGCAGGTTATCGCCAAACTGCAGGGAGAGCATTGATAGCTTCTCATCGATCTTGCGCATTTTTTCCTTGTTCTCCTCGCTGAGGTTTGCGCCGCTCCTGACAAATCTTTTGTAGATCTTATCCAGCAGCATCAGCTGCTCTTTGGTGAGAGACAATTCCTCTTTTTGATCATAGACCGATTTGATCCGTGCAAAAAGATCCGGGTTAAGGTTTATATTGCTCCTGTGGGCTGATATTATTGGAACCAGCTGTTTTGCGATCTCCTGCATCTCGTCACTGGTGTTTGCAGATTTAATATTGTAAAAAACATTCGAGACAGCATCCAGTTTGTATCCGCTGTAGTCAAAAGCAGCAACGGTATTTTCAAAGTTGGCTTCCTCTTTGTTGTTGATGATATCAGTGATCTCGGCATTCTGGATATCCATGGCTTTCTGGAAGGCAGGCAGATAATGCGCACATTCGATCTCATGGAAAGGAGGTACACCAAAAGGTGTGTCATATGTTGTTAATAATGAATTCATTTCTTTCTGGTTTGTAGAACAGGAAGTCAGTATCAGCGCTGCTCCCAGCATGATCATTTGTATTTTTTTCACGACAGTCAGATTTGTGTTTTTTAAATGAAGCCCGAAAATAGCTGAATTGGAATGAAATTCAAAGTGTTAAAGAGAGGTTGTTCAGCAGGAACGGAAATTTCATATGCGCATTCTTGCCGGAAGTTTCAGATCCCGTGAAATACAAAAGGATGGAACACCTTTCAAAGTCATGGACCATCTTCTCCTTACTCACCCCTGATCAACCAGCTTGATCCCTTCGGGAGTGATGACGATCTTACGCTCCTTATACAGCGTCCCTGCAGCTCGCTTAAAGGCTTTTTTGCTCATTCCGAGTCCGTCATAGATCTGGTCGGGCGGTGATTTGTCATGATAGGGCAGGGCGCCACCATTTTCCATCAGCTTACGCAGTATCAGTTCTGTATGCGGGTCCCTCGCCTGCACGTATCCCATGGGTTGCAGTGAAAGATCGATCTTATTATCCTCTCTGATGGTCTTCACATACCCCGTGATCTGCTCCCCGATGTTCATCTCACGGAAGATCTCGTTTTCATAGATCAACCCCTTATGGCGGTGTTCAATGATGGCTGAATAGCCAAGATCCGTCTTCTGCATGACCAGGAGTTCCACCTCATCGCCTTCACTTACCTCCAGTTTCGTATTGTCGAGTCGTTGTTCGATCTTGTTGGTACCCACCAGCCGGTCGGTTTGTTCATCAATGTACATATAGACAATGTACCACCTTCCCTTTTCCATCCGCTGCCGCTGTTCACGAAACGGTACCAGCAGGTCCTTGTCGAGCCCCCAGTCCATAAACGCCCCCACCTTTTCCACAGCCTTGACCTGCAAAAATGCAAACTGGTTGAGCAGGACCTTCGGGATGAGATCCGTGGCTATTTTCCGACCCTCATTGTCGGGATACACAAACACCCTGATCGTATCCCCGATCTCATATTTTTCCGGGCAATATTTATTGGGCAGCAGCACATCCTCTCCATCCTCTTCGCCGAGGTAGAGTCCCACGCTTGTCTCGCGCAGGATCTCCAGGTCGTTGTATTTTCCTATTTCTATCAAGTTGGAATTTTTTACAAAGGTAGAATAAAAATACCTTCTGCATGGAAAGGAGCAGTTGGCCTTTAATGGGCAGGTTCCCGGATAAGGATTTGCTTGTGCATAAATAAAAAAAAACCGCCCGTTAGAGCGGTTTTTCCATAGCAGAAACCTAAAGATTTTGAGTTTGGTTGAAGGGGCCACAGCCGGCCAATGGGTTTAGATAGAATCGGTTTCGACCATTTTGCCCAGGATATCAGCGTAGGGCATCATCAGGTATTTCTTTCCGTCGAAATCAAGTTCCGTCCCGGTGAAATCCTTGTAGAAGACAACGTCTCCCACTGCAATCTCCGGGTTTTCGATCCCGCTGATGGAGACCACCTTTGCAAATTGTGGTTTCTCCTTCGCGGTATCGGGAATGATGATCCCTGATGCGGTTTTCTCCTCTTTCTCCTGTTCCATCTCCAGCAACACATGCTGGTTAATTGGCTGTAACTCTCTCATTGTTTGTTGAATTTAGGTTTATACTTATTGTTGAACTACAAATTCCTCATTGATAATAATACCAAGATAGTTTTGCGGGGCCCGGTTTCGAATCAACGTATTTTCGAATGTAAACTCCTGCTTCTCAGTCTTCGCAGGCCTTGCTCTTGACGGCTTTTTGTCAAGCATATAAAAATCCATTTAGTTCTTCTGCCCGATTCGTGCCTTCAACGGATCCCGAGCAGCTCGTTGATGCGGTTCTTGTCGAATCCCACCACGACCTGGCCGTTGATATCGGTTTGCGGCACGCCCTGCTGACCGCTTTTCCGCACCATCTCCTCGGCACGCGCCTGGTCAGCCGCCACATTCACCTCTGTAAAATTGATATTCTTCTCCCTGAAATATGTTTTTATCGTATTGCACCAGGTACATGTAGGCGTTGTATATACCGTAACACGTTTTGCCGGTTTTTCATTTTGTGTGCTGAATGTTGCGTACCCGGCCCCGGTTAGGGCAACCCTGTAATAATCTTCTGTCTGGCATCCCCTGATCACATTTTTCAGCTTTGTCCCTTCGAATTCCAACAGGCTCGGTGCCGTGGTGATGCCATAGGCAGTGTGAATATCTTTCACTTCATTGACATTGGCAAACAGGACCGTAAGGTCTGATGCCCGTGCAGCTTCCAGTATTCTTTCCGAAGCGCAATCGCTCTGACTGCTTCCTGATTTGTATATAAGCAGGAATGTCTTTTCATTTTCCTGCAGTGCTTTTTTCAGACTTTCAAGTGATGCTGTTTTCATAGTTTAAAACTTCCCTTTAGACAATCAGGTTTAGTGATTTCCAAAAATCCGTTAATGGTAAAAGAAAAGGCTGCCGTAAAAAACTATCAACCATGAAAGAAATCCCGGGCAGCCTTTTCCACCCCAAATCAAAATCAAAAAATCCTGTTGAAGATCTTGTTGATTTTTCTCTTTTCCAGGTGCAAAGTAAATGAATGGGAAGGGGGAGGTCAGTAACTTTTGTCACACGGTGAAGAATGTCGAATATCGAATGTCGAATGTCGAATTTCGAAGTGGAAGGTTGAATGTAGAATGTAGAACCGAGGCGTCAGCCGAGCTCACGAGGCGATAGCCGGGCAATTTAGAATAAAGAAGGTTGAACAGGGACGTCAGCCGGGCATAAGAGGTCACAGGTAATTAGGCTCGAAGTTTGGCCTGACCGAGATTTCGTTTATTCAATACATTAACCAGTAAAGGAATGAGGGGCTGAAAGATTGCCGAACAATTTGTCCAGGGATGGATTATTAGGAGGATAATCAAGGGAAAATCGAATTAGCATATATACAATGAGTCAATCAGAAAAGGGGATAGCAATCCCTGAGGAAATAATTTCCAGGCATATTTATCTGATTAGAGGAATGAAGGTAATGTTGGACAGAGATCTGGCGTTTTTATATAATATAGAGACCAAAGTATTAAAGCAGGCTGTTCGCAGAAACATAGACAGGTTCCCGGATGACTTTATGTTCGAGCTTAATAAAGAGGAGTTTGCAGACTTGAGGTCACAATCTGTGACCTCAAGTTGGGGCGGTGCACGATATGCCCCAATGGCTTTTACCGAGCAGGGAGTAGCTATGTTATCCAGTGTATTAAATAGCAAGAAAGCTATAAAAGTGAATATCCAAATTATGAGGGTGTTTACAAGTATCAGAGAAATGTTGACCGACAACTTGAGCCTCAGACTTGAAATTGAAGAGATAAAGCAGAAACTTGCAAACCAGGATCATAATATTGAGTTGGTATTTACCTATCTGGATGAGTTAATTGACAAGCAAACAAATAAAAAGCCAATTCGCCGTGTTGGTTTCAGAAGATCATCAGAAAAGGATTGATAGCTGATCCTGGACTTCCCTTATCACACTATAACCGATGTAG
>CAKZNC010000222.1 GCA_937129385.1 uncultured Bacteroidota bacterium
CCTCTTTCCCTACACGACGCTCTTCCGATCTAACGCTGGTGTCCGCGTGCATAATTCCCTTCAGAATTGAGATATGAGATCGTGTCACCGGTGTAGGTCTCCTGGCGTCTCTCAACTGTACCGGGATAGGTCCGGTCATTGTAATCCCCGCCCAGATAATAGTTGAATTTCTCTGTTCGGTAATTCAGAAGGAAATCACCGCCGTATTTGTCATCCAATCCGACATCTGCATGAACGAGTCCGCTAAGACCTGTTATTGTACGCTTTTCTGTGATAATGTTGATGATCCCCCCGGTCCCTTCAGGATCAAATTTTGCCGAAGGATTGGTAATGATCTCAATGTCCTTGATCATGCCTGCCGGGAATTGCTGAAGTGCTTCACTGCCCTCAAGTACAGAGGGCCGGCCATCAATTAATACGGTAAAATTACTGTTTCCCCGGATGGAGACATTGTCCTCAATATCCACATCGATGGATGGTACATTTTTTAAAACATCAACAGCCGTACCTGAGAGTGCTGTATACTGTTCTCCCACATGTACCACCTTCCTGTCAATTTTGTATTCAATTGATTTGTTATCGGCCTCGATGGAGACCTCATCAATATCCACCGAAGCACTATTCAAATGTATGGTTCCAAGATCAATCCTGGGTTCTTCAGGAGTCAGACTTATATTCGTGAAAAATGTCTCGTAACCAATGAACTTGATCCGCAGGATATAGTCGCCAGGTTGATCTGGTTTGAGATTGAATATCCCATGGTTGTCAGTGATAATCCCATCGACCAGGTTGCTGTCCGGCAAGCTGAGCAACGCCACTGTAGCATATTCCAAAGGCGCTTCTGCCTTTTGGTCCAATACTGTCCCTGAAACCCTGTATCGTGGTTTGTTGTTTTCCGGTTCATTTCCAAATAGAACACTGCCGGTTGTGATGATGATTAAAATTATGATGTATATATGTTTTCTCATTTCACTATTCTAAGTCTATATATATTCACCCGGAAACCAATTTTTCCAGTCTGGTAAAATTATATGTTGAAGTAGATTTATTTTCTTCAACTGCGCAGATTCTCTGTCTCACCTTTTATCTAACAAGGAATTTCATCGAATTGTTTATAAGAGGCCTCCCTTGCTACTACTGAGTAACCATTTGAGGTTGAATCTACTTGCATTAGAAATACAGTATCAGCCAGGAAGATAAGATAGAATTGTCAGAAGAGTTGGAGGCACGAAGCAATGCTCAGAAGCTGTACTCAGTCTTTATTTCTGGAGCAACTGTGGACGTATAATTTATCTGACACTTGAAATAATTTGCATTAATTTCTCTTCATCTATTGGTTTTGAAATCTACCATCAATTCTAAGGAAGACAATTGAAGCCCGGGCTGCAGGTCATTACTCCATTACCACCATAGATGTCTTATAATAGTTTTGTTGGAAATGTCATTAAAACATTAGCTGATTACCTTTGCAAATACTAAAATACCCTTTTTTCGTAACAAGTATAACATTTTATTTACACCCGCGATGTAGTCCAATGGCAATTCAAGCGGTCGACTCAGTCCTGATTGAAAGTAATCTTCCGTACAGGATGACCGCACTTATAACTTACCCCCTGCATAGTACCAGGTCAGCAAAACATGACGAAAATAATAATCTGCCGGTATGGGATTTGTAGCCTGTTATCAACATTTGATCATCCTTATGCCTTTCTTTTGACGATTCGTATTATTTTTAGGTGACGAAAAAGGTAATCAATGAACGAAAAACTATGCGCTATGAAATACAGCAGGATTGTTAAATTCTTTAGTTTTACAATTACGCTCCTACTCCTCCACCCCACCTCTTTTGCCTGTACGATCATTGCAGTAGGCAAGAATGCGTCGGCCGATGGGTCGGTAATCATCTCGCATACCGACTGTGGTGCCGATTGCCGGATCAGGGTGGTACCGGAGAAGCTATTCAAAAAAGGAATGCTGGCTGATGTGCATTGGGGGATCCAGGACATACACCGACCGCTGGATGATATGGGGGATGTGATCGGACAGATCCCACAGGCCATGCAGACCTACAAGTATTTCCATTCCGCCTACCCGCACATGAACGAACACCAGCTTGCCATCGCAGAAAGCACTACGAGTCAGCGCGAGGAGATGAAGGTGGATATGGCGGTATGCAAACAGATCATGACCGTCGAACAGGCACAGGTATTTGCGCTGCAACGGTGCAAAAAAGCAAAGGACGCGGTAGAACTGATCGGGAAGCTGATGAGTAAATATGGTTTTCTACCCTCCTGTGTGGGGGAATCTGAAACACTGGTCATCGGGGATACCGAGGAAGTCTGGGTGATCGAGATCTTCAGTGTTGGATCAGACTGGGACCCCGAAAGCGGTGAGCCTGGTGCAGTATGGGTAGCCCAGAGAATCCCGGAGGATCATGCACTTGTTGTAGCCAATTGGAGCATCATCAAGGAGGTGGATGAAAAGGACAGGGATAATTTCATGTTCTCCTCCAACTATAAGTCTTTTGCCGTCGATAAAGGATGGTACGATCCAAAAGGGTCTCACCCCTTCATCTTCCAGGAAGTATATGCCCCCACGCTCCGTGAATGGGCCACCAACAGGCTCTGGTTGTTTTATAGCACCTATGCTCCCGGATATGCCGACTGGCCCAAAAGAAGCCTCGAGGATGGCCATATGATGGGATATAACCAGTACATCCAGTACGTGGAGCCTGTTTCCATGTATCCTACTTCCGTAAAGGTAGAACAGAAGATCGGTCTGCAAGATGTGATGGCCTTCCAGCGGTCCACCTTTGAAGGGACCATCTATGACAAGACCGAAGACTATGACTGGTACATTCCCGATGGCAAGGGAGGAATGAAAAAGAGTCCGCTTGCCACCCCTTTCCCAACCAAGGACTGGCGGGAGCTGCTGGATATCAACAACAGGAGGAATGTAGCACGTCCCCAGGGCTTCTACGGGATGATCGCCCAGCTGCGTGACTGGTACCCCGATCCTATCGGCGGGATCTATTGGGTCTTCCTGGACAATGCATATACGAGTCCATATGTACCCATCTATGCGGGTACAAACGAGATCGCTGAATGCTACAAGAATTTCGATCCGACGAAGTATAGCAGGGAGTCAGCTAACTGGGCTATCGATTTCGTGGACAACCTGCTCTATTTGAAGTGGCAGGAGATGATCCTGGATGTTCGTGCAGTTAGAGATCCGTTTGAGCAAAGGTTATTCGATGAGCGCGACAAAATCGACCAGGAA
>CAKZNC010000223.1 GCA_937129385.1 uncultured Bacteroidota bacterium
CTCAAAGAAAAAAAGAGAAAGTAAATGAAAGAATTGTTTCAGTAATGTTACAGTATATAGAATGAAAAAAGCCGCTAAACTGTTGTCATACAGCTTAAGCGGCCTTTATTTGTGTTGACCCGCCAGGGCTCGAACCTGGACTCTTCTGAACCAAAATCAGATGTGTTGCCAGTTACACCACGGGTCAATACCTTTCCGATCGCCTGAGTCGCAGGGATCCCTGCAATTTTTTCGGTCAATCGGGATGCAAAGTTAAAACTTTTTCCTTTTCCTCGTAAGAAACGTGACAGAATTAAACTGATTTTCTTTATTTCTTTTTGCCGCGCCATTGCAGGCACATTTAAAATGTTGTATGGTATCTGCCTAAATGGGTTTTGAAAATGCCGTTCCCCTGCGCCATTGATCAATGTGCCAGGGATTCAGCTTCCCTGCACAACAGGATCGCATGGACCAGGAGAACCGTACGAATATTCAACTCAGTCCTCTTCCTGGTTGCCCAGCGTTAGCCCTTCCGGAGACATCAGCCAGGTCTTGCCACCCATCCGCCAGTCGGAGATGTGTTCAACATTGTAAACATCATCCAGCACCTCCCTTGTCGCACGGTCAAGTGATATGAATGTGCCTTCCGGAATCCCTAGTGTGACTTCAACAGATGGGAAGCGCCATTTCACCCCACCATCAATGAAGAAGTAGGGATCAAGCGTCAGTTCATTGCCACGAATCGAATAGGTGTAGTTCAGGTCGGCTGCATTTTCATCGGCATCCTCCCAGTTCTTCCCCTTTGAGCGCTTATTGATCCTGATCACGGTGCCATCATTGTCCGCGCTTTCGATATCGAGATCGATCTTTCCATAGATCCTGTCGAGTTCTTCGGTCAGGAACCACTCCTGTCCCATGTCAAAATCAAACGCCAGGTCCTCTTCAAACTCCCGTTTCTGCAGCGTGTTGATTTTTACAAAAAGCGTATCAGATGTGTAGCTGAGCCGGGATTCTGATTCGCTGGCGCCGTTTTTGGAATAGTTATTCGTTTCAAAAGCCAGTATACTGATTGTCATCAGCAGTGCAACGATCCAAAGCAGTGTTGCCCCGATGGTGAGCCCCCTGTTTTTCGAGCGGATTCCGAAGATCAGCCTGATGAGTCCGTAGATCATCGCGATCACAGGGATCAGGAAGAGCAGAGTGAGAGAGATGATCAGCAACGTGATGCTGACAGGGTCAGAAAACGGGGCGAGCAGGTCCCCGAGTGAAAAACTGTGGTTTGAGAACGGGAAGACCTGCAGACCGATAAAGGTTGTAGATACAAGGCCGATGATGATGCCAATGCCTGCGATGACAAAGCCTGTTCCGATGAGGATCAGGATCACCTTTATGAATACCAACAAGACCTTCCCTAACTCCGAAAAAAAGTTGTTGGCTGCACGCCTGGTTTTCTTAGCAGATTCGGAATTGGCAGCCTTCTTCACATTTTCCTTTGTGGTCTCATACTCTTCCCGCACCTTTTTTTCAATGTTCGAGACATTCACTGCCTCCCCCCGCATTTCAAGCTTCTGCGCAGCGGTTTCGGCTTTGGGCAATACGATCCATAGGATCAGGTAGACCAGGATCGATGAGCCACCGAAAAAGAAAAAGACGATAAAGAGAATGCGAAAGATCAGGGGATCGACACTGAAATAGGCGCCCAATCCGCCGCAAACACCTGCGATCACGGAATCTTCCGGATCCCTGTATAATCGACGTGACCTGCCGGTGGTGGTGCCTCCGGTAGTATAAGACCCTGATTCTGCTGATTCATCTGTATCAATAATGTCCTCGGGATCACCCATGATCCCGATGACCTCGTTGACCAGTTCAAGGTTGATGACCTCCTCCTCTTTTTTTCTTTTTTCCTGGAAGAGTTCTGCGATACGGGTTTCAATATCGTTGAGAATCTCCTTGCCTTCTGATTTGCCCGAAAAATGCCGGCCGATGGCATCCAGGTATTTTTTAAGTTTTTCATAGGCATCTTCATCAATGTGGAAGATGATGCCGCTGAGGTTGATTTTTATTGCTTTTTTCATGATGATTGTTTGTTTACTTTTTTGCGATAATGGAATTTACGGAATCAACCAGGTCTTTCCAGGAGCCTTCCAGCTCTGCCATATACGACTTACCTTGTTCAGTGAGTGCATAATATTTTCGAGGCGGACCCTGTTTGGATTCTTCCCAGCGATAGCTTAAAAGTCCGGCATTCTTTTGCCGGGTCAGGAGAGGGTAGAGCGTTCCTTCCACCACGATGAGGTTTTTCTCTTTCATGGTATTGATGATGTCCGAGGCATAACAGTCCTTTTTGCTGACAATAGCCAGGATACAGAACTCCAGTGTCCCCTTTCTCATCTGAGCTTTTGCATTTTCTATATTCATATCCACGCTGTTATTATTTATATAATACATGATTATGCATATAACATAACAATACAAAGATATATAAATATATTAGAACTATGCAAGACATAGTAGTAAAAAAATCAGAGGTGAGTGGAGAGAGGAGAGTTAAGAGTGGGCAAGGGGCAAGGGGCAATGGGCAAAGGGCAAAGGGCAAAGGGCAAAGGGCAATGGGCAATGGGCAAAGGGCAAAGGGCAATGGGCAATGGGCAATGGGCAATGGGCGATGGGCAAAGGGCAATGGGTGATAATGATGGTAGATTCTGTGAATTCGGTATATTTAGGGTCGGAGTCGGAGGAGGGTTCGACGAAATTTACCTTCAGCCCCATGAGTTGGACGGGCGTTGTGTTCAGCATAAAAAATAGAACATAAACATATGGAAGTAACGGGGATCATCAGGAAAATGCGGACTGAGATGGTTGTGCCTGTCAACTATTTTTTGCCGATTGATGACCAGGAAGTGGCAATGAATGAGCTGATTGGCAAACCATTGCGCATGGTATACCTGGAGGAGATCAATTGCATCAGGTGCGGGCGGAAAACCAGTAAATCATTCGCGCAGGGGTATTGTTTTCCCTGTTTCAGGAGTGCGCCGGAGACGGAAGAGTGTGTTTTACGACCCGAGCAATGCCAGGCGCATGAAGGGATCGCACGGGACATGGCATATGCTGAAAAAAATTGCCTTGTGGAGCAGGTGGTCTACCTGAGTCTGACCAGCGGGATCAAGGTAGGTGTGACACGGGGGCACCAGGTGCCGACTCGCTGGATCGATCAGGGTGCTTTGGAGGCGATTGAGCTGGCCCGGGCTCCGAACCGTTATACAGCAGGACTCATCGAGGTGTTTCTGAAAGGTCATATGAACGACAAAACCAATTGGCGGAATATGCTGAAAAATATTGTTCCTCCGGATGTAGTGCTCCCGGAGGTGAAGCAGCGGGTGGCTGCATTGCTTCCCGATGACCTGTCGGGGTTTGTGTCAGAAAATGACATGGTCACGGAGATTGAATACCCGGTTGACCAGTATCCCGGGAAGATCAGGAGTTTGAATTTTGACAAGGATGAAGTGGTTGAGGGTACGCTCAGCGGGATCAAAGGTCAGTACCTGATCTTTGACGACAGTAGCGTGATCAACATCAGGAAATTCGGAGGCTACCGGGTGACATTCAGTTATTGAAAGCTGATAGTTTGAAATGGCGGTAAGCGTATTCACGTAAGGAGTTCGGGTCCCGGGAGTAGCTTATTATGATGCGTTTTGGTATTCGGGGTTATCCTTCCAGCATAGCTTTTATCTCCCGGCGGATCTTTTCCCAGACAAATTCATCCATTTTGGCCCCGTAAACCTCGATCACGCGTCCGGCGACCAGTGCCCCGATGTTTCCGCAGGTTTCAATATCGCACCCGTTGATCAATCCGAAGAGGAAGCCGGATGCATACATGTCACCGGCACCTGTTGTGTCGACAGGTTTTGAAGGTCTTGCGGCAATTCGTGTGGTCTCGCCGTTTGCATATACAAGAGATCCTTCAGCTCCTGTTTTCACCACGGCGATGCCGGTCTGCTTGCCGAGTAATTCCACTGCAGCTTCCGGTTTTTCGCCGGAGAGTGATTCCGCTTCCTGGTTATTTGCAAAGAGGATATCGATATCCTTTCTGATGATCTCCTGGAAAAAATCCCGGTGGTCATCCACGATATTGAAGCTGGCCATATCGATACAGGTTTTGAGTCCGCTCATTTTTGCCAGTTTCAGGGCTTTTTCCACCAGTTGATGGTCCTGTACCAGGTAACCTTCGAGATATAGATATCCATATCCTTCGAATATATTGGAGTTCAGGTCTTCAACAGAGAGTTCCATTGCAGCACCAAGGTAGGTCGCAAAGGTTCTTTCAGAATCCTTGCTGATCAGTGCTACGGCTCTTCCTGTGTCGAGAACACTTTTAAAAAGAATTGGATTGATGTTCTTGGTCTTCATATCCTTGTAAAAGAATTTCCCAAGGTCATCGTTACCCACCATTCCGACAAACCCGGTTTCCATTCCCAGGTGAGCGAGTCCGTGAATCGTATTTGCTGCAGATCCGCCTGAAGCTTTTTGCTTTTTCAGGTTGGCAGTTTCAATATTGATAAAGTTTGAAGTTTCACTGTCCACCAGGGTCATGCTGCCCTTTGGTAATCCAAAAGATTTCAATAGATCGTCGTTTTCGAGTGTGGTGATGATATCCACCAGGGCATTGCCCATTCCCAGTACTTTCATGTCAAAAATTTGAACAAAGATAGAAACTTAACGTTGATCCTTCCCTGATGGAGATGAAGATTCTGAATTTTTGGATGAATTTATTGTATAATTAATTAAAAGACTCTATTTTTGCGACGCTGTTTCAGGGACAGCAGAGTTATTATTAAATATTTTCCTCAGTAGCTCAGTTGGTTAGAGCGGCGGACTGTTAATCCGTAGGTCGTAGGTTCAAGTCCTACCTGAGGAGCTGAAAGGCCGGAGAGAAATCCCCGGCTTTTTTTATTGAGGTAGTTGCTTTGCTGTTGGTTAGAGCGGTCCGCGACCGAAGGTCGGGATTAATCCGTAGGTCGTAGGTTCATTCCGACTTCCAGCCGGGAGAGGAGCTGAAAGGCCGGAGAGAAATCCCCGGCTTTTTTTATTACGATATTTTGACTTCCCGTTACATTAACAGTAAAAGTCATTTTACATGTATTACCTGTATATTCTTTATTCGGAGCGGAATGATCGTTACTATAATGGGCAGACAAATGATCCGGAGCGTCGGTTAGAGGAGCACAATCATGCACCAAAGACCAGTTTTACATCAAGGCATCGTCCGTGGATAATGGTGGAGTGCTTTGAAGTTGGGGAATCCCTCGGTCTGGCCCGAAGAATTGAAAACTATGTAAAAGGTCAGCGTAGCAGGCGATATAGAAGGATTAATTGAAAATAGTGAAATCAATCATTTGTTGGATCGTTTTCGGGGGGATGGGGATCGTTAGAGCGGTCCGTGACGAAAAAAAATATTCAACTGTTATTGAGCAATTCATTTCTATGGCTTTTAAGGATTTACTATCTTCACTTAAAATATAGCTATTATGAAAAATTCAATTCGTTTTTCCGCCATACTGTTGGCGATGTTTTTATTCAGCGGGGTGAGTGCTCAATCTGCTGCAGATCTTCCGCTGCCCCTGGATCCGGAGGTGAAATACGGTGTGCTTGAAAATGGGATGACCTATTACATCAAAGCCAACCAGGAACCAAAGAACAGGGCCTCTTTTTATATGATCCAAAACGTTGGAGCGATCCTTGAAAAGGACAGTCAGAACGGACTGGCTCATTTTCTTGAGCACATGGCGTTTAACGGAACAAAGCATTTCCCTGGGAAGGGAATTCTCAATACGCTTGAAAAACATGGGGTTGCCTTCGGGTATAATATCAATGCGTATACAGCACAGGATGAGACAGTATATAATCTCAGTGAGGTGCCGACAAATAAGCCAGGTTTGATCGATACATGTCTGCTTGTTTTGAACGACTGGTCGAATTATCTCCTGTTGCAGGAAGATGAGATCGATGCTGAGCGCGGGGTGATCACAGAGGAATGGAGAACGCGAAGGAACGCTTCGTTCAGGATGTATAGAGCCTCACTGCCGTATATCTATAATCACTCGAAGTATGCCGAGCGCGATGTGATCGGGGACCTTGATGTGATCAAGAATTTCAGTTATAATGATCTTCGGGATTTTTATCATAACTGGTATCGGACGGATCTCCAGGCCATTGCGGTCGTCGGGGATTTTGATGCGGATAATGTTGAGCAGAAAGTGATCGACCTGTTTTCAAAGATCCCGGCAGTAGAAGATCCGAAGGAGCGTCCCATGGTAACCATTCCCGACAATGAAGAGATGATCTACGGACTGGTCACTGACAAAGAAGCGGATCAGTCCACCATCAGTTTGTACATCCGTGAATTCAATGATAATCCTGGGATCAGTAATGCAGAGCAGCTGAGGGAAAATTACATAGAGCAATTGTTCAACTATGTAATGTCTCAACGGATCGCTGAGTTGCTTGAGAAGGGTGATCCACCCTTTGTTAATGGAAATATTGTTCGATCCTCACTGAATAGGAACTATGACGTGACCTTGATCCGTACCACTGCTAAAACCAACGAGGAGGAGAAGGGGCTCAGCGTAATTCTTGAAGAGGTGGAAAGGGTAAACCAACATGGTATCACCGGGGGAGAACTGGCCAGGGCGAAGGCGGAATTGTTGAACCGAATGGAGAACCAGGTGAAGGAGAAGGACAAGATAAGCAATGACCGTTATGCCAGGGAATATCGCGCACATTACCTTGATGATATGGCTTTCATGGATATCGAGGTTGAATTTCAGCTTATGCAGGCCCTGTTTAATTCCATCTCTGCTGATGACTTTCAGCAGCGGATACCCGGGTGGTTTAGTAAAAAGAACAATGTCCTGGTTATTGCCGGCCCTGAAAGCGAAGAGGTGGAACACCTGGGTGAGGAGGAAGTGATGGCGATCCTTGAGCAGAGCAGGGAAATGGAAGTTGAGCCCTATAAGGACGTGGAAGTTGCCACATCTCTGATCAATGAAACCCTGGCCTCCGGCACTGTGGTTTCCGAAAAAATGATACCGGAACTGGATGCAGAAGAGTGGAAGCTTTCGAATGGTGCAACGGTTGTCTACAGGTTTGCCGATTATGAAAAAGACAATATTTCTTTCCGGGCCACCAGTCCGGGCGGATCATCCGTATTTGACGACTCCTATGTACCGGCCATGGAGATGTTACCAAACCTGGTACCGTTTTACGGGGTTGGCGAATATGACCGGATGACGCTTCAGAAGATGCTCACCGGTAAAACCGTGGAACTCAATTTAGAACTCTCGGAATTGTCAGAAGGGATGAAGGGAAGTGCAAGTCCGAAGGACCTGGAAACTTTAATGCAATTGATCTACCTGCGGTTCACATCCCCCCGGTTTGATGATGAGGCCCACCAGGCCATCACCAGTCGTTACCTGGCCTTCCTCGAGAACATGAACAAGAATCCACAAAAGATCATGAGCGATTCACTTACCCTGATCTTGTCGGACCACCATCCCCGTGCGAGGGTGATGGATGAGGAGTTTATCCAGGAAATACAGCTGCAGCAGATCAGGGAGGTGTATGCCGACAGGTTCAATGATGCTTCGGATTTCACATTTTTCTTTGTCGGTAATATTCAGAAAGAGGAGTTATTGCCATACATAGAACAGTACATTGCTTCACTTCCGGGGAACAACAGGAAAGAGGATTGGGTTGATCGTGGTATGGATGAGCCGGAGGGGACCGTAGAGCAGGAGATCGAGATGGAGCTGACAGTCCCGAAATCTACGGTTGTGCTTGTCTTTAACAATGAGATGAAATATACAGCCGAGAATATGGTTCTGATGCAGACCGTAAAGGGAATCCTGGACCTTCGGTTCGTAGAGTCGATACGTGAAGAGGAGGGGGGCACTTATGGTGTCTCTGCCAACACATCTCTGAGTCATTTTCCCGACGAAAAAGCGCAATTGATGATCATGTTTGATACTGATCCTGAAAAGGCAGAATACTTGAAAGGCCTGATTTTCGAGGAGCTGGAATCCCTGGCAAAAGAGGGTCCGGCTGAAAAGGATCTGTCAAAGACCACAGAAAATCTGCTGAAAAAGCGGGAGGAGAACAGGGAGCACAACAGCTACTGGATGAGTACACTTTATAATTACTACAGGAACGGGATCAACTTCAATGATCCGGATAATTATGAGGGGATCATCAATGGCCTGACAGAAAAAGATGTGCGGAAATTTATGAAGAAGTTATACAAGGGTGCCAATGTAGTGGACCTGATCTTCAGTCCGTCTGAAACAGCTGAAGAGGCAACTGAGTAGTAGTTTATAAAATCCGGTCTTCTGGCCCATGAGCGCGGTGGACTGACGTAATAATATTCGTCGAAACTCCTCATGAGCTCGTCGAATATTGGTTCAGTATAAAAAAAATGAAATGAATGCAATCCTAAACGGTCAAAACAGTCCGTGCAGGTTTGCATTTATTTTGTCGATGACCTTGCTGACATCCTCGGGTTTTGCTGGAAAATTATAATTATCGGCATCGATGATCAGTAGTTTCCCAAGGCTGTAGGTCTCGATCCAGGCTTCGTATCTTTCGTTGAGATGTTTCAGGTAATCCAGCCGGATGTTGTCCTCGTATTTCCTGCCGCGGTTCTGGATCTGGTTGACCAGGGTAGGGATAGATGCGCGGAGGTAGATCAGCAGGTCGGGGGGCTCGATCAGGGAGCTCATCAGGTTAAAAAGGGCAAAATAATTTTCAAAATCCCTGGTGGTCATGAGTCCCATGCTGTGCAGGTTTGGGGCGAAGATATATGCATCTTCATAGATGGTCCGGTCCTGGATCGTGGTCGTTTCGCCCTGGCGGATCTTGACGATCTGACTGAACCTGCTGTTGAGGAAATAGATCTGCAAATTGAATGACCAACGCTGCATATCTTCATAAAAATCATTCAGGTAGGGATTGTCGTCCACATCTTCATACTGGGCTTCCCAACCATAATGTTTTGCGAGCATCCCGGTAAGGGTCGTCTTTCCGGATCCTATATTTCCAGCAACAGCTATATGCATAATTTCTCTTTTGTGAATGGAATACTAAAATACGAACTTTTTATGATATCAGGTCATGCACCTCATCCAGGTATTTCCGGTCGTTGGCAAGACGCGGCATTTTGTTTTGTCCACCTACCTTGCCTTTTTTATGGAACCAGTTGTAGAAGGTGCCCTGTGGAACAGCCATCACCGTTGGTTTATTGAGAGTGGTGTTCTTGTATCTTTTGGCTTCGTAATCTGAATTGATGGAGCAGAGGGATTTATCAAGCACATCGGTAAACCGCTCGAGGTCTTCGGGTTCAACTTCAAATTCGATCAGCCATTCGTGTGACCCTTTTGAATCATCGGTCATATAGATCGGACCAGCGGTATAATCCTTGATCTCTGCGTTTGTATGTTTGCAGGCATTCATCAGCGCATTTTCAGCATTATCAAGGATCACCTCTTCACCGAATGCATTGATGAAGTATTTCGTTCGCCCGGTGATCTTGAATTTATGTGGATTGAGGGAGGTAAAGACAATGGTATCGCCGATCATGTATCTCCAGAGTCCGCCGTTGGTGCTGATCACCAACGCATAATTCACCCCTGTTTCCACCTCGTCGATTGTATATGCAGGCGGATTTGATTCATTGAATTTATCCATGGGGATGAATTCGTAGAATACACCATAATCGAGCATGAGGAGCATGGAGCTGTCATTGAGATCATCCTGGATGCCGAAGAACCCCTCCGAGGCATTATAAGTTTCCAGGTAGTGCATGCCAGGTGAGGGGATGATTTTTTTAAACTGTTCCCGGTAGGGGCCGAAGCTCACACCACCATGGGTAAAAAGTTCGAGGTTGGGCCATATGTCCAGAAGGTTGTCGTTCCCTGTGAAGTCCAGGATATGTTTCAGCAGCACAAGGTTCCAGGATGGGACACCCGCAATGTTTGTAACATTTTCCTTGATGGCGATCTTTGTGATCTTTTCCACCTTTTCTTCGAAATCCGGGATCAGTGCGATCTCCGCGGATGGAGTCCTGATAAAGCTGGCCCAGAAGGGCAGATTTTCAATGAGAATTGCAGAGAGATCCCCGTAATAGGATTGCGTGCTGTAATTATTGACCTGGTGACTGCCCCCAAGTGTGAGGGATTTTCCCCTTAACACCAGGGAATCGGGGTATTGTTTTGTATAGAGAGCCATTACATCCTTCCCCCCCCTGAAATGACATTCTTCGAGTGCTTCAGGACTTACGGGAATGAATTTGCTTTTCTCTGATGTGGTTCCGGAGGACTTTGCATACCATTTTATCTCGGAGGGCCAGAGAATATTCTGTTCTCCCGCACGTTGCCTGTCGACATAAGGAACAATATCTTCATAAGTCTGTATGGGCACCCTGGCCTGGAATTGCCGGACGTTTTCAATATCTTTAAAACCATGCGTCTTTCCCCACTCTGTATCGGCTGCCTGACTGATCAGTCTTGTGAAGACTTCACGCTGGACGTTCCACGGGTACTTTTTAAAAAGTTCGATCTGATGAAGTCGCTTGACATTCAACCAGGAGATAATGGAATTGATAAGGGGCATGGGTAAGTGCGGGTTTACAGGATCAACATGGCATCCCCATATGTTCCGAAGCGATATTTCTCTTTGATCGCCACCTTGTAGGCATCCATCAGCTGATGATAGCCGGCAAAAGCTGAGACCATCATCAACAGTGTCGAGTAAGGAAGATGAAAGTTAGAAATCATGCTGTTGGGAACGCTGAATTCGTATGGTGGGAATATGAACCTGTTGGTCCATCCATCAAAAGGTTTCAAATGCCCGGTGGTTGATACTGAGCTTTCAAGGGTTCTCATCACTGTTGTACCTACGGCACATACATTCTTTCTTTTCTCCTTGGCAGAGTTGACCTTATCTACGGCTTTGTCAGAGATGATGATTCGTTCAGAATCCATTTTATGTTTTGTAAGATCCTCCACGTCCACTGTCCTGAAATTTCCCAGTCCCACATGCAAAGTGATGTAGCCAAAGTTGACACCTTTTATTTCCAGTCTTTTTAGAAGCTCCCTGCTGAAATGCATACCAGCCGTGGGAGCAGCAACAGCACCTTCGTTTTTGGCAAAGATGGTCTGGAAACGCTCCTTATCTTCTGGTTCTACGGGTCGGTCGATGAACTTCGGGAGCGGGGTTTCACCCAGGTCGAACAGTGTCTTTTTGAAATCATCATAGTCACCATCATACAAAAAGCGCAGGGTTCTTCCCCTGGAGGTTGTATTGTCGATCACTTCGGCAACTAGTACATCGTCTTCACCAAAGTAAAGCTTGTTACCGATCCTAATTTTCCTGGCGGGATCCACAAGCACATCCCACAGGCGCTGCTCCCTATTTAGTTCCCTGAGCAGGAATACTTCGATTTCAGCACCAGTCTTTTCCTTGTTTCCATAAAGCCTGGCAGGAAAGACCTTGGTGTCGTTGAAAACCATGATATCCTGATCATCAAAATAATCGATCACATCCTTGAACAATTTGTGTTCAATTTTCCCGGAGTCGCGGTGAAGCACCATCAGGCGCGATTCATCCCTGTTGTCCTGGGGATATTTGGCAATAAGGTCGGTAGGTAAATTGAACTTGTATTGTGATAACTTCATCTGGTATAAAGACTTTAATTTATTGTGGATTGCAAGTTAGATTTCCTGTTTCGGGACGAACCTCCTTATACGTAACAAACGTAAAAAGGTTACAAAGGTTTTAATTTTTTTACAAAGTCGGAGATTTTTTCTGCGTCATTTACATGATATTCGCCGATTTTTAATCTCCTGAGGGCTGAAAGGTGAGCTCCAGATCCCAGATTTCTTCCGATATCATCGGCGAGGGATCTGATATAAGTTCCTTTGCTGCTGCGTATTCGGATCGTTACCCGGGGTAGTTCATAGCTGACTGTTTCCAGTTCGTGAATGGTAACAAGGTTTTTCTTCAATTTAAAATCTTCACCCTGGCGGGCCATGTTGTAGGCTCTTTTTCCATCGACCTGTTTTGCGGAGTAGTTGGGAGGTCGTTGTTCTATTTCTCCTGTGAACTGTAACAGTGTCTCATCGAATAATTCACGGGTGATATGGTCGGTGGGATAATGGTTGTCAATAGCAGTCTCCAGGTCAAAAGATGGAGTGGTGCATCCGAGGGTCATTTCAGCCAGGTATTCTTTCTCAAGCCCCATGAAGGAATCGATCTTCTTCGTGGCCCTACCGGTACAGATAATCACCAATCCGGTTGCAAGGGGGTCCAGTGTTCCTGTATGCCCTACCTTGATCTTTTTAATACCAAGTTCATTTCGAAGGGAGACCCTGATTTTATTGACCACGTCAAATGATGTCCAGTCCATCTCCTTATCAATCAAAAGAACTTTTCCTTCCAGGAATTCGTTTGCGGGTTGTTCCTCCATGGATCACACGGAAATTATAATTGAGATCGTTCCGATCACTGCACAGTAGACAGCAAACCAGATGAGTTTTCCTCTTTTAACGATATTGATCATCCATTTACACGCAATGAATCCGCTTACATAAGCAGTGATGAAACCAGCCACCAGGGGCAGGGATCCTGTGTCGGATGCGCCTGTCCCGACCCAGTCGATCAGTTTTAACAGCGATGCACCGATGATGGGAATGAGCACCATCAGGAATGAAAACCGTGCCACCTCTTCACGGTTATTTTTAAGGAGTAATCCGGTTGCGATTGTGGATCCTGAACGTGAGAGTCCCGGAATAACTGCCATGGCCTGCGCGATCCCGATGATAAATGCATCTGAGAAGGGGATCTTCTTTGATTGCCCGGGTTTGATGTAATTCGTAACTCCCAGGAGCAGGGCAGTTCCTATAAGTGCAAAACCCACAATGATCAGGCTGCTGTTGCTTTTGCTGAATATCATTTCCACTTCATCTTCGAACAGGAGCCCCACAAAAAGAACTGGGATTGCTGAGAGGAGCAGCTTTGAGATGTACCTTGTCTCGTGGTTCCAACTGAACCGGAAGAGTCCCCTGAACAGCTGTTTTATTTCAGTAAAAAAGACGGTTATGGTGCTCAGGACTGTGGCCAGGTGTACCATCACGGTAAAGCCGAGATCTTCCTGGATGTCAACACCCAGGATGACTTTGCCGATTTCCAGGTGACCGGAGCTGCTGACAGGCAGAAACTCTGTTAATCCCTGGATGATCCCAAGGATTATGGCTTCAATAATGCTCATAATAGTTCAAAGGGATTATTCTTCCTCCTGGGATTTGGGTTTCTTCATGATCGCCCATATCTCGAAAATAAAACCGAAAAGTACGATGATCGGAGCCAGGGTGATCCTCCGGAAACTGAAGATCTCATTTTCATTGAATACGGCGGGATCATCTGTTTTTCCGCCAATCATCAGCAGAAAACCTATGACGATGATCACAAATCCAATGATCAGTAATTTGTAGTTCTCCGGCCCGAGGGCAAAATTCTCTTTTCCTGTATTTTTCCTGGCCATAATGCTATGATTAATAATAAAGTTTGTCTGTCTTAATATTCAGATATTTATTTACTGCAAAGAAAGTAGAAATCCAGTTAATTACAATGCTGATAAGTAAGATCGCCCCTCCCAGCAGCGCCATTAATCTCATGTCGGAGAAGGATATGATATTCTCCAGCTCTTCTGAGGAAACATACAGCAACCCAGCGATAAGCGCCATGGCGATGACTGCCCCGATGAATCCATTCAGGACACTCCCGAGTAAAAATGGTTTCCTGATGAACCCCCGTGTAGCTCCGACGAGCTGCATGGTTCTGATAATGAAACGCTTCGAATAGATTGAGAGACGGATGGTATTGTTGATCAGGGTAATGGCCACGAGCAGCAACAGCAGGCTGAAGCCAAGGATTACAATGGAGATTTTCCTGATATTCTCATTTATGGCATAGAGTAATGTTTTTTTATAGACCACCTCATTTACCTGGTCATAACTGAGGATCTCCTCTTCGATGAATATCACTGAATCGGGACGTGTATAGCTTGCATTCAGGCGCAGCCTGATGGAGGGTGGCAGCGGGTTGTAGCCGAGAAATTCCACGAAATCACCTCCGACCAGCTGTTCTGTTTCAAGTGCAGCCTCTTCTTTTGTAATATATTCGGTTGACAGGGTGTAATCTTTTGCATCCAGGATCTTCTGCAGCTGAAAGATATCTGCGTCCCTTACATTTTCTTTCAGGATGACATTGAATCCAATGCTCTCCCTTACTGCCTGGTTGATATACCGTCCGTTAATAATCAACAGTCCCAGTATTCCAAGCAGGAAAAGCACCAGTGAAATACTGATCACAGAGGTGAGATATGAACTTCGCAGCCTCCTTTTGTATACTTTATTTTCATTTCTGGACATAGCTGTTCAGCAGATTTGTCCAAAGATAGGAATTATTTGGGTAGTTGTCAGTCTTCAGTCGGCAGCCTTCAGCCTTCAGTCTTCAGTCGTCAGCCGTCGGTTGTCAAACCCGTAATCTTTTCACCGATGTGCCCTAGGCCTGGCAAAGGGCAGATGTCAGGCTGTGTTCCCTAAAGATACTTAGTCCAGGATGGTGATCCAACCGAATTTATCTTCCCGGTCACCATACTGGATGCCGATCAGCTCTTCATAGAGTTTGGTAGTAAGTGGTCCGGGCTTGTTCCCATCGCCGTACTCATATATCTTATCCTGATCGGGATCGACGATCTTCCTGATCGGTGTGATTACCGCCGCAGTTCCGCAGGCGCCAGTCTCATCGAACTCGGCCAGTTCTTCAAGGGGAACTGCTCTTTTTTCAACCCTCATCCCCATCTCTTTTGCGATCTCCTGCAGACTTCTATTAGTGATTGATGGCAATATGGATTGGGAATCGGGGGTGATGTAGGTATTGTTTTTGATTCCGAAGAAATTGGCAGGGCCGCATTCATCAATATATTTTTTCTCTTTTGCGTCGAGGTATAGCGCAGTTGCAAATCCTTCTTCATGCGCTTTAGCCACGGAAGTCATGCTGGCGGCATAGTTCCCTCCCACCTTGAGGTGGCCGGTCCCCTTTGGTGCTGCCCTGTCATGATCGCGCGTGATCATGATATCGACAGGCTTAAAACCCTCCTTGAAATAGGGTCCTACGGGCATGACAAATACTATGAAGAGATATTCTTTGGAAGGTCTTACGCCGACTTCAGGACCTGTACCGATCAGTAACGGACGAATGTATAGTGAAGCGCCGGTTCCGTGCGGCGGAACGAATCGCTCATTCAGCTTAACCACCTTTTCAACTGCACCCTGGAACAGGGAAGGA
>CAKZNC010000224.1 GCA_937129385.1 uncultured Bacteroidota bacterium
CGAAGGGAGACTGGTCCGCGATAGCCGACGCAAGGAGGCGTATCGGGATTAAGAGGCAGGTGTGCACCGATGATACCCATTACTCTGTGTAAACTCTGTGCTACTCTGCGGTTAAATCCCTCTGCGGTAGAACCTCTCTGCGCCCTCTGCGGTTAACCCCCTGAGAGCGCAGCGAACCTTTAAAAGGCTCCTACCTTGATACATATCCCCACATTCCAGTTCCTCAGTGCATCCTGTGGCACCTCAAACATGTTTATATTTGAGGTGAAGCGGTAGCTGCCATATGCCGAGAGCCGCAACCAGCGCGTGATGTTGAACTCCAGCTCAGCGCCCGGTTCAGCGACAACAAACAGACTGGACTCCACCAGGAAGGCCTCCTCCGGTTCCAGGCCCCCGAACAGGTATTCGGTATAGGCGGTCCGCGCAACCGCCCCGGCACCCAGCGTGACGGGCAGTGAGAGGTGGACCGGCCACTTTCCGGCGATGATCGGTTCCAGCACGAGGCCGCCGTATCCGCCGGTGAGATTATAGTACAAGTTGTCTGCCGGATCGAAGACCGGATCGTTGAGAAACCCGTAGCCGCCCATCCCGATTCCGAAGGAATGGCCGATGATCCACGATCCCCGAGCCCCCATAACAATGGCCTCCTGTCCGCCTATCTCCGTAAAGCCCAGACTTATACCGGCATAGCCGCCGTGACCGCTGTTTCGTTGAAAGATCGTATGTATATCATCTGTGTCATCATCCATCCGGATATCCCTGTTCCCTGTTGTCTGCGCAACCAGCGGCACCAACAGGAACATGACAGTGATCATTGTATATATTCTTTTCATTGTTCCGGTATTAAATTTTTCCCTGTGATCAATAATAGGTATTCTCGGGCTTGAACCTGTATTTAAGCGTAAAGCCGAAATCCCAAATGTTAAATCCGAATATCTGTCTGTACGACAGCTCCATGTAAGGTTTAAAACTCATTCCCAGGCTGATGGGGACTTCGAAAAACCGAAACTCGAGTCCTGCATACCCGTTCATGCCGATCATCGGACTGAATACCCGCCCGCCGTAATTGATCTCCTGGAAGAGAACCGTATAGGTATCTGAATAGTAGAAGCCGATGTGCGGACCGAAGCCATACGTGAAGTACCAGGTTCCTTTTTCGGTCATGTTCAGTTCATAATTACGCTGCCTGAACAGGTGCATCTGGACACCGTAATTCCGGAATGAAAGCAGGGATTCATAAGAGATCTCCTCGTTCACATATGCCCTGAATGTGAATCCGGATGACAATCCTCCCCTTCCACCTGCCTCCATCGGGTAGAATTGTGCCGAAAGATTTACGGCCATGAAGAGGGTGCAAATGGTGATAATATTTTTCATGGTTATCTGCTTCTGATGATGATGTAACATTTCTGTTGTGCCCTGATACTGATGTACTTCCCCGGATCACCTGACCTGGTCGGGCCAACACTACCCTCCGTGGTGAGGAAATCCTCTCCGGTGGGTTTGGTAGTGAGCTGCGCATTGTTCCCAGGCAGATCCACCACTGCCTTTTCATTGTGGATCATGTCAAGCCTGTAGGAAGTTGCCGGAGCAACATTCAGTGTTACATCGGTATAATCAGATTCTATATCGATCTCTGTAAACGCAGACTGCACCTGTTCGATGACCAGTTTCCCGTATTTCATCATACAGTCGGCCTCCCTGCTGAGACTTCCCACCTCCACATCAGTAAAGCTGCCGTGCCCGTACAGGTATTCTACCTGCTCGATCCAGATTTTATCACGACGTGAATCGATCTTGACTACTCCTGCGGTATCGATCTCCACTTCTGAGGACTTGCTCACAAGGTCGAGTTGTCTGACCGCACCGACAGTCAGCTCCCCGTATGAGAGGTTTGCAGAGGCGGTACCCATGCTCCTGACTGTCCCACGTGCGAAGGAGAGGTCAACATTCGCCCGGCCATTGAAATGGTTGGCCTTCAGCACACCGTTGGAAAGCTGGATGTCCACATCCCCTTCCAGGTTGTCGATGTATATATCACCGAATTTATTGATCAGCACCAGGTTGATGTATTCCGGCAGGTAGACGGTATAGTTGATCTCCACGGTTGACTTGCTGCTCAGCGTATTGGAGAGCGCGCGAAGTTCCGATGCTACCCGTGAGCTTCCCTCACCGATCACCGTTCGTGCAATGATATAACTCCTGGTCCCGGCGAAGTTGATATTCACATCGTTCTTCAGCTTCCTGAGCCTGGAGTTGTTTTTCGCCTCCAGGAAAATATCGGCCCTGACCTGCACCGAGTCCTTTGTCCACGGTACGATCAGAATGGTGCCGTATTTGTTCTCGATCTCCAGCGTGGTACCATCCGCTACACCGAAAGTACGTTTGCGTACCTGCGCATCGCTCGCCGACTGCGCAGAGGCAAAGACCCCGGAGATCAGGAGGGCGGCTGCAATGAGCGCCCCCGGTCTAAAGAGAAATTTCATCTTTTTCTTCATCATTGGTTTTCTCCTTTTCTTTTAACTGGTTCAGAAGTTGTTCCAGGATCTCGACCTTCATCCGGTACTGCTGGATCATGGCGTCGATCACCTCGGGATTGCCCACATTGTCCTGCAGATCCCCCTTCAGCTCAAGATAGATATGGTCCAGCTCTTCCAGGTCGTAATCAAGTTCTTCTTTCAGTTCGGGTGAAGAGGTAAGGTAGGGTTCAAGCTCATTGTATTTTTTACTCACAAGGCCTGTATAGTAGGATTCGGCCTCCACGATCTCCCTGTACATCTCACCGTAGAGTTTTTCGGGTGACTGGTTGGTGCCTGACAGGAACCAGATTCCGGCTGAAACGAATGCGAAGATCACTGCCGCGGCAGCTGCATAACGCATCCATCTCAGCTTCTTATCGGCAGGTTGCTGCACATTCTGCGGGTTGATCTTCAACCAGAGGGAGGGATCGGGTTCCCTGGCATCGAACTCTTCCCTGTTCGCTCTTACAAATTCTTCCAATCTATCCTTCATAAGTGTCAAGTATTTCTTTGATCTTTTTCTTAGCTCGTAGGTACTGGCTTTTGGAGGTTGATTCCGAAATATCGAGGATCCCGGCAATCTCGCGGTGGTCATACCCCTCCAGGAGATAGAGTGAAAAGATCACCCTGTACCCGTCGGGCAGCTGCTCCACTGCCTTCCTCACTTTCTGAACCTCCATTTGTACCTCGCCATAGTCTACATGATCATCTTCGGGCATCACATCATAGGAGGTGTCGGTATACACCAGTTCAACCCGACGTTTTTTCAAGTGGTTGATACAGGTATTGACCACGATCCGCTTCAGCCATGCACCGAACGATGACTCGAACCTGAAGGAGCCGAGTTTGCGGAATGCATAGGTAAATGCCTCCTGCAATATATCCTCAGCCTCCTCCTGCTGGTTCACCATCCTGTAACAGATATTGAACATGGCTTTGGAATAGAGCGCGTACAGTTTGTACTGTGCAGCGACATCTCCCTTCATGCACAATTCGATTACATCACGGTGTATGTCTTCGTATTTCGTCGTCAACCTGTAAGATTTTCAATAATAAAAGACAAGGTAAGAAATCCGGAGTTGCATATATTCAAAGAAATATTCAATCCAAAGACGAACAAGTTCCCGGGATGTTACAGTGTTCGCTACGCTCACGAGGGTTTAACCGCAGAGTAGCGCAGAGTTGCACGGAGTAATTGTAGAATTTATCGAAGTCCAC
>CAKZNC010000225.1 GCA_937129385.1 uncultured Bacteroidota bacterium
AACCCGACCAGGCAGATATTGACCGCTTCTCCCAACTCACATGTTCATTTTTAAAGGCGACCGACACCAATGAATTTGGGGAAGTGATCACTGAACATGAACAGCGACTTGCAGAGATCCTGAACATGCCGCCAGTCGGTGAAACGATCTTCCCCGACCTGGATGGATACGCCAAATCCCTTGGCGCATGGGGAGGGGATTTTGTATTGCTGGTAACCGACTGGTCCGAAAAAAAGCTATCCGATTACCTGGAGGCAAAAGGGATCGATCAATGGTTTGCATTTAATGAACTGATCAATTGACAATGAAAACTTTCGAAAAAAAAATACGACAGTCAGCCTCGCAACACCTCGATGGTAAACCTGCAGTCACCCAGGGCCATGTGGGCTGGGAAAGTCCTTCCAACATCGCCATTGTGAAATACTGGGGTAAGTATCCTGGCCAGGTGCCTGCCAATGCTTCTCTCAGCATGACGCTACGTGAATCGGTAACACGCACAATGATGGATTTTTATTTTTCGGAAAAGCGAAAAAAGCCCGGGGTGGATTTTGAATTTCATGGTGCCGCGCACCAGGGCTTTGCCAGGAGGATCGAAAAGTACCTCACCGGCCTCTCCGGATTTATGCCATGGATCAGTCACACAAAATTTACGATCCGCTCTGAAAACACCTTTCCGCACTCCTCCGGAATTGCATCGAGTGCTTCTGCCATGAGCGCACTCGCAGCCTGCCTTTGCGAAATTGATGAACAGATGTTTGGAAAAGATCCCGCCATCGAATTTGAACAGAAAGCATCCTTCTTCGCCAGGCTCGGATCAGGAAGTGCCGCCCGTTCGATATACGGCCGAATGGCCGAATGGGGCATAACCGCCAGCTGCGGCGACTCCTCCGATGAATATGCCATCCCCCTTCCGGAGCTGCATCCCGATTTTTTTGGACTCAAAGACAGCATCCTGATCATCACCACAGGAGAAAAAGAGGTCTCCAGCTCGCTTGGTCATGACCTGATGAGGTCTAATCCCTATGCCAAACTGCGCTTTGAAGCTGCCGAAGAGAACATGCAACGCCTGTGCAATGTCATGCGCAATGGCGACCTGGGTCAGTTTATCGATATCATGGAAAATGAAGCTCTTTCATTGCATGCCATGATGATGACCAGCTCCCCCGGGTACCTGCTGATGAAACCAGGCACCCTGGAGGCGATCAGCAGGATCCGGAAATTCAGGGCCCAAACCGGTCTGGCCATCGGATTTACACTGGATGCCGGAGCAAATGTGCATATCATTTATCCCGGTCAGCAGGAAGCAGCCATTACCAATTTTATAGCGTCAGACCTGGAAGAATTGTGTGAAGAGAAAACAATCATTCACGACGGGATGGGGATGGGCCCGAGAAAATTATGAACCTGGAAAAGAAATATTATGCCAAGCTGATGCTCGCAGGGGAATATGGGGTGATCTCCGGAAGCGAAGCACTCACTGTCCCTTTGAAAATTTTCAGTGCAAAACTGACCAGCACTACTGAAAAGAGGTCTCCCGGCAATGAGGAAATAACAGCTTCTGTGAACAGTATCAGAAACCTTGTGACCTATATCAATGCACTCCCCAGGAACAGCTTCTACGCAACACCAGATACGGAAGCGATCGAAGGATTGCTCAAAAAAGGATATTATATCGAATCTGATATCCCGGAAGGCTACGGAATCGGGAGTTCAGGTGCCGTATCAGCCCTGATCTATGACCAGTTCTTCAGCAGCGGGGAGAAGCTCTCCATGCAACAACAGAAACGCGATCTTGCCACGCTTGAATCCTGCTTCCACGGGAAAAGCTCGGGTGTGGATGCCATGACATGCTACACCGGACAGGCGCTGCATTTCATGCCTGGCGATACCATCCGGCAGGTGGAGACCGATTCGCTCGACCCGGGCCAGGGATACCGTTTCTTCCTCGTCGACTCCGGAGCTGTATTTGACACCGGACCACTGGTCGGCCATTACCTCCAGCAACTGAATGACCCGGAATTCAGTAAGATAATCCACGAAGATTACTTCCCGCTGATCAGTAAATTTATCCAGGCAGTTACCGGAAGTCCGGGCACCGACCCTGCACTCATCTTCAGGGCGATCTCCGATCTCCAGTGGAACCATTTCAGGAAAATGATCCCCGAACAGATGGAGGACGCATGGATCAACGGACAGGTCAGCAATGCCTACTATCTTAAGCTGAATGGTTCGGGCGGTGGTTTCATGCTGGGCATTGCCCACGGCGACTCCACTGAGACCGTTGAACAGATGCTCTCCGACTTTAAGGTCATCTGGATGTAAAAAAGGGATGCACCCCGAAGGTGCACCCCTTTTGCAGACCATTCTGCATGTTGAACAAAGCTGGTCCTATTCGTTAAATGCAATCTCAAGTTCTGCAATCGACTTCGGATTGTATGGTGACAAGCCGGGAAGCCTGCTTGCAACCTCTTCGTATTCCTCTCCCGGCATTGTACCACCCTGTACAAATCCACTGCCGTTGAAATACCCAGGTGCCTCGGTGTTCGTCAGCCACGCATCGATCAACTCCTGGTTCGCATTGGGCCATACCGTCAGTACCTCATTGGTAAAGACATTCTTGATGGAATATTTACCCAGCAGCACTTCCCTGCCTGTTGCATCCAAAGTACTGAGCGGTAGTCCGACCTCAGCAGCCGCAACATCCCTGCCCACTTCAGCACTGGCAACAAATGCCCAGTTGTACCCGGTGGTGGTGGTAAGCAGTTTTGCATTGGGATGGCTCGAATTTCCGTAAACATCCACGATACCGCCTTTTTTACCGACAAACATTTTCATGGCATTCATGGCAAAAGGCTCCAGCAACGGTTCAATTCCGGGAAGATCAGCAATGGCAACGATCATATGTGCATCGTAACCAAATTCACCCTCCTCGCTGTAATCCAGTCTGAACATGGCCTCTCCAAGCTGTGCATCATCCCTGCGATTGATATTGTAAGGCTTCAGAATCGCGATCCCTGCCCGCGGTTGACCGTTCCAGAAGATCTGCATGCCTTTTCCGCCGTCCTCATTGCCCTCCGAATCAGCATCGGTAAGCGTCAGGCCATAATCCCAGGTACGTCCGTCAAATTCCGGTGCCTCCACTACAACAACGTTCTTGATCCTGCCATCCTCTTCACTAACAAACGAGAGGGTCTTGATCCGGTCAATGTCATACACCCGGATCGACCAGATGATCGATTCAACGATCTCCGCAGCCGACTCACCCACCCTGATGAAAAAGGTGAGATGACTGTAAACCTCGTTTCCGTTCATGGTATCCACAGCTACACTTTTTCGGGCTGAAACATCCTGCGAAATTGCATCGGGAATGTCCACAGAGAATTTTTCCGGAAGAATGGTATCGGTCTCACCACCTCCAATGGGATCAGTGTCACATGCTGTAAAAAAGAGTGCACTCACAAAAAAAACTACGATTGAAAATAAATTTAACTTTTTCATGATTTCTAAATTTTGGTTATTGATTTTTTGTTTTCGTTTTTGTCGTTCTCATTAGTAGCACACAGGTACCCCCGGTATACCCCTACGTTATTTGTGAAATTTTTTCATTGCTTTTTGTAATTGCTTGTTAACATGAACGTTATACGGATATAAAAAGCAAGTATAAACATGGCTCCATAAATGAAAAGTGAAAATTTCACTTGATGAACCAGCAATGGATTCAGAAAAACAGAATAATATAGACCTGGAAAAATGACAGGAGGAGGTGCACGAAAACACCCGGGTTTGGAGAGCCTCAGACTGTATATATAAGAAAGTTCTCTAGGGCTGAAAGGTGATGGTGTCGCGCAAAATAGTAGTTGCGGCAAAATAGCCGATGGCGCCTTCCGAAAGATTTGTGAACGGATCGCCGGGTTTTACATCGAAGAGTCCGCCGTTCCATGCAGTCTCCGACAACAGCCCGCGCAAATATTCAGCATAACCTGGCGATAACGATTCCTTGGTAATGACCACGTTTGTGCCCGGTGGGAAAAATACGCGATCCTGGGGTGGTGAAAAGAGCTGGTTGACATCAACATCGAACAGGTCAAAATAATAGCCGTATAGTATTGCATGGCTGCGCTCGGCCGGCAGGGTGTCATAGCCGGGCAGGTGCGACCAGTCCATCTCCAGGGTCACTTTCGAAGGGGCATCACTTCCCTGGAAAATGGCCTCATAAAGCAGAGGGTTGCTGCTCACCTTTTGGTAGCCCGGGTAACTGATCGGTGTTGCGCCCACCATCCTTGCAGCAGCCCTGAATTCAAAGGTGTCCACCCGTACCTCCAGGGAATAGATTCTATTGACCACCCCCCGCAAATCTCCGTTTGTAAGGTACCTTCCGGGAACTTCTGTGTCCTCGGAAAGAAGGTAGGTGCTGTCCCCGTCGTAGATAAACACCGTCGCCCCGGTAACAGGCCTGGGCGTTCCGTTGATCTCAAATACCGGCAACGAAAGCATCACTTCGTGGGGCCCACTTTCGTTGGTGATCTTTCCATCCACGACGAGCCTCAGCTCATTCTCCATCTCCAGTTCCCAGTCGATCCTCTCCTGGCATGATTGCAGACTGAAAACCGCCAGAACAAACAGCATCAGGGCGATCCCGGTGTTTCCGGGCAGATTTTTGTGATATGTATCTATTCCTTTCATGCTAAAAACTAAAATGATAACTGACTGTCGGAATGACACTGTAGATATATAACTGCGTCGGTGTCAGCTCCGGGGGCAAATAAAAATTGTAGGGGGTGACGAGCTGACCAAACCTGTTCTCGATCTTGTTGAAATGGATTGCCACCGGGTTCTTCCGGCCATAGAGGTTGTAGATCGAAAAGATTAATTCGTGGTCGAACCGTCCCTCCTTTTGCCTGAGATCCCAGTTGAGGGCCACATCCAGGCGATGATAATCGGGCAGCCTGTCGTTGTTCCTGCTGGAATAGATCGGTACCTGGATATTGTCGTGATAGTAAAATGCCGTCGGAGCGGTAAAGGGCGAACCGGTCATGTAAATAAAATTCGCCGATACCTCAACCTGCCTGCCAAGCTGGTAGGAGAGAAAAAAACTCAGGTCATGGGGCCGGTCGCCATACGATGGATATGCTTCCCCCTGGTTGATGCCGGGAACGTCCAGGATTGATCTTGACCAGGTATAGGACAGCCAGCCATTCAGGCGACCTTTTCGCTTTGAGATCATGGTCTCAATGCCATAGGCTTTTCCGCTCCCAAACCGCAACTCATTTTCAATAAATGGATTCAATACCAGGCTTGCATGATCACGGTAATCGATCTGGTTCCTCATTCGTTTATAGTAGATCTCCGCTTCGGCTTTCAAATCAGCATTGCCCGGATGAAAGGTATACCCCGCCGTAACCTGGTCGGCCCGCTGCGGTTTGATCTGTGGTCCGCTGGGGAGCCACACCTCAAGGGTGGAGAAGGGGCTGATCGAATTGGTGATCAGATGTTCAAACTGACTGGTCCGGCTGTAGCTGAATTTGACAAGGTCACTGCTGTTCACCTTCCATACCAGGCTGAGCCTCGGATCCCCGGTAACATATGTATGATATAACTGACCCGCCCCATAGTGGGTCGAATCGATCCGGTTGCCATCGAAGTTGTACTCAATCGCTTCACCGATATTGTTCCATGCAGTGACCCTGAGACCCATCCTCAGTGAGACATCCTCTGAGAGCAAGACCTGGTCACTGATGTATAGACTGTTCTCATTGGCAGAGCGAGTGGATAGAAGGGGCACGATCCTGTGGTCCTGGTAATAGTTCCCCGGGTTCATGAAATGCTGTGCGATGCGCACACCAAACCTCAGGGTGTTGGATGGAGAGATGTACCATGTGAAATCACTTTTAAGACTGAAATTATCAATGTGTGACTTCCAGTAATCCCCTCCCTGAAGGTTGGTATTCAGGTAATAATCATAACTGCTGGCATACAGGGTGGTATTGGAAAAAAGCCGGTCTGAAAAAAGATGATTCCAACGCAATGTGGAAGTAGCATTCTTCCAGTTGATCCCCGCAATACCGGAGACCCCTGTATAGGTCTCAAAATTGTCCTCGCTGTTGTAAAGGCTGAAGAATATCCGGTTTTTCTTGTTGATGCGGTAATTTAGTTTAAAATGAAGATCCGCAAAATGAAGGTCACGGAGATTTTCATTGGCCGACTGAAGTGGTTTCAGGAAATAGGACCTCCTTCCGGACAGAAAATAGGAGATATGGTCTTTCCAGACCGGGCCTTCCGCGGTGAGCCTGGCCGAGAGAAGTCCAAAACTGCCATCCATTCCGAATTGCTGCATGTTGCCGTCCTTGGTGCGGATATCGATCAGGGATGACAACCTGCCGCCGTAATTTGCGGGGAAGTCTCCCTTGTATACCTTGATGTCCTTTACCGCATCCGGGACGATCGTCGAGAAGAACCCCATCATATGCGTGGGATTGTATACAGGAGCTTCGTCGATGGTCACCATGTTCTGATCCCGGCTCCCTCCCCGTACATAAAAAATGGTGGAGCCATCACCGAAAAATTTGATCCCGGGAACGGCAGCGAGCGATTTGATCACATCTTTCTCCCCGAATAGCGCAGGCATTTTCCTGATCGATGAAGTCCTGAGCTTTTGCTCGGAGCTTCTTGACGTCTTGATGGTCTCGATTTCATCTTCAGCATAAATAACCACTTCAATGAGCTGCTGCCGGCGCTCCCTGAGCCGGAACCGGATTGCCTGCTCCCCTCCTGTCAGCACGGTGGTCTGACTTCCATAACCAATATAGCTGCAGGACAATGAATCGTGTGGTTGATGGAATGTAAGCGAAAAGAAGCCATAATTGTTGGTGATGGTGCCGGTACTGCCATCCGGCAATGCTACCGTGGCGCCAATCAACACCTCCCCGGTGGCAACATCTCGTACATAGCCATTTACTGTATAAGCATTGCTCTCTGTACGAACTGGATCGGTAAACGGACGAGTGGATAGGATCTGACGCCGCTCCCGCTTCAGTACGATCTGTTTTTCAATGATCATCACTCTTACAGGTACATCTGACAGGACTGCATGAACCGCTTCCTCGAGGGAAACATTGTCAACGTGTACCGAAACCGGCATTTCATCATCGATCAGCCGGGTGCTGTATGAAAAACTGAGACCTGCCTGCTGCTCGATCCTGTCAAACACCTCCCTGACCGGAACATCATCGGTATGGAGGGTGATCCCGCCTGGCTGGGCAAATCCCGGAAAGGCCATGATCAGCATGATCACGATGCAGCAAAACATATGGTTTTGTTTCGGTTTCATCTCTCCCGGTTTTTCATCACAGCCACATTCTGATCAGTAAAGCTATTTACAACCCTCGCCTGTGAGAATAAGCTGACCCTCCTCCCGTGACAGCGACAGGTCGAGGGTGCTGGTGATCACCTCCAGTACCGCTCCAAGCTCCTGGTCCCTGAAGGAAACGGTGATTGTACAATTCATGAGAGACGGGTCAGGGATGACGATATTTGAGCGATAGACGTGATTGACCACACTTATCACCTCTCCGAGTGGTGTGCCGGAAAAGACCATTTCCCGCGTCTTCCAGGCGATATCGTTTGGATCTGCGGTGCTCACAATGTCGAGTTGCTTACCCGTTTTATACAGTACACCTGCATTCCCCGGGTTCAGTAAGATCTGTTTTCCAGTCTTGCTCCTGGCAGCCATAGAGACCAGCCCGGAATGGACAGTGACCTCAACTGTCTCATTTTCCCTGTAGGCATTTACATTGAAACTTGTGCCCAGAACTTCGATCACAGCTGAACCTGCCTCGACGACAAAAGGTCTTGCCGTATCCCTTGCGATCTCAAAAAAGGCCTCCCCGCTGAGGATGACCCTGCGCTCCCCTGAATTCTCCCTGGTATCGTACTTCAGGGTAGTACCAGCATTCATGGTGATCACACTCCCATCTGACAGTTCAAAAGTTTCCGATCCTTCCTCCACAGCCAATGCCTCGTATGCATTCATATTCCGCACCACAACCCATCCGGCAACCCCTGCAATTCCGATCAGCAATACTGCTGCTGCCCGGAAAACAAAAGCACGGAGCTTACGAGTATTTCCAGGCAACCCTCTCTTCCCGGAAAAGTCCATCTTTTCGCTGAGGATCCCCCACTCTTCATCCACGTTGTAACCTGACTGCTCAGCAAGCTGATCAACCCCCTTCCAAATCTTTGAATATTCGGAAAACAGTTCCCCTTTCTCCGCATCAGCAGCAATTTCCTGCTCAAAGCTTACCCGCTCACCGGGATTCATTTCGCCCGCAAGATAGCTGGCGATCTTTGCTCCGAACTGACTATGTAATGCTTCGTTTTTCATGGCATTCACTTCTTACACACGCGGGAACGGCTTTACCCCTATGGCCTGTTATTTAATTCAATCCGTTCCATAAGATCCAGATGACAATTGTGAGATAATGCGCCAGTTTCTCCCTCATGATCTTCAGCGCTTTGGACATCTGGTTTTCAACCGTTTTTACAGACAACCCGAGCTTTTCAGCGATCTCAGCATATTTCAGCCCCTGGAAACGGTTCATCTCAAAGATCTCACGGCACTTTTCAGGCAGGGAAGCGATCGCCTCCCCGATCTTCTCCTCCAGCTCCATTGATTCCAGCTGTGCCTGCACATCAATGTCTGATTCCGATTCGGGGACCTCAGCATCGCTGAATTTTTTCCTGTCACGAATTGTATTCAGGCACCTGTTGTGGACCGAAGTAAACAGGTATGATTTAAGTGATCCTGATGTATCCAGTGTATCCCTGCGCTCCCATAGGTTGATGAACACTGAATGGACCACCTCCCTGGCATCATCCTCATCGGGAAGAAACTTCCTGGAAAAGGCCATCAGGGCAGGAAAAAACTTCCTGAACAGGGCCTCAAACGAGGTCTTATCAATCTTTCCTGCAGTATGCAGCTCCTTTTCACGGGTCATCAGGGTAAATATAGAAAAAGTTTCCTCCACCCCGCCAACTTTTACCCAACCTTGTAACTTCAGACTGCACCCTCACCCCTTTACTCTCGACTCTCGACTGTCCAAATTTCCATATCTTTGTCGCAAATGAAAAGAATATTCCTCAAAACATACTCCATCCTTGCCTGGCTCACCATGCTCATTACTTCCGTGATCATCACTCCATTTTTTCTCCTGGTATGGCTGCTCACATTCTGGTGGGACCGGAAGCGACTGGCAGCTCATATGATGGGAACCTTCTGGGCCTGGCACTACCAGTCGCTGGTGATTTTCTGGAGACTCACCCTGGATGGAAGGAAGAAGATTCCCTGGAACCGGCCGGTTGTGCTTGTTGCCAATCACAGGTCCCTGGTCGATATCCTTGCTCTGTATAAGCTGCGCCGACCTTTCAAATGGGTAAGCAAAGCTGAAAATTTCAAGTTGCCTTTTGTCGGGATGGTACTATCGCTAACCAATTGTATCCGCATCGACCGGCAGAGCAAGCGTTCAGGAATACAGTTCATCACGCAGGCCGAAAAAGAGATGCAAAAGGGCTCCTCGGTATTGATCTTCCCAGAGGGAACAAGGAGCAGGAATCCCGAAATGAGAACATTCATGGACGGTGCTTTCATCCTTGCCAAAAAGATGAATTGTAGCATCATCCCGATTGTGCATGTTGGCACTGAAAATACATTTCTCCGGGGAAAAGAGAGCTGGGTACTTCGTGGAAAGGCCAGGATACAGATCCGGGTGCTTGATGAGATCAGTGCTGCAACCATTGCAAAACTGGATATGGAAGCGTTGAAGGAAAAGGTGCGGAGAGAGATGACCACCGGGCTCACCCGATTGGAGGCTGAGCGCCGGGAAAAACCTTAAGATTGATTTAATATATACCTCGGTACTTTGTCGTAATTTTCCATTTTGAATTTGTTTGATGAAGCCCTTCTATCAGAAAAAACTGGCCAGGAAAATGAGGTTCATTTCCGACCAGGCCGGTATCATGGACAGGTATCTCAGGGAACAGGAAAACTGGTCCATGCACCTCTTGAATACCAGGCAGTTTATTCTGGATGCATTTACCGGCCGGAATATTGAAACCGTTGCTGTATTCGGAACTGGATGGCTGCTCGATCTGCCCATTGAAGCACTCGCCGGAAAATTTAAAACGGTGCTGCTGGTAGATGTACACCACCCTCCCCAGGTAAGAAAAAAAGTCGAACCATACCCAAATGTGCAATTATTCGAGAGCGACCTGACCGGAGGGGGGATGAATTTCTGCTGGAAACTCAGCAAGGCCCAGGTGAAATCACCTGAAAATGATCCTTTCGAAGAATTTATGCCGGTACATCCCGAATTGCCTGTGATCGCGGATGCATTCATTTCTCTGAATATTTTGAACCAGTTGGACATCCTGCTTGTGGATTTCCTGAAAAGAAAGAATTTCAGGCTGAACGAATCCGGAATCAGGAATTTCCGCGGGAAAATTCAGCAATTTCACCTCGATTGGATCACGGAAAAACCAGGGTGCCTGGTAACAGATATCGCTGAGATTGTTGCCGAACCCGGACGAGGAAGCAGCGAAAAAAGCCTGCTCCACGCTGATCTTCCAACAGGCAAGAGAAACATGGAATGGATCTGGGATTTCGACCTGTCTGGCTTCTATCATCCTGACAAAGAAACACGTCTGACAGTCAGGGCGATAGAGTGGTAGGCCCATCTCCCGGTCACGAGTGATTGTTGATTTCTTTGTTGATAAAAGAAGATTGCTCCCGACCGTCTTTTAGTTATATTTGCGATGACTCCCGGAGTCTGCGCTATGAGATACCCGACCAAAGGTATTTGCAGGCTTCCGGCAGATCATTAGCAAACCATTTTATTGAGGGAAAAACAGTATGTCAGCGAATTATTCAGAAGAGAGCATCCGTACACTGGATTGGAAGGAGCATATTCGCAAGAGACCTGGAATGTATATCGGGAAACTTGGCGATGGATCATCACCCGATGACGGGATCTATATCCTGCTGAAAGAGGTACTTGACAATTCCATTGATGAATACATGATGGGGCATGGAAAGACCATCGAGATTACGATCAGCGAAAAGGAAGTAACCGTACGTGATTACGGTCGGGGAATCCCCCTTGGCAAAGTACTCGATGTCGCCTCCAAAATGAATACAGGGGCGAAATATGATTCCAAGGTATTCAAGAAATCTGTCGGACTGAATGGAGTCGGGATCAAAGCTGTGAATGCCCTTTCTTCTACATTCGTGATACAGTCGCACAGGGAAGGAGTGACCAAGCTGGTCGATTTTGAACAGGGCAACCTGATCAGCGATGACAAGGAAAAAAAGAGCACAGAGAAAAATGGTACTGCCATCTCGTTCGTTCCCGATGAGGAGATGTTCGGCACCTTCAAATTCAACGATGAGTATGTGGAAAGCATGCTCAGGAACTACACCTACCTCAATACCGGTCTGACCATCGTATATAACGGTCAGAAATTTATCTCCCGGAACGGTCTCAAAGACCTGCTGGAAGAGAACATGAGCGGGGACGGGATCTATCCGATCATCCACATGAAGAACGGGGACATCGAGGTCGCCATTACCCATGGCAACCAATATGGAGAGGAATATTACAGCTTCGTAAACGGTCAGCACACCACGCAAGGTGGAACCCATCTTATTGCATTCAGAGAAGCAGTTGTGAAGACAATTCGCGATTTCTTTAAAAAAGATTTTGACCCTTCAGATATCCGGCTCTCTATCATTGCAGCGGTAAGTATCAAGGTGGAAGAACCGGTATTTGAGTCGCAGACCAAAACAAAGCTGGGTTCCAAGGATATCGGTCCGGACGGTCCAAGCGTAAGGAACTTCATCATGAACTTTCTCACCACCAAGCTTGACGACTATCTTCACAAGCATCCCGATACGACCAATGCCCTGCTGAAGAAGATCCAGGAGAGCGAGAAGGAGCGCAAAGCCATCTCGGGGATCAAAAAGCTCGCCCGTGAACGCGCCAAAAAAGCAAGTCTCCACAACAAGAAACTGAGAGATTGTAAAATCCATTACAATTCAAACCATGACCTGAAAAATGAAACCACCATTTTCATCACCGAGGGGGATTCTGCTTCAGGTTCCATCACGAAATCGAGAAATGTGAATACCCAGGCAGTCTTTAGTCTGCGGGGAAAACCTCTGAACTCATTCGGACTCACCAAGAAGGTTGTATATGAAAACGAGGAATTTAACCTGCTGCAAGCGGCCCTGAACATCGAGGAGGACCTGGAAGGATTGCGGTATAAAAATGTAGTGATCGCCACTGATGCAGATGTGGACGGTATGCACATCAGGTTGCTGCTGCTGACCTTCTTCCTGCAGTTTTTCCCCAACCTGGTGAGGAATAAGCACCTGTTTATCCTTCAGACACCCCTATTCAGGGTAAGAAATAAGAAAGATACCTACTATTGTTATTCTGAGGATGAGAAGGAAAAAGCCATCAAGAAACTCGGGACCAACCCGGAAATCACCAGGTTCAAAGGTTTGGGTGAGATATCGCCCGACGAATTCAAGAATTTTATCGGACCTGACATCAGGCTGGAACCTGTGAAGCTGGGAAAAGAGGATGACATCCATGAGATCCTTGGATTTTACATGGGGAAAAACACACCCGACAGGCAGGATTTCATTATTGAACGTCTCAGGGTGGAGGAAGATGTGGTTGAAGTAAACTAAAGTGACGAAGAATTGATCTATGAGCGACGAACTGGACAATAATAAAAATATACCTGAAGACTATCAAAGCATCGACGGAGGGAAGGACGATGGTCGTTCCGGTGCCGGAGGTAAGATTACCAAACTGACAGGGATGTATGAAGATTACTTCATCGATTATGCATCCTATGTGATCCTGGAAAGAGCCGTGCCGAATATCCAGGACGGACTTAAACCTGTACAGCGGCGCATCCTTCATTCCATGAAACGCCTGGATGACGGAAGGTACAACAAGGTGGCCAATATCATCGGACATACCATGCAGTACCACCCCCACGGGGACGCCTCAATCGGGGATGCGCTTGTACAACTTGGTCAGAAGGACCTGTTGATCGACGCCCAGGGTAACTGGGGTAACATTTTTACCGGTGACAGCTCCGCAGCTCCAAGGTACATCGAAGCCCGGCTTTCAACTTTTGCAAGTGATGTGGTCTTCAATCCGAAAACCACCACCTGGAAACTTTCCTATGACGGCAGAAATAAAGAACCTCTTGCCCTGCCGGTAAAATTTCCTTTGCTTCTTGCCCAGGGTGGTGAAGGGATTGCAGTCGGACTCTCATCGAAGATCCTGCCGCATAACTTCAATGAACTGATCGACGCATCCATTAAACACCTGCAGGGAAAAAGCTTTGAGATCTATCCCGATTTCCCAACAGGAGGAAATGCAGATTTCAGCAAATACAACGATGGGAAACGCGGCGGACAGGTGCGTGTGAGAGCAAAGATCGAAAAACTTGACAAGAAAACGCTGGTGATCCGGGACCTGCCCTTTGGAAAAACAACAGGTACGCTGATCGAATCCATCATCAAGGCAAACGACAAGGGCAAGATCAAGATCAAGAAAATCGACGACAATACTGCCGAATTCGTGGAGATCATGGTCCACCTGGCTCCCAATATCTCTTCTGATAAGACGATCGATGCCTTGTATGCATTTACCGACTGCGAAGTGTCCATCTCACCAAACTGCTGTGTGATTGAGGAGGATACACCCATGTTCATCGGCGTAAGCGATGTCCTGAGGGCGAATACTGAAAATACCATGTCGCTCCTGAAACAGGAGCTGGAAATAAGGTTGGGGGAGCTGGAAGAGAACTGGCACATGTCCTCCCTCGAAAAGATATTTATCGAAGAACGGATCTACCGCGACATCGAAGAGTGTGAAACGTGGGAAGCGGTCATCGAAGCCATTGATAAAGGACTGGATCCTTTTAAAAAACTGCTGAAAAGGGAGGTAACCCGCGAAGACATTGTGAAACTTACCGAGATCCGGATCAAGCGTATCTCAAAATATGATGTCAAAAAGGCGGATGAGCTCATCAAGGGAATTGAAGCAGAGATCGGGGAGGTGAAACATCACCTGGACAACCTGGTGGAATATACGATCAACTATTACAGGAACATCAAGAAGAAACACGGCAAAGACAGGGTGAGAAAGACCGAGATCAGGAGTTTCGAGAACATCGTCGCCTCAAAGGTCGTTGTCGCCAATGAAAAGCTCTATGTCAACAAGGCCGACGGTTTCGTCGGGACAGGACTGAAGAAGGATGAGTATGTATGTGACTGTTCGGATATCGATGATATCATCGTATTCCTGAAGGATGGTACCTACGTGGTGAATAAGGTGGCGGAAAAATTGTTCGTAGGCAAAAACATCCTCCATGTGGCCGTTTTCAAGAGAAATGACAAGCGGACCATCTACAATGTGATCTATTTCGACGGCAATACCGGGAACACGATGATGAAAAGGTGCCCGATCACCGGAGTCACAAGGGAAAAGCCATACAACATCGGGAAAGAACACAAGCACACAAAGATCCTCTACATGACGGTCAATCCCAATGGCGAGGCAGAAACTGTGAAAGTACACCTGAAGCCAAGACCCCGTTTGAAAAAACCTGTCTTTGAGCTGGACTTCAGTGAACTGGCAATAAAAGGGCGCGGTGCAGCAGGGAACATCCTTACAAAATACGCGGTGCACAAGATCACCATGAAGGAGAAAGGGGTCTCAACCCTTGGTGGCAGGAAGATCTGGTTCGACCGGGATGTAAATCGCCTCAATGCCGATGCCAGGGGTGATTTCCTGGGTGAATTTTCAGGCGAGGAACGAATCCTGGTGATCACAGACTCCGGTTCTTTCAGAACAACCAATTTTGACCTTACAAATCACTTTGAGGATGACGTTCGGATCATTGAAAAATTCCGTCCGAAAAAGATATGGTCAGCCGCCTACTATGATGCCGACCAGGAATACTACTACATCAAACGATTCCACCTGGAAGATACCGATAAGCTCAACAGCTTTATCGGGGACAACCCGGAATCCAGGCTGATCCAGATCATGGAGGTGGAATATCCCAGGCTAGAGCTGAAATTCGGCGGAAAGAACAAGGACCGGGATTCTGAAATTATAGAGGTAGCTGAGTTCATCGCGGTTAAAAGCTTTAGGGCGAGAGGGAAGCGGCTTTCCAACTACGAGGTGAAAGTGATTGAGCAACTGGAGCCTCAAAATGTGCCTGACGAGGATGTCTCCCATGGAGATGATGAACAGACTGAGTCCGGGGATGCCCGGGAAGAGAAAAAAACTGCAGAGGACTCAGAAAGTACTTCTGAAGAAAAAAATGAGCCAAAATCTTCAAAAAAACCTGCACCGGGGAAATCAGCAAAAAAAACGGACGGTAAAAAAGCAGGTAAGAAAGTAAAATCTTCCGACCCCGATGATGTCCCCATGGAGATCGTTGATCCTTCGAAAAAGGAGAAAGACGAAGCGGTAAAAACCCCGGGTAAAGAAAAAGATTCGAAAGAGACCGGGAAGAAGGATGACGAAGACGGGAAATCTAACGGACAGATGAAACTGGAACTCTGATATGCACGCAAGGATCTTTCTCATCGGGTTTATGGGCGCTGGAAAAACCACTCACGGGAAACAGATCGCCCGTATGATGGAATATGATTTTATAGATATGGACCGCTGGATCACTGAACGGCAAGGAAAGTCCATCCCACAGATCTTCGAACAAAATGGGGAGCCCTTTTTCAGACAAATGGAATCAGCCGCTATTGATGAACTCCAGAAGCGGGAGAAGATCGTGATCGCAACCGGGGGTGGTGCACCCTGTCACAACGATAACATGGAACGAATGAAAAAAGCGGGGTTAACGATATACCTCAAACTTGCCCCGGGAGCACTCCTGGTACGCCTTCAACATTCAAAAACACAACGCCCGCTGCTGGAAGGTAAAAATGAATCGGAAATGTTGCGAACCATCCAGGAACTGCTTGAGCACCGTGAACCCTTTTACAGTCGGGCAGACATGGTCATAGACGGACTTGACCGGGTAAATGAGCGTGTTGTCAATGCCATCCAGAGAAGATAGCCAGCCATAGGTCCGAGCGTTTTAATTGTACATCCGGCAACAGGTTCGGGGCTGAATAATAACTGAAACGGATATTTAAATTTTCCACCTAGAACAAACCCCGCAGTATAACCTGCTGCCAGTCAGCATCAATTCCCTCCTTTTCAAGGACACCTTCAACAATGACCCGGTCATGCCGGACGCCGGTAAGGAGATGGCCAATCCTCCCCGCAACGGCACCCCCCATGATCTCAGCTGAAGTAATGATCCCTTTGTTGACCTGGAGATTAAAACGGACCAGCTCCCCGTCCATAGAAATCGAATGCTCGATCTCATACTTTGGAGAATACCCGTAATTCCACTCCCAGCTGGAAAATTTCTCTGTAACAAGTTTCTCGATGGCCCTGGTATCATCTTTGGAAAATGAAATTACCTGGTGTTCACTCCCTGCAATATGATCGAAGACCGCCTGGTAAAAATCTGCTGCTGGAACAGGCTGCTCCATGATCGTGCTGATATTGATCACCTCCGATCGAATCGACTTGACCGCTTTATCCCGGTAGCGCCCCAATTCAATATATAGACACTTCCCGAGTCGCTCCAGGTCAGTCTCATACAACAGTGTGCCATGGTGCAAAACCCTTCTCTTGAATACATGACGCGCAGTGCCTGATATCTTCCTGACACCTGCCAGCAGTTCATTACGGCTCCCCAGCCGGGCCTCCACTCCCAGGTTCTCCAGTGCAAGGATCACCGGTGCGGTGTACTTTTTGAATTTGATAAAATCGCCCGGGGATTCATTCGTGATAAATGAATAGTTCATGTTCCCCGGATCATGGTATACCGCCCCACCTCCTGAGATCCTCCTTGCAAGCAAAATATCATTTTCCTCAAGATAATCCTGGTCCACCTCTGCCAATGCATTCTGGTGCTTCCCCACCACCACCGCCGGCCGGTTGACATATTGAAAATAGAACTCCTCATCGAACGATTTGAGCAGGTACTCCTCCGCCGCAAGATTGAAATAGGGATCGTCTGTATGACTCAGGATACACTTCATGATGCGTCTTGCTTAAGATACGCGCTGATCTTCCAATTGCCAGGCAACATATATATCAACCACCTGAAAAGGAACCAAACAAGCACCCCGGTGGCTATCCCCAGCAAAGCACCACCAAGCACATCCCCGGGATAGTGGACGCCCAGGTAGATCCTGCTGTAACTGACCACAATGGCCCATGTCAGCATCAACCCTGTGAACCACTTCTTCCCGGCTACCAACAGAAGAAAGACTGCCACGGCAAATGTGTTCGCTGCATGGGAGGAGACAAAACCATATTTGCCACCGCACTTCCCGTTAACAATATGCACCAGGCCCTGCAGCTCAGGCTCCTTGCAGGGACGAAGCCGTTCAAATACCTCTTTGAAAAAATGAACCGATACCTGGTCGGCAATCGTTACAGCCAGTGCGATGAAAAGTATGATCGGAACGAGTTGCCAACGGGTCTTCCATCCCAGCCATATCAGAAGTGCCAGGTAAAATGGCCACCAGGTGGTCTTACCACTTATCCAGACCATGATCCCGTCCAGGGTTTCACTGTGCAGCCCGTTCAGGAAAAGAAAGATTTTCGTATCAATCGCATCAAGTTTCTCCAGCATCTGCTACATTTTAACTTCGTTTACCCCCGGGCATCTCTGCATGTATGCTGAACAGGGGCGCCGGTCGTCTGAAAATCAACTGTTCAGCATCTTCCAGATTGTATCCTTTAACTCGACCAGTCCCTGGTTGGCCACGGAAGAGATAAATACGAATGTCACCTCGGGGAGTTCCTGTCTGACCGCCACCATCAGCTCATCATCCAGCATATCCGACTTGGAGATGGCCAACAATCGCCGCTTGTCCAACAGTTCCGGGTTGTATTCCTTCAACTCATTTACAAGGACATGGTACTCCTTAGCAATATCGTCGCTGTCGGCCGGCACCAGGAACAAGAGCATGGCGTTCCGTTCGATGTGTCTCAGGAACCTGTGTCCCAACCCTTTCCCATCACTGGCTCCTTCAATGATTCCCGGTATATCCGCCATGACAAACGATTTGTCGTCCCGGTATTTCACAATTCCCAGGTTCGGCACCAGTGTGGTAAACGGGTAATCTGCTATTTTTGGTTTTGCTGCCGATACAACCGATAAAAGGGTGGATTTCCCGGCATTGGGAAATCCCACCAGTCCGACATCAGCAAGGAGTTTCAACTCCAGGACGATCCAGCCCTCTTTACCCGGCTCACCCGGCTGCGCAAACCGGGGGGTCTGGAACGTGGATGATTTAAAATGATCATTCCCGAGTCCGCCCCTGCCCCCGGGCATAATGACCTGTTCTTCGTTATGTTCCGTGATCTCGAACAACTGCTCACCGGTCTCCCCGTCCCTTGCAACAGTACCAAGCGGTACTTCGATGATTTTGTCCTTGCCCTCAGCACCCGATTTCAACGAAGAACCACCTGCCTCTCCGTTACTGGCAAAAATATGTTTCTGGTATTTCAGGTGCAGGAGGGTCCAGAGCTGTTCGTTCCCACGCAGGACCACATGGCCTCCCCTGCCGCCGTCTCCCCCGTCGGGACCGCCCTTACGCGTAAATTTGTCGCGATGTAGATGTGCCGATCCTGCTCCGCCCTTTCCTGACCGGCAAAAGATCTTTACATAATCAACGAAATTTGAGTTGCTCATGATGTAAAAATACGAACTTCAGTGAAATAGTAACAAACCATGGTCCTTTATTAGGGATCCGCGGGACTGGGCCTGGATCCGGGTCAAGAAAAAAATGTTCTCAGCCCAATAAAAAAGCAGCTCACCGTAATAAGCGGCAAGCTGCAGATACTGGCTAAAGTAAAAATCCGGCCGGTTATTCCGGCTGGTGATATTTTTCAAATCCTTCCACCTCTTTGACGATACGCTTGAATATTTGCTCTATTGTTCCAATTCCATCTACCGCGACATGCTTGTGCATTTTCTCATAGTAATAGGTGACCGGAATTGTCTGGCGTTCGTAGACATCGATCCTGTTATTGATGGTCTCCTCGTTGTCGTCGGACCTTCCGCTCTCCTCACCTCTCTTCACAAGCCGCTTCAACAGCTCCTCCCTTGGAACATCCAGTGAGATCTCCATGGTCACTCGCTCATCATAGTCGGTCAGTGCTTTCCTCAATTCCCTGGCCTGCTCTACGGTCCTGGGAAATCCGTCAAAAATAAATCCTTTTCCCGCTTTGTGCTCCTCGAGCTGCTTCTTGATCATTCCGATCACGATCTCATCGGGAACAAGCTCTCCCGCATCCATGATCTTCTTCGCTTCCAGTCCCAATTTGGTCTGATTCGCGACCTCACTCCTGAGGAGATCACCCGTGGAGATATGGACAAGGTTGTACTTCTTTGCAAGTTTCACTGCCTGGGTACCCTTCCCGGATCCGGGAGGGCCGAACAATACAATGTTTAACATTTTTCTGGTTGGTTATTTGAGTAAATAATTGTGCAGTGCAAAAGTAGCGAAATGATTCATCAATCTTTCACCAATGTATAGATTTCAGGCAGATTTCTCGCATACCCGTTATAATCCAGCCCGTATCCCAGGACAAATTCATTGGGTATCTCGAAACCCACGTAGTCGAGCTTCACCTCCTTCTGCAAAGCATCGGGCTTATGAAGCATGGTAGCAACCAGGATCTCCTTCGGTTCATATCCGCTCAGCTGCCTGACAATCGTATCCAGGGTAATTCCGGTATCAACGATGTCCTCCAATACGACAACGGTACGGTCCTTCAATTCCTGGTTGATCCCGATCAGCTGTTTCACTGTCCCCGAACTCTGGGTCCCTTCATAGGAGGCCAGTTTCAGGAAGGTGATCTGGCACGGGATGGAGATCTGCTTGAACAGGTCGCTTGCGAACATGAACGCACCGTTCAGGATACCAAGGAAAATGGGATTCTTATTGGCCAGGTCTTGGTTCATTTCCGAGGCGATCCGGGTCACCTCTTTCGTGATCTTCTCTTCTGAAATACTGGTTTCAAAGGTCAGTTCAAGGACCTTGATACGTTTTTTGGACATACGTAAAAGTTTATGCGAAGATAAGGAATTTGAGGAAGGATTCTTAATAAACCGGTTCTACATTGTACCCCTCTTTCCTGAGCAATTTGATCACACCCTCCTCCCCGGTGAGGTGACCCGCCCCAAAAGCAATAAAGGAAGGTTGCGTTCCGGCAATTTCCATGATCTTCGGGATCCAGTCCCGGTTCCTGTTCACAAGCAAGTTGTCATTGATCTCGGTGTATTCTTCCTCCATGTAGCGGTCCAGGATCACTTGCAAACCCAAAAGATCCTCTTCAAGGTATTTTGCCACCAATTCATCGGTCATCCCCTGCATTTCATTTTCGTCGTCAATGCTCAACAAAAGCATTTCAGCTGCATCTTCAAGCGGGATGGAATCCACAAACCCAAGTTGCTCACCCACCGTTTCAAGACCCACCACCTCGATACCCTGTTTACCCGCCAACTCTGTAAGTTTCTGTTCAATTGAAACCGGCTGACAATCCAGGAAATACAGGATGGTCATCGATGATAAAAAGAAGGGTTTGATTCCAACAAGGGCAGCGAACGGTAATTCCATCTTATTGACGAAAAAATCTGAAACCTTTTTATATTCCTCCTCAGATAAATAATCCTTCGCCGTAGTCCCGTCCCTGAACATCATTCCCTGCTGAATGGTCAGCATGATCTGTGGATCATCAAAATCAAGCTCCAGGACCAGCTGCTCACTCTGCTCCATTGCTTTTTCCACCTTTTCGGGAATGACCAGGTCATCCGGACACAACATGTGAAACGTTCCAAAAATGTATGAAGGTGCATCAATTCCATTGCCGGTCACCTTCCATAACAGGCTCTTCTCAAGCTCCTGCGCATTCAGTAAAAATGTTACCGAGACCAGAATGATCAGTGTGAAATAAGTCTTTTTCATCAGCGTATCTTTTATTAATATAGCAAACAGAGGTCTTCCAATTGGCCCTACTGCCGCAGTATTCAGTCATAAAGGTAATGAATTCACCAAAATTCCAAACAGTTGGGGAATTGGCGCTTTTTTGCGAAATTTGTTTGCCCCATTATAAGGGAACATATTCCCTCCCTGGCATGTTATGAATACTAAACTGAAGTATACAATCTACGGGCAGATTGTTCCGAAGTGAGAAATAAACAGTGCATTAATCAACCATTCAACAATAAAAACAGACCATATGAACCCGAAAGTATCCATTATCATGGGATCCACATCCGACCTGCCGGTCATGGAACAGGCGGCAAAGATCCTCGACGAATTTGAAATTCCATTCGAAATAAACGCCCTCTCGGCACACCGTACACCCCAACAGGCCATGGATTTTGCCAGGGGAGCCTACAAACGTGGCATCAGGGTGATCATTGCCGGGGCTGGCGGTGCAGCGCATCTCCCCGGAGTCGTGGCCGCACTCACACCTTTGCCGGTGATTGGCGTACCGGTGAAAGCATCTATCTCTCTCGACGGATGGGATTCCCTCCTCTCCATCGTTCAAATGCCTCCAGGCATCCCTGTAGCAACTGTCGGAATTGATGGCGCAAGAAATGCCGGTATCCTGGCAGCACAGATTCTGGCAACCGGAGATGAAGGTGTCATGCGAAAAATGGAATCTTTCAAATCCAGCCTCGAAAGCAAGATCGTCAAGGCAAATGAGAAGCTGAAAGCTGTAAAATATAAATTCAAGACCAACTGATCCTGCAGTTCCCGGTCCGGACATCTGCTGCAACCATCACAAATCGTAAATAATCTCTCATTGACCTTCGAGATTTAAGTCCCTGGTCACATTAACAGGCAGGGGGAACATAATTCCCCTGCCGGAAGATGTGCAACAGGAACCTTTCCAGAAATATAAAGCAACCAGGACCGATCGGTTCTCAGGTGAAATCAGGACTCCTGTACCTGCCACTGCTCCTTTGCCTGTGTCTGCAGCAACAGGTCTGCGCACAGGTGACCACCATCGAGGCAACCATGCTGTCGTTGGGAAAGATGCACGCGCTGCCAGGACCGGCACATGCCTATGGTGAAAATCCCGCAAATCTTGCCGGGGCCGAATCCTGGATCCTGACAACTTATCACAATCGACCCTTCCTCTTAAAGGATCTCGGGGTATACGGAATTTCTGCCGTGATACCAGCATTCCCGGGGTTTCTCCGTGGCAGTATTTCCACGTATGGAATTCCCGGTTACCAGGAATTCAATACAAAAGCCGGGTACGGTATGCATCTTTCCGACCGGATCTCAGCCGGCGTCAGTATTCAGTATACAAACATACGCACCAGGCAGGAATGGAACTACCTGTGGACCCTCGGCAGCTCACTGGGGATGTCGTACAAATTCTCCCCCGGCACCATTGCGGCACTGTGCCTGGTCAACCCAATCACTGTAGGAAATCAAAACAGCTACGGCCCACTCTATCCCTCCGAAATTGCAGGCGGAATAAAACATTTGATCTACCCGGGAACATGGTGGTTCAATGAAATTGCTTTTCTGCAGGATCACGGGATGCAATTCAAAACTGCGCTGGCCTGCATGCTGCACGAACGCGTTCAACTCCTCGGCGGATTGCATACCTCGCCTGCTTCCCTCTCTTTCGGTGTCCGCTGTGCCCTGGACATACTTCTCACTGATATTGCTTTTGCCTGGTCGTCTAACACTGGGATCCATCCAGCCATAACGATCACATATGTGCCGCGATGAGTCGACTGTTGCTCATAATCACCATGGTAGCATTTGTTATTAAAAGTGCTTTTCCGCAGGAACCTCCTCCTGCCGAATCCATTGTTCTTGAGTTGCTGGATGCAGGGAATACCGGCGATGCCGAGCAGCTCTGTGAAACGGTAAGAATACTGCAATCCCAACCCGTTGACCTGAATTCATGCAGCGACCAGGATCTGACTGAAACCGGCCTGTTCACCCCCTTCCAGGTATGGGGAATCCTGGAGCACAGGCGTAAGTTCGGTGCCTTCCTGACCATTTATGAGCTGGCCGCGATCCCAGGATTTTCAAAGTCCTTCGTTGAACAGGTCTCTTCCATGCTGAATTGCTCACCGGACCAGTCAGCTGGTTCGTCAAGGCAAACGCAGGGATTGTTCCTCTCGAATCTCGCCATCAAATACCCACCGGCAGCAGGTCATCTTTCCAACGATTCCATGCCTGCCTATTTCCCGGGGGGACCGCTGAAAATAACTCAGCGGGCCAGGTACAGCGTGGGTGAACGAATTGTATGCGGACTGGCTTTCGAGAAGGATGCCGGGGAGCGGATATCCAATAACTCGGTCCCGGAGCACCTGACCGGATATGTTCAGTATAAACCCAAAAAGCTGTTTCGAAATATCGTGGCTGGAAATTTTCGGCTGCACAGGGGTATGGGGCTGGTGCACGGTACCGGGTTCATCACGGGAACCAGCGGATTGGAGATGAATGGGTACCGACGGTCCTATGCAAAACCGTTTGCCTCCACCATGGAATACGATTATTTACGCGGTTTTTATGCTGAATGGAACGCCGGAGGGTGGAGTTCCGACTTTTATATTTCATACAGGCAACCGGATATCTCATTCTTCAATTTTGCATCGCCCTTCAACCTCTTTGAACAGATCAGGAAGACGGGTATGCACCGTACACCAGGAGAACGAAATGGCACCGGACTGGCAAACCTGTTCTCATCCGGGGCAAGTATCAACAGGGCAGGTCAGCACCACTATTCAGGGTGCTCGATCAGCCGGTCAGGGATATCGCTGACAGGAAGAGGTCGGGATTCCCTTGCATTGCAGGATGCCCTGGCTACCTCCAGGAGCAATTTGTCGGTCTACAGCGTCGGTTTCTGGAACAGTATTGAGGTCTTTGGTGAACTGGCGACTGACGGCGAACTCGATTTTGCTCTGATTGGCGGTGGTTCCTTAACAGTAAATCCTGCATTGGATGTGGTCCTCGCTGTGAGATACTACCAGTCGGACTATACAGGTCAGATGCCTCGTGCCCATGGTGCGGCTGACGATCCGGAAAATTTGCGTGGGATGAACGTGGGGCTCAGGATCACACCCTGTGACCGGACGAGGGTTTCGGTACATGCTGACCTGTCGGGGCACATCAGCATTACCGGCCCGGATGAACTCCCTGGCTGGAGAGAACTGCTGGACATCAGGGTAACACATGGATCCCGATCGGAGCAGAAGTTTGTACTTAGGCTGGTTGGTAAAAAGAGGGAAATGCACAGTATACCCGGGGTGATGCTACGGAAGTCATATTTCACGGAAAAGAAGGCCGCTGGTCAGGTCCAATATTCGGGCAACCTTTCCGACCAGGTGGGGATCTCGGGTCGTTGTATATATTCCATTCTTCAGGAAGATAAAGATATATACAGGTCATGGCTGGCCTATTGCCAGGCGCGTTGGGAGCCTTCGGAACGTGTAAAGCTGACTTACAGGTTTCAGCTTTTCGATGCCCGGGAATGGAGGAACAGGATCTACACTTACGAACCCGGGCTCAGGTACAGCTTCAGCTTTCCCTCGGTCTATGGCAGGGGGCAGAAAAATATCCTTATCGCGGCATTGGAAATCGATTCCAGGATCACCCTGCGGTCAAAGATCGGGATAACAAAATATGCCCATAGAAGGGAGATCGGCTCGGGACAGGACACCCGGGCCGGCAACAGGTTGCTGGACCTGGAATTTCAGTTCCAGGTGAAACTGTATTAAATGAAGGATTGAGTAAAACAGAAAGAGGCCTATTAGTCCTCCCTTCTTCGCTTTTTCTTGCTGCTGGCACCCTTACCTCCAAGGAAACCCCAACCTCCGGAGCCAAGGACAAAACCAAAGGCATACCAGATGCCGTTATTGTTTGGCGCATAAACGGAAACATCGTCCCGCCAGATCATTGCCACCAGGTCGATCGGGGCGATGATGCCATGCCATAGCCCGTTCCAGAAGCCGTAGTTCTTTCCATCGACACATTCTGTAACGTCCTCATAATTAGAACAACCTGTGATGATAAATATAAAAACAAGGGCTAGCAAAAGGTAGGGAGAGAGATTCCTGGTTGCGGTTCTTTTCATGACGAATAGGATTGATTTATGCAGGTAAGTTTACAAATATTGTGCCCCGATTGCAAAAACCGTCGTAAATCAGTCAAATTTAAGATCCTTGATATTGAGCTGGGTACTTCTCCTGCCGCGGTATTCATTTTCCTCTACCGAATAGACGATATCAAAAGATTTTCCCTGGGTGATCTTGTCAAACTGCTTCCCCTGCTGAAAAGCAATCGCTGTAAACACCTTGAATGGATTCTCCTCCTGGACCAGGTTGAGCCGCAGGTGATCCCCCGCTGCTCCAACACGTTTTCCCATCCCGTTGTCGGAAACATTTTCAGTGAGGAATACGGGTGCAGTGTTTTCCGGTCCGAATGGGCTGAACTGATTCAGGACCCGCACAAATTTCTCATCTATGTCAGATAATTGCAGCTCTGTATCGATCTCAACAACCGGGATCAGCTGATCGGTATCGACATGTTCATTGATGTATTCCTCGAACCGCTTTGTGAAATGCTTGATGTTGCTGATCTTCATGGTGAGTCCGGCTGCATACTTGTGTCCGCCGAAATTTTCCAGCAGGTCACTGCAGGATTCGATGGCCTGGTAAAGGTCAAATCCGTTGACCGAACGAGCCGAACCGGTGGCCATTCCGTTGGACCTGGTGAGGACAACCGTCGGCCGGTAATAATGTTCCATCAGCCGCGAGGCCACGATACCGATCACTCCCTTGTGCCAATCCGGGTTATAAAGCACCGTTGATTTCTGATCCTGCAGCAGTTTGTCTTTTTGAATCATTTCAACAGCCTGCCGGGTGATCGAGGCATCTACATCCCTTCTTTCAGTATTGATCAGGTTGATATTTTTACTGATGGACATGGCCTCTTCCATCTCTTCACTCACGAGCAGCCCAACTGCTGTATTCCCCGATTCCATGCGTCCCGCTGCATTCAGCCTGGGCCCGATCTTAAAAATAATATCTTCGATGGTCATCTCCCTGTTGTTCAGTTGAGCGACATTTTTTATGGCCTGCAACCCGATCCTAGGGGATTTTGCGAGCGTTTGTAAGCCGAAATGGGCGAGCACCCGGTTTTCTCCGTTGATGGAGACGATATCGGAGGCGATGCTCACAACAACCAGGTCAAGAAAATGGGTGATGGCATCTAAGTCAAGCTCCATTTTTAAAGCCAGGGCCTGGATCAATTTAAATCCCACGCCGCAACCCGACAATTCCTCGAAGGGATAGGAGCAGTCGGCCCGTTTCGGATCCAGCACTGCAACGGCATCCGGTAATTTATCCCCTGGGGTATGATGGTCACAGATGATGAAATCGATCCCCTTGGTCCGCGCATAATCCACCTTGTCCACTGCCTTGATGCCACAATCAAGTGCAATGATCAGCCTGCACCCTTTTTCCGCGGCAAAATCAATTCCTTTTTTCGAGACTCCGTAACCTTCACTGTACCTGTCGGGAATGTAAGAATAAACCTGGTTCAGGTGATCCTTCAGAAAGGAATAAACCAATGCCACGGCTGTTGTTCCGTCTACATCATAATCCCCGTAGATCAATACATCTTCTTTGTGATCAATGGCAGTCATGATTCGACTCACAGCAACTTCCATATCTTTCATCAGGAAAGGGTCGTGAAGCTGACTCAGCTGGGGACGAAAAAATGCTTTGGCACCATCGAAGGTATGAATGCCCCGTTGAACGAGCAGGTTGGCAAGTACTTTATTGATCCCCAGGGACCTGCTAAGTGCAAGCACCTCGGCCTCCGGCCCCTGTGATTTTATGATCCAGTTCTTTTCCATCCCCTCCGTTCAGATAATATACAAAAATAACATAATCGACGGTCTTTACTCCCCGACCCTACAGTTTTATACACTAATTCTTTAACCGCCTGATTCCATCTTTAAAATGTTAATGTGATAAGGGTTGAATAACTCGTGTTAAAGATGCAAATTGTAAAGAATAAGCCCCGAACATTTCAATTTTCACCACCTGACTTTCGCCATTCACCTTTTTTCCAATTATCTTTGCCGCAGCTTATTCATTCATAAACATTTTCATGGCACAGCACGAGCTTTCAGAACAGGAACAGATCAGAAGAGATGCATTGCAAGAGATCCGCAAGCTGGGTATAGATCCCTACCCTGCCGCGGAATTCAAAACAAACATATTTTCATCGGAGATAAAATCCCGGTTCGAGAAAGAGGAGAAAAACTTGCAGGATGTAACTGTCGCAGGCCGCCTGATGTCGAAACGCATTATGGGAAAAGCATCCTTTGCCGAGATCCAGGATTCAAAAGGCCGGATCCAGATCTATGTAAACCGTGATGAGATCTGTCCCGATGAGGATAAGACCTTATACAATTCTGTTTTCAAAAAACTGCTCGACATTGGTGATTTTATAGGGGTGCGCGGACATGTATTCCGGACCCAGATGGGTGAGATCTCCGTGCATGTGAAAGAGCTGACCGTACTGAGCAAATCCATCAGGCCATTGCCAATCGTGAAGGAGAAGGACGGAAAGACCTATGATGCAGTGACCGATCCCGAGTTCAGGTACAGGCAACGGTATGTCGACCTGGCCATCAACCCGGAGGTTCGCGAAGTATTCAGGAAAAGAACCCAGATATACAGCTCCCTCAGGGAACTGTTCAACAGTAAAGGATACCTGGAGGTGGAGACCCCGGTATTGCAACCCATCCCGGGAGGAGCAGCCGCACGTCCGTTTATTACGCACCACAACACCCTGGATATGCCACTCTATCTCAGGATCGCAGATGAATTGTACCTGAAACGACTCATCGTTGGAGGATACGAAGGGGTGTATGAATTCTCAAAGGACTTCAGGAATGAGGGGATGGACCGGACCCACAACCCCGAGTTTACAGTCATGGAGATCTATGTGGCATACAAGGATTACAACTGGATGATGGATTTCACCGAGGAGATGATCGAGAAGGTGGCGCTGGATCTGCATGGTACCACAAAGGTGACGGTAGGAGAAACAGAGATTGATTTCAAGCGTCCGTTCAGACGAATCACCATGCTCGATGCCATAAAGGAATATACAGGACTTGATGTGGCCGGTTTGAATGAGGGTGATCTGCGGGCCCAGGCTGAATGCCTGGGGATTGAACTGGATCCCTCAATGGGCAAGGGTAAGATCATCGACGAGATCTTTGGCGAGAAATGCGAACCCCATTTTATTCAGCCTACCTTCATTACCGATTACCCGGTGGAGATGTCACCGCTGTGTAAGAAGCACCGTGACAACCCGGAACTCACCGAGCGGTTTGAGCTCATGGTCAACGGCAAGGAGATCTGCAATGCATACTCCGAGCTCAACGATCCCATCGACCAATATGAAAGATTTAAAGAGCAGCTGAAACTCTCTGAGAAGGGTGACGATGAGGCGATGTTCATCGACATGGACTTCGTTCGTGCACTTGAATACGGCATGCCCCCTACCAGCGGAATGGGTCTGGGTATGGACCGCCTGGTGATGCTGATGACCAACAAGACCAGCATCCAGGATGTGTTGTTCTTCCCGCAGATGCGTCCGAAGGACGCCAGTCGCCAGTCGCCAGTCGCCAGTCACCTGTCACAGGACTCCGGTCAGGAATCCGCTTATGTGGTCCCGAAATCTCCGGATGAAAGTCAGAAGTCGCCTTCGGCCTCTGAAGCTTCAGCGAAGGAGGCCAGTCACCAGTCGCCAGTCGCCGAAAGTGAGGAAGAGACATTCGATTTCGTCATGACCGATGAGGAGAAGTTGGTTTACAAACTCCTGAAAGAAAAATCCCCTGTTGACCTGAATGAACTCAAAGCCCAGGCGGGACTGAGTAACAAGAAATGGGACCTCGCCCTGAAAGGCCTCCGGAAACACAACCTGGCCACTGTGGAGAAAAATGATGAAGGGTTGTTTGTGGAGTTGGTGTAAAGATTTCCTAATACTTCACCGGAATTACAAAGATCTGATCTTCATCTTTTAGGCCATTTTTTGTACCTTGTTTGTCCATCAAAACCCAGGTATAGCCTCTACCTGGATATTTATTACCAAAAAGGATACCGCAATAATGAATTCCTTGGTATCTACCTTGAGCCACATGATGGGGCATCTTATAGGAATTCGCAATTGTGCCCTCCATTTGATCTCAATCAACTTAAATGAAGATGTACTTGAATATATGTCAGCTGTTCTGTAACTTATTGGTCTAACAATTGATCATGAAGAAGATTTTTATTGCTTTAATCCTGGGGTGCTTTTGTTTAACTGTATGGTCACAGGAAAAACCTGGCCGCTTTACGTTTGACATAAAGGGTGGATTTACTATTCCATTTCAATACAATAAGGGTATTCTGCTTGGAGCCGATGTGTCCCATTATCGCCAGGACCGAATGCTAAGTATTGGATATGCCTACATGGAAGAGTTCACGATCTGGACTTCCAGCGATTATGTTCTTCAGCAAATTGATCTTCTTTACGGGAAACAATGGAATTATAAGATCGTAGCATTGCAAATCCTGGGAGGTGTGGGTCCGGTCTGGGGGAATCGTCAAATTGATTCAGAAATGGAAAATTATTTCACCGCAGGATTATTTTTGAAAGCAGGATACACGCTTATCCCCATAAAATTTGCAGGACTTAAAACCTCCGTGGAGTTGAACCTGAATGTGAAAAATCCTGTGCTCTTGCTTACAGCTGGGTTAACATTTGGCAAAGTCCGGAATTACCAGGCTGATTTACGACCCTAGAATTAAGGTGCAACCCGGCCTGATCCTCTACTGATTGCGTTATAATTTATTTGAAAAGTGCAATGTTAATTGCTATTTACCGATATCCTGCCGATAAATTCGTTGTTGCATACACATGAGCGGGAAATTTTCCTACTTTTCAGCAAACTCATTATCATGAAATTCCAAGTCTTACTTGTATTGTTTGCCATGGCTTATGCTGAACTTGCCGCCCAGGGTCCGGTTTCACTCTCAGGTCAGGTGAAGGATGAAACCTCCCGCGATCCGCTTGAATTTTGTAACATTTCCTTTTATAGCTTGCAGGATAGTCTTATCGCCGGGACATCAACTGATCAAAAGGGATTTTATTCCATAGACATTCCCATGGGAAGCTACCGGCAAATCATATCCTATATCGGGAATATGTCAGATACCACTGTTGTACAGGCATATCAAAGCAAATTCCAGGGTATCTTTCTATTAAAACCTGATTTCAGGATGCTTGAGGAAGCCAGTATCAAGACCAACTCCCGCTCAACTGAGATCGATCGCGAAGTTCAGGTTGTGACGCCAGAATTAAGGAAAGGTGCCTCCTCGGCGAAATATGTCCTGAATAAACTGAACGGGGTACATTACGATGAATTCAACAATTCAATCAAGGTCGATAATGATGAAAAGGTAGTCATCCTTGTGGATGGGATTCAAAAAGACCAGGAGTATATCAAGAATATGGATCCCAAGCGTCTTAAAAAAGTTGAAATCATCAGGGATCCTGCAGGACGATATGGCCTTGAGGGATATTCGGCAGTGATCAATGTGATTCTCCACAAGGACTATATGGGTGTGGAACTCTATTTCCAGGACCGGACACTTATTGATCCGGATGCGATGAAACCCGCATACATGCTGGTTCAGAATATGCCAAACGTGACAATGACATATACCTATGATAAGATCAGTGTTTACACGAAAGTGGGCAGCACCTTTGCCAACTACAACATGGACTCCTATGATGAAAAGAATTACGAAAGTGGGCTCACAGTTGAGAAAGTGCCAGCATTTACCGACCAGGCAAACATAATGGTCAGACAGATGACGAATGACCTAACGCTGGGAGCTGATTATTTTGTCAATCCCAAACATACGATCAGCTACGAGGGGAAAATTATGAAGAATCCTTTAAAGAATAATATCGTCCATGTATATCAGACAGTGAATACACTTCAGGATGGCAGTCTCCTTGCCAGCTATGACACCGATGTTGAAGTTTGGTCAAGCAGCCTGAATTCATATAACTCTGTCTTCTATGAAGGGAAGATCAACGAGAAAAACACCCTGGAATCCAATGTCGTATACTCCGATTTTTCCGGTGCACAATCCATCGAAACAATGGGGAATGTTGCAGATTATGAATACGGCCAGGAGGGATCCAATCAAAAACAGAATTTCAATTATTACCTGGAGTATACGCATTCCTTTAAGGATGAATCCAGTTTCCTGATGGGCTATGGCTATACACGCGAGTCATTATCCAGTGATTTCAATTCCGATTATGAAAATAATTCATTTAACACACTTGAGAACAGGAACAAATTGTATGGATACTATTCAAAACAGCTGGGAAAGAAAGTAAGTTTCCAGTTAGGCATTGCAGGAGAATCCAGTATCCGGAAATTCGAAGGAGGAGCCAATAACTATTTCATCTTCCTGCCCCACGTAGATCTGAAATATGACTTTTCCAAAAATTCGAATATTAAATTCAAGATACGATCCCAGGGCAATTACCCGACCATTGACCAGACAAATCCTTTCACTACTTTTGTTGATTTTGAATCCGTACAAACTGGCAATCCAAATCTGAAACCAGAGGTAACAAACACATTTTCCGCCCCGGTAACATTGATGCAAGCCTTTACTGTTGAGCCTTACTATGCCTATTCAAAGAATTTGATCATCACCACGGGTGAGCTTCGCCCGGACAGTGTATTTGAATACAATTACTTCAATGCAGGTCAATTCAGTAATTATGGATTGAAATCCAACCTGACTATCCCCTTTGGGAAAAGCCTGTTTTTTCAATACAGTCTGGACCTGTATAAAAGCACAGTGGAATTCGACAAGTACCAAAACACGATAAATGACTGGGCCATGTCGGGTCAGTTTATCTATTACCACCAAAAAACAAAAACTGTCGCAGGTTTGATCTACCAGAAGAATAACAACAAGCGAATTCTTGCACAGGGATACAGGAACCAGAATATCGACTTCTGGTCGATCATCATCAGAAGACCCTTTCTTAATGAAAAACTCAGCGTGATGGTACTCTATTTCCTCCCAGTGACCTGGGGAGTAAATTCCAACCAGATAAAGTACCTGGAAACAGACACATACCAGGAAATGAGTACCACGGATATGGGCTTCTTTAAGAATATGCTGATGTTTGAGATCAGTTACCGATTCAGCAAAGGAAAGGTATTGAAAAAAGACAAGGACATTGAGTATATCAGGGAAAACGAGAACGAGACAATGTTTTAGTATATGCTATTCCGGGAAACAGGAGGCATAATCAATCCTGGAAGGAAATGCTTAATATCCATCATTTCTTACCCATATTACAGAATTCAGATTATATCAACTGATGCGCAATACCATAAAGGGAATTCAAAAAAAATAAATTCAGGTTAAAAAAAAAGCGTCCGGAGGAGCGCTAATAAAGCGCATGGTAACAGTGGATAAAATTCCTTACAATGAAAAATTGTATTCCCCTGGAATAGATAGGTACGGGAGTAATATGTCAGATATGCTTCGAAAATTCAGGGACAGGGATATCCCCGTATTTTTAAGTGAATTGGTCAGTAATGTGTAAGATATATCTCCTTTAAGTTCAAATTCCTCTGGCACTGAGAATGACGCCTGTCAAACCTATAATACGCCAGGGAAACGCTGAAAAAAGGTAATCCTGATCAGGCATGGAATTATTTACCCGGGCAAAAGACCTTGATGAAGTGCGCTTCCGGGCCAGTGAAGAGATCAATGAAATCGTACATGAACTATCCGAAGAATATGATCCGTTTACAGCACTCCTTAATTAGATATGATTCGCATATGATCCACCGCCTGTTGGGACAGATCTATCTCACCAGGAATGATACAGAGAATGCTTTGCTGCACTATGAACAGGTGATGGATGAATTTATATTTGACCCTGAATTTTTAAAGGAGATCGTGTTGATTTACCAGGGCGAAGGGGATATGGGAATGGCTGATAAGTTTAAGGAAAAACTTAGTACAATCAGTCAATAGATAAAATGCAATATGATCACTCATTCCACAGATCAGGTATTGCATGATGTCCCCTTGCTCTGACTGGAGCCTGATCAGTGGGTTCGAGCATGCCGGAATGAATTCCATATAATCTTTTTGCTGTATCGGATACCGCTTCAACCATGTAGGGATATGGACGATCTGTGACATCTACCAATCCACAGTTATAATTCTCTCCATCCAGTCCCCTTCCGGTCTGGTACTGGTCGCACCACTGAAAATATGTGGTACCTATCAGTCCCGGATGGGCATCTTTCTAATATTTGTTGAATGAGACAAATATGCCTAAAAATTATAAAAAAGGGGTAGTCCGGAGCACTAAACAGTAAATCAAGTTCACGATTGGAAATATCCCACCGTTCGATGCACAATTGTACATCATCCGTTAAGCTTCATATACCGAACCATACCATGCTGCGTATTGTTCTTATCTTAGCTGGAATTAATACGATAAGATCTTCATAGGGAGAGCTATTCATTGATCCTGGATATCATCAGAATAGTGCCGGGCCAATTGAAGACGTCTTATATCATACCATAAAATCAACAGGATGAACCCTGAACCGCTGGTAATTGAGTTTTCACTTTTTGGTCTTGACCTGTTGGAACCAAATGTTTTACTTACTGATGTTTTGCTGGGACTATTTTGCCTGGTCTTTTCGGTCCGGATCTTTCGACGAGCTGCAATTCATCCTTTTTTTAGGAGTTGGGCCTGGTTTATGTCACTCTTCGGCCTGGCAGCAATTTTTGGCGGTCTTGGGCATGCCTTTGCGAACTATTGGGGAGTCCCCGGAAAAATACCTGCCTGGATACTGAGTACTGTTTCGGTGTACTATATTGAGTATGCAATGATATCAGCACTCCAAAATAAAAAATGGTACAAATTACTTTCCACGATTTCCCTTATAAAAATGATAGTAATCCTTCTCCTAATAATCCTGATTGCAATACTCGCTCCCCGGGATAATAAGATCGACCTTTGTATCCTGGTAGTTATCATAAATAGCCTGGCAGGAGTATCATTATCTGCCGGTGCGCTGGGGTGGTCATACTACAGGATGGGGTTTTCAAGACACTTCAAGCGTATTATGGGAGGGGTCCTGATCATTATACCATCATCAGCTGTGTTTTTGCTGGATTTCAACCTGTTCCAGTGGTTCGACAAGAACGATCTCAGCCATCTCCTTCTTCTACTCGGCATTACAGCCTTTTATCAAGCTGTCCTTCGACTTCATAAAGAAGATCCCACGGTCCTTCAGCTGGCACTTGACCGGAAATAATCCAAAATTGATTAATATTACATAAAGGATGGTCCTTGTTCCCTACTCCAACCTGATAATGGATTGGAATAAATTATTGTTTAACTTGTGCACATAACAACCAAACTACACAATCATGCAATACAGAAAGAGAAAAATACTGACATCAATCCTTGTAATCATCTTTTCGTCCTTTTCAGTTATTGTCGAAGCTCAGAACAATGAATGGATAAAGCTATTCAACGGAAAAAACCTTGATGGCTGGTCTGTTCACAGTGGTTCTGCAAAATACCGGGTGGAAAATGGTGAGATCATCGGAAATGCCGTGAAAGGCAGTCCGAATTCATTTCTATGTACCAACCGGTCCTTTGGTGATTTTATCCTCGAATTTGAAGTGTACCTGGTTAGTCCGGAATTGAATTCCGGCGTACAATTCAGAAGTATGATCGCAAAAGAGGAAACTGCTTTCTGGTTCAGGAATGACAATGGTGAGCTACAGCAGAAAACCATTCCGGCCGATCGCGTGTATGGATACCAGGTGGAAATTGCCGGTGAAGATGTGGGCAGTGCCGGCGGTGTATATGATGAAGCACGGCGAGCATTCATGACCCCATGGTGGCCCGAAAAGGGTTCAAAGGAGAGCAAAGCATTTAAAAACAACAAGTGGAACAAGTACCGGGTAGAATGTAAAGGTGATCACATACGAACCACTGTAAATGGTATTGTAATAACCGATTTCAGGGACGGGGTAAACTTTGAAGGCATCATCGGTCTGCAGGTACATGATGTTGGAAATGATCCCACACCATACGAAGTAAAATGGAGAAATATCCGGGTACTTCCCTTGGATTAAATACCCGCAGGTTTTATTTGTTTTCCTAACTGAATATAAATTGACTTAGCTATGAAATCCTGTCATTTGCTAATTATCGCTGTTGTTGCCTTTTTCTTTTCATGTAATTCCCAAAAAGAGGAAAAGCAGCCTGAAATACCAAGTGGACCCATTGCATTGCATCCGGAAAATCCACACTATTTTCAGTACAAAGGCAAAACCCTGGCCCTTGTTACTTCGGCCGAACATTATGGTGCGGTTCTAAACCTTGATTTCGATTATAAAAAATACCTTGAAACACTGGAAAAGGAAGGGATGAATTATACCCGGATCTTTACTGGCGCTTACTTCGAAATATTCGGCGAAAGCTTTGGTATTCAGAAAAATACGCTCGCTCCAAAAAAGGGCAGGGTCATTACTCCATGGGCAGCATGGGAAGATAATGGAGAATTGTTATACGATCTGACGAAGTGGAACAAAGCCTATTTTGAAAGATTAAAGGATTTTATGGAACTTGCCCGGGAGAAGGATATCATCGTGGAAGTCACCCTGTTCTCGTCCATCTACAGGGATGAACACTGGGACCTCTCACCCATGAACCCGTCGAACAATATAAACATTGATACCCCTGTTTCGAGATTTGCTGCACAGTCGGATATTCAAACCAACCTGTTCCCTTTCCAGGAAACATTTGTACGTAAAATGGTCACTGAACTGAATCAGTTTGACAATTTCTTTTTCGAGATACAGAATGAACCGTGGGCCGATCATTCGGTACCGGTTTATAACATTGTAAACAAAGAACAACTCAAGGAACATGACTGGCAATACAAAGCCGATTTTGCAGCAAAAGGCGCAATGGAGTGGCAGGAAAAAGTTGCATCCACAATCACTGACGAAGAAAGCAAGTTGCCAAAAAAGCACCTGATTGCACAGAATTATGTGAATTTCAAAGCCTCCATTCCTGAAGTAAAAGATAACATTTCCATTATCAATTTTCATTATGCCTGGCCTGAGGCAGTTGAGTGGAATTATCATTACAACAGGGTCCTTGGCTTTGATGAATCCGGATTTGCAGGCTCCGGGGATCAGGTCTACCGTCGGCAGGCATGGAAATTCATGCTGAGTGGCGGCGGACTCTTCAATAACCTGGATTACTCTTTTTTCCCAGGGGCTGAAGACGGTAAAGGTGAAAACAAGGCGCCTGGCGGCGGAAGCAATGAACTTCGTAAACAACTGAAAACCCTCTCTGATTTCCTGCATAGCTTTGAACTTGAAAAATTGATTCCAGATTATACGAGTGTCATCAGCGCGCCCGGACTTATCCCCTATGTGATATCCGACCCGGGGAATGCATATGCCATATACCTCAGGGCAAATGGCACAACCCGGTCCAAAATCGAAATAGAAACTGGGAATGGAACTTTCAGGTTGATATATCTGAATACGGTTACGGGTAAGTACAGTGATGCCGGACTTGTCACTGCAGAAGATCGGATGATCACCCTGCCCATCGATATTCCGGAGGGAGAACTTGCAATAAAACTATTGAAGGAATAAACCATCGCTTGAGCAGAAATTGTGGGTGGCTAAAAGAGATAAATCATTCCGATCCGCAGATCAAGAAACCGGTTAACTTCGCTAATTTTTGCATATCCTGGAATACCGTAATACCTGATTCCCGCAAACATTCCGGGAACGGATCGATTCTTCAATTCATACCCGATCATACTCGTCATATCCAACCCCCAGACATAGAGAGGTGCAGGTCTGTATAGCATGATCCCTTGTAATACCCCTGCACCTGTCCGTCCTACCAGCCTGTTCCTTGGTGATCTGGACTCGTTCTGAAGACCAACTGTGAAGGCCATAAAATTACCAGTTCCGGCCGCACCAAATTCAACGGAACTTTTTCCGGAAATAGAACCCTTAACAGGATAGGCCATTCCAACAGCCAGTCCTGCTCCATTGGGCCCCGGATCAAATTGCAAAGCCCCCGTTGCGAGCCGGTAATTGATCCAGCCATTTACATCTACTGTGATCCTGTCCTGGGTGTAACAGGCTCCTGACATGATCAGTAATATCCAAATCATCAATCCATTTCTTACCATAGTGATTCAAAGTATGATTTCATGACAGTAATCATCAATTCCTGCTGCGCTTCTGATGTGATCCATGGGGTTCCATCACCATCTTGCAGTCCATAACAACCAAAGCCGGAATGATTTCCTCCTGCTATCCTGTAGTAATAGGTCCGGCGATCTCCATCCGGAATTATATTAGGAGAGTCAATCTGCACACCCGCTGGAAGGAAATTACTGTTCTCCTGTACCTCCTCCTCGGTGGCCAGGCTGTCTTCCGAGGCATAGATACTAAGAACTGTGCCTTCCCAATCTGAGAGATCAGCAGCCTCCCTCGACCATGAAGCCATCAGGACAAGACCATCAAAAAGCTCCCTGTTGTCATCCAGGGTGGTAGCTGCCACTACACCTCCAAGGCTGTGTCCACCGACCGCCCAATGTGTAAAGCCTGCCAATTCATCCATGATCTTTTTTACCTTCCCGATATTCGCAATTGCAAGATTCGAGGGATATTTCATCAACACCACCGCGAAAGATGAATCTTCGCGGACCAAGTCCCGGATCCAGCATGCATATGCATAAGGATCTACCAATCCGCCTGGAATCATTATAAATGCATTCTCAGGTTGTATGCTGCCTGAATAATAGATTGCATAGTCCCCGGTTTCTGTCTTCGGCTCATACAACGTACCCTCCTCATCAGGCAGGTAACTGCATGAGAGGACGATCATCATCAAACTAAACAGGATTATTGCTGGTTTCATATGCTGTTCAAAGTTAACCCTCTCTGCTCCATTTCTGTTCAATTCTTTAATTGATATACACGGAAATATTCCGATTGATAGATGAGATCACTGTCATCAGGTGGATCCGGTTCAACGAAAACACTGCTCTTTCCCGGGTACATCAGGTTTTCACCGTTCTCCTGTACCAGGAAATATATTTCATCATATCGTTCCTTCATCCCCTGGTCCACCTGTATGTGTGGCTGAGCAATATGAACATGATGCTCCCATGCCACCCACCATTCCAGGCCATGTCGGGCAAAGATCATGGTGCTGTCAGGATGATGGATCAGCTTACCCAGCTTTTGCATATCTGAATAGGATTCAGTGGTAATGGCATGTGGTTTGGGCCTTGTGAGCTTGATGAAAGAAGTAAAAGTGACGATCGCGATCAGGATATAACTGATTGACATCCTTGCTCTCCTGCTAAAACCGGGATACAGTAACAATAGAGTGATTGATTGGGGTACAAACGACATCAGGCCCAACCTTCTTCCAAATTCAAAATTATAAAACGGAAATGATAGTATTATAATAACTGGAAGAAAAAGCAGAAGAAGGTTCTTCCTGAATCCCGTGATCTCCTCCTTTTTTTTTGTCAGTGACCTGATAATTAACCAAATCAGCAAAAATGAAAACAGATAATTGAAAATCCCGAAAGGATAGTAGCATAACCTTGGGCTAAAGAATATCGTGAACGCATGCTTCCAGAAGGTAAGCATGGACATGCCCCGTTGGGGATCAAGTACCATCACCAATAGGACAGCGAAAGAACCGGAAACAAGAATGGCTGCAATCGCTTTTCCTTTAAAGAATATGATCAGTCCGGAAAACAGAATGACCAGGCTAACGACAAAAACTCCGAAATGTGTAAAACAGATGATGAGAAGAAAAAGGCTCCCGACGATGAGGTCTTTGAGGTTACTGAGCTTGAGGTATTTTAGGAAATAATAGATGTAGAAGGTCATAAAGACCAATGCAATAGAATTCTTTTGCGCGTCTGAGGCGAGTTCAATAGGGGCATAGGAAAGGACAAAAAATCCTGCAATTCCAACTAGGTAGGATTTTAAGAATTCAGAATTCACCAGGTCTCGTTGTATGGAATACAAAGGATATAAAATGATCGGAAATACTGCAGTGTCAATGATCTTTGAAACTACAATGATCATATGATCCGGATCAGCAGCGGGAAAGAGTGAAATCAGGATTTTTACAATAAATGCATTGAGGTAGAACAACAGCGGCATATCAGGGAGAGCAAGGGATCCTGTTTCAATGACCTCACGGATCTGAACAATAGTGTAACCTCCACCTGAACCAGGCACCAGGGGGATGTTGAAATTCAAAATTCCCCTCACAAGAACTGACAGGATGAACACAATGAAATAAATTGTGCGATATTTCAAGACTGCACTGTTTAAGATTATTCAATACTCAAATTACAACATATTGGGACCCGAGTCAATGCCCTTTTCGAATTTCATATAAGCAGTGATCACCTATGCCAGGTGACCATATACACATATATCATAAAAAAATTCGTAGGTTCAAATAACTATTTCAATAATATGCTGACATCAGAATCGGTTTCCGAACTCTGGGGAGAGACTTGCAATACCCGGGGTCAACCCGATTGAGAACATTTTTTTCCCCATTAAAATGAGGAGAGAATCTATAAGGATCCAATACAACGTATTGCGGGGAAGCAAGAACTTGAGTATATCCCGTATTACATAAATTCAGCAATCTCACCACATTTTCTTAACTTCGCACCGGAGTGGTCGAACGGGGCGGTCTCGAACCGAACGACCACCGGGAGTGAGCTCGCGACCTAAGGAGCAAAACCGTTGTACGCTCTTTATTATATTTTGGAGAAATGCCGGAGTGGTCGAACGGGGCGGTCTCGAACCGAACGACCACCGGGAGTGAGCTCGCGACCTAAGGAGCAAAACCGTTGTACGCTCTTTATTATATTTTGGAGAAATGCCGGAGTGGTCGAACGGGGCGGTCTCGAAAACCGTTGTACGCCTCGCGCGTACCGGGGGTTCGAATCCCCCTTTCTCCGCCAACCAGGAACAACCCCGACAGCGAAAGCTGGAGGGGTTTCTTGCATCTGCAGCTCGTTGAAAACGACCACCGGGAGTTTTCATAAGAGATGTGGATGCAAGAAACCAGCTGTGACTGCAAGGAGCAGCGTGGGTTGTTCCTGGTTGAAGCCTCCTCCTTCCGGGGATCACGTTAGTAATCCCAATAAAACGACCACCGGGAGTTTTCATAAGAGATGTGGATGCAAGAAACCAGCTGCGACGACAGGAGCAGCACGGGTTTTTCATGGTTGAAGCCTCCCCCTTCCAGGGATCACGTAAGTAATCCCCCTACCCTCCATCAATCATGCTCCAGAACGCCGGCCGAACATTCGACCCTGTCCGCGTACAATCGGTGCAATCCAGACGGTTGGCCCAGAACACAACCCCACCAGGCTGGATGATCCTGTACCAGGTAAAACTGATGCTGTAATCCGGCGCATCGGAAGCTATGCATCCCTCATTGCCGGTTGCGATCCTGATCTTGTCAGGCAGATCTGAACGCTCAATAAAAATCCGCTTCTCCTGCACTCCTGATACCTGGAAAAATCCCAGGACAGGTTCGTCAGGATCATCAACGTTGTCGATGTTACCATAAAGACTATATGGGATCTGACCAAATACTGTTCTTGGTTCCTCCATCAATGTTTCAAGGGCATTATAGAATTCAAAGGTTGAACCATTCAGGCCATATTGCTTCACAAGGATCGTATAGTTGATATTGAGTTTGTAATTTGAAAATGAAATGAACTGAAGCTTCTGCCGCTGCATCAGATCTCCCTCAAATCCTCGCGATGATAAAATGTGAATATTGGAAGAATTTGTACCCTCCCAACACCTGAATTTAGCCCCTGTTGCATAAGGCACTGTGTATTCCCAGTTCTCCTCGAATGTCCATTGATAATAACCGCCGGAGCCAACTTCACCTTTCGCATCAAAATAGATCTGAATGCCATCTTCAGCATACCCGGTGATTTCCGGCTCTCCCTCCTTGATCTCATAATAGACGGAGTCAAGACTGCCAGGAGATTTCAGAACTTCATAACCCGACTCATAATGACCCCCTCCGGGAATTTCAATGATGAGCTGATATTCCCTCCCCGGCCTAATCTCCAGTTTGCCATCCTTAAGCATGTAAGACCCCGGATCAGCTTCATCAAGATAAACAATTCCGCCTGCATCATCTTGAATGATTACCACTGCACCGCTCACAGGATCCCCTCCAGAATTTTCATCATATGGATATGACCTGCTCAGATAAACGAAATGATCCACAGGCTGATCAGTCAGCAATCCATCAACAACAAGCAGATTTTCATAATCCGATACATCCGGGTTATACCCCTCAATACATGAACTAAATGCGATACATAAAAATGGGATAATAATTGCGCAAAAACGTCGATACATATTGATCATTGGGGCTTCACAATCAGTTTAATTAAGCTCTTCAATGCACCTGAAAGCATGGATTCTACCATAAAAAGTACTTTCAGTCACGTGAATTTAAATAAATAAATTAAGATAATCCTCTTCTGCTTCGGGGTTTTACAGGTTTACGGGCTGCGAAACAACCTGATCACTCAAAACACAGCCCCTGATGTTGATTTCATGTATAGGTAAAAACCAGCATCCAAACCCTCAACCACACCAGTTAACTGCATATTTCTGCATAAATTGCAGCCAATTATTAATTGAAAATAAACTCAAATGATCCAGGCCGTTAAGCAGGGAGCGAATCTCCTTGCAATTTCAGTTTTCTTAATGCTGACCTCTTGTGACCAGGTGAGCACTACCAAAGTACTCGTTACATCATCGGAAGAATCACTTGCACAAAAAGAAAATATAACTTTCAAAAAGAAAGCCCCCGAAGGATTTACCGTAACAATCGACCTCGAAAACCCGAGACAAACCATTGATGGCATCGGATCTTCACTCACAGAATCTTCCGCATTTGTACTCGCTAGCGTCAGCCCCGATACCAGGAGGTCGATCCTGGAAGAACTCTTTGGCGAGTCAGGAGCAAATTTTCCCATCATCCGCACACACATGGGCTCCTGCGATTTCTCGGTCGAAGGACGCTACTCCTATGCCGAAGAAAAAAACGACCGGGACCTGGAAAATTTTACACTACAGCCCGACCGGCAAGGATTTTCACAACAAAAATATCCTGCTATTAAAGATACAACATACGACCTCCTGCCACTGATCAAAGAGGTCAATCAACTTAAAAATGCACAATCCGACAAGGAATTCAGGATCGTCGCATCCCCCTGGACCGCACCTGCATGGATGAAAGATAACAATGCATACTTTGGAGACGGAACAGGCGGTGCCCTGGAAAAGGAAAACTATAACCTCTTTGCCAGGTACTTCCTGGAATATTTCAAAGCCATGGAGGAAGAGGGCATCAATATCTGGGCAGTCACCCCCGTCAATGAACCCGAAGGCAACAACGGCTCCTGGGAAAGCATGCATTTCGACCCCACTTCGGAAGCAGAATTTGTCGGTCAGCACCTCGGCCCTGTTATTGAATCCAGCAATTTCGACCATGTGAAGATCTTCGGTTTTGACCAGAACAGACCGGAACTCCCCCATTGGGCGGAGGGACTGATGGCCAATGAAAAAGCTAGAAAATATCTTGACGGATTTGCCATTCACTGGTACGGAAGCACATTCAAGGTTTTTGAAGACATCCTCGACTCCATCTACAACCTGTATCCCGACCAAACCATCATCCATACCGAAGGATGCATCGACAACCTGGGCCTGGAAGGAGGCGACTGGGCCGAAGATCCCGATGGCTGGCAGGAGGAGGGCTGGTTCAATAATGACCAGTGGTGGTGGGAAAAAAATGCAACCGACTGGGGATACAAGGTCCCCTGGGGAAATGAACTGCATGCCATGTATGCCCCGACCCACAGGTATGCCAGGAATATCATCGTCGGAATAAACAACTGGATGACAGGCTTCATCGACTGGAATGCAGTGCTGGATAAAAACGGCGGCCCCAATCATGTCGGAAACTTCTGCGGCGCCCCTGTGATGATCGATATTGAAAACCACGACATCTATTACACCCCCGTATTTGACGTCCTCAAACACTTCAGCACAACCATCCGCCCGGGTGACAAGGCCCTGAGGGCCACTCCCATGAAAGGAGCATTTGCCGACAGCCTCTTTGTCGGGGCAACCCTCAGCCAGGAAAATAATGTCGTGGTATCTATGCTGAATGTTACGCGGGATCCGATAGCGTTTAATCTGCAGTTAGGTGACTATTCTGCCAAAATAACTGCACCCGGAAATTCAATACAGACGTTGATCATTCCAGACCTCAAATCAACCAAATAGACCAAACCAACCAGGCGATCGTCTACCTGCCCATGGGCATTCGGTATCCCGGCCAAAAAAGAATCAGCATTGCCATTGATATTGGTTATTCCATTCAGAGAATCCATGATTACAGCCATGGAGCCTTTGAGCCATACAATACACATTACGATCACCTCCCTATGGAAAGTTTAAGATTGGGATATCGGTTTTAAATCAACCGTCAAGAATCTGAAAATTAATAGAAGTTTACAATTTCAGGAACGTATATTTGTCAGGTAGAACCTATTCTGACGGTCTCATAACCTTAAGAGCAGATCATCAAAATAACGACCTGAACTTCAATGGATTTAAAGCAGAAAAACAGACCGCAGGGAAAAAGAATTACGATCTTTATCCTGCTTTCGATCCTCCTTGCAGCGATCTTTATCATCGCAACGATCATCAACCCCGATGAAATCATCGACAGGATCGGTGAGCGAAGAGGTTACTTCGCTGCTTTCGGTATTGCATTCTTTGCCGGTTTTTCTGCCTTTACTGCCCTCTCATTCTACAGTGTGCTGATCGCCTTCATCTCCGGCGGACTCAATCCGGTTTTGCTTGCACTTATCATGGGCATCAGCCTGTCCCTCGGGGATCTCTTCCTTTTCTGGTTCGGTAGCCGGGGACGCGAGTTCATTTCCGGCAAATTCGACAGGAACATCAACCGGCTGGCTCACTACTTGAATAAAAAAGGACTGGAGAGATTCATACCAGTGCTCGCCTGGTTATACATGGGTTTCATCCCGCTTCCCAACGACTGGCTGTTGATCTTCCTGGCCACGATCAGGTTCCCAATGAAAAAAATGTACTACATCATTCCACTGGGCGACCTTACCCATGCTGCGTTCGTTTCCCTGCTCGCTGCAAGGGGAATTGCCCTGTTTGC
>CAKZNC010000226.1 GCA_937129385.1 uncultured Bacteroidota bacterium
CAAGCCGGGTGAACATGGATCCACCTACGGCGGCAACCCGGTGGCAGCAAAAGTGGCCGTTGCAGCGCTTGAGGTGATCAGGGAAGAGAATCTCGCCGAACATGCAGAGAAGCTTGGAGAGATTTTCCGCGCTGAACTGGAAAAGATCGACCACCCGATGGTCAGCCTCGTACGAGGCAAAGGTCTGCTGAATGCAATCGTGATCGAACCCAAGGGAGACAAAACAGCCTGGGACGTTTGTGTGGCACTCAAAGAGAACGGACTGCTGGCCAAACCGACACACGAACATATCATTCGGTTCGCACCACCACTTGTCATCACTGAAGAGCAGCTGATGGAGTGTGTTGAGATCATCAGGAAGACGCTGAACGAGTTTTAAATGTATGCCGACGCCCGGGCAGAAGAGTTCTCAACTGGCCTGGTACAGTACAGATAATACATCATTGAGAGGAGGGACCTGTTCCTCCTCTTTTTTTTAACATGAGCAGCAATTTTCCAGTCAAACTTTCACACGGGAAAATTGTCATAAGGTAAAATCAGAAATATCTATGCAAAAACCAATCGATCCCAGGAACCTCGACACCTCGGTCTCCCCGACGGAGGATTTTTATCACTTTGCCAATGGCGGATGGCTCAAAGAACACCCAATCCCCGATGAATTCAGTCGTTACGGAACCTTTGACAAGTTACGGGAAGACAACCGGGAGATCGTGCGTTCGATCATCGAGGAGGTGGCTGGTCACGGATCAAACCAGGAAGACCATATCGGGCGCATCGTTGGAGATTTTTACCGGACTGGCATGGATACGTCGAAGATTGATGCGGCAGGAATTGCACCCCTGCGGGAAGACCTTGATAAGATTCAAAACCTGGAGCACACAGAAGAGATACCGGCACTGATCACCTCTCTTTACGCAAATAGCATTCCCACGGTATTTCATATATATCCCGCACCGGACAGGGAGAACTCGGAACAGATCATTGCCAGCCTGCACCAGGGCGGAATGGGGCTTCCGGATGTGGATTACTACAGGAATGATGACGAACGGAGCAGGGAGACCAGGAAAGCGTACCTGGAATATATCGCAAAAGTATTCGTGCTGTCGGGCATTGGAGTTGACGAAGCTGAGCGTGCAGCGGAGATCATCCTGGCAATGGAAACGAGGTTGGCCCATGCAGGCATGACACGGCTCGAGCAACGGGATCCGCACAAAACATTCAATAAATATATGGCGGTTGAGCTGGAATCGGAATATGGCGCATTTCCCTGGATCCGGTTTTTAAAAGCGCTCAAAGTGAATACCCGTTTACACCTCAATGTCGGTCAGCCCCGATTTTTCAGTGAGTTTGCAAATATGCTGAATGATACCGCGCTTGAAGACTGGAAGGTCTATCTCAGGTGGCGTTTGCTGAATGGTGCAGCCAGTCTGCTATCCTCTGATTTTGAACAATCTAAATTTGAATTCTACGGAAGCTACCTGTCGGGCAAAAAGACAATGCAACCGCGCTGGAAACGGGTGACGGCTGCTACAGAAGATGCGCTTGGAGAACCGATTGGCAGACTCTTCATCTCCAAGTATTTTCCTCCTGAAGCGAAAGAGAGAATGCTGGATCTTGTTGAAAACCTCAGGATTGCACTCCGGGAGCGGATCACAACGCTTCCATGGATGTCTGAATCCACCAAGGTAGAGGCGCTGGAAAAACTGGAAAGGATCCGTGTGAAGATCGGGTATCCCGATAAGTGGAGATCTCATGATGACCTCGAATTTGACAACAACTCCTACTATGAGAATTACAGGAAAGCTGCACAGTTTAACCTGGAATATGAGCTGGCAAAGATCGGCAAACCCTCTGACAAGGATGAATGGCACATGACCCCGCAAACGGTCAACGCATACTACCACCCCCTGATGAATGAGATCGTCTTCCCGGCAGGCATTCTGCAACCTCCGTTCTTCCACAAGGATGCGGATGATGCAGTGAATTACGGTGCGATCGGTGTGGTGATCGGTCATGAGATGACCCATGGTTTCGACGACCAGGGAAGAAAATTTGACAAGAACGGGAACCTCAATGACTGGTGGACAGAAACAGATGCTGCGAATTTTGAGGATCGTTCAAAGATCCTGGAGGAACAATTCAGCAGGATCCCCGTAACGGAAGACCTTTTTGCAGATGGAAAATTATCGCTTGGTGAAAACATTGCCGACCTGGGAGGTGTGAATATCGCATTCCATGCACTCAAAAAGGCCTGGAACCAAGATCCTCCGGGATCAAAAATTGATGGTTACACCCCACAGCAACGATTCTTCCTGGCATATGCTCACGTATGGGCCAATAACATCAGGGAGAAGGAGATGATACGTCTCACGAAGGAGGATGTGCACTCACTGGGCATCAACCGGGTGAACGGTCCCCTGCCCAATGTGAAGGAATTTCATGATGCTTTCGATGTAAAAGAGGGAGACCCGATGTTCCTTCCGGAAAAGGAAAGGGCTGATATTTGGTAGGTGCTAGCTGTCAGCTGTCAGCCGTCAGCCGTCAGCCGTCAGAGGGTAGTTTCAGAATTTGTCTGATTAAATTTTGCATTGGAGCCCTGAGCCTGCCAAAGGGCA
>CAKZNC010000227.1 GCA_937129385.1 uncultured Bacteroidota bacterium
GACCTTGCTGGCATTTTCAGTGATGGCGCAACGTGGTGGTGAATCGGTTTACAGCTTTCTACAGCTGACCAATTCGGCGCGGGTTGCAGCGCTTGGTGGCGAGAATGTTTCCATCAACGATGGCGATCTCAACCTGGTCTTTCATAACCCGGCATTGCTGAATGGATCCATGGACAGTCATATGAACCTGAACTATGTCAACTATTTTGCAGGGGTCAATTATGGCTATACCTCGTATGCCTTTGAGAAAGAGGGGATCGGCACATTTGCCGGTGGAATCCACTATGTCGACTACGGGTCGTTTTACCACACCGATGAGTATGGCAATGTACACGGGACCTTCAGGGCATCGGAGTATGCGGTCAACCTGGTGTATGCACGATCACTGATCGATTCGGTGCTTTCGGTGGGTGTGAATGTGAAGCCGATCTTTTCCATCTATGAGCAATATACCTCGCTGGGGGTGACGGCCGACCTGGGGGTGCTGTATACCCTGCGGGCGACAAATACCACGGCGGGTTTCGTTTTGAAGAACATGGGGATGCAGATCACCTCGTTCAGCGGAACCAGGGAGCGGGTGCCTTTCGAGATACAGGCAGGGATCACGCAGGGACTGGCGCATGCACCGTTCAGATTCAGCATACAACTGCAGCACCTGGAGCGCTGGGACCTTACCTATAAGAAGGCAGACGATGAGCCACTTATTTTTGGCCCTGAACCCACCACCGATAACAGGTTTGATGAACTGGCCGACAAGCTGATGCGCCATGCAATATTTGGTGTGGAGTTGCTGTTGGGCGAGAATTTCCATGTGGACCTGGGGTACAATTACAAGCGGCGCCAGGAAATGAAGATGAACAGCTGGCCCGGGATGGTCGGATTTTCATTCGGATTTGGGTTCCGGATTAAAAAATTTCACATGGCCTACGGACGCTCCTCCTATCACCTGGCAGGCGGGTCCAACCATTTTTCACTCACCACCAACCTATCGCAATTCTATACAAAAGGGGGTAGATAGACCACCTGTCTGATCGTGCAGGTTTGCCGACTGAAATCTGTATCTTTACCGTCTGATTTGCGATTGAACAGATGAAAACCAACAAAAACCTTATTGTGGCGATTGACGGGCACTCTTCCACCGGGAAAAGTTCGTTTGCCAAGATGATCGCCAGGGAACTGGGATACATATATGTGGATTCCGGGGCGATGTACCGGGCCGTAACGCTTCATTGCATGGAGAAGGGGTTGTTCGATGAGCACCTTGCTCCCTCGGAAGAGGCGGTGATGGAGCTGCTGCCTGGCATTGAAATTAGTTTCAGGAGGAACCCGGAAACTGAAGTGAATGAAGCCTGTCTGAACGGCAGGGTCGTGGAGCGGGAGATCCGGTCCATGGAGGTGTCTGACCACGTGAGTTACATCAGCACGATCCCGGGTGTGCGGACGCAGATGGTTGAGCTGCAGCGGAAGCTTGGGACCGAGGGTGGTGTGGTGATGGACGGAAGGGACATCGGTACTGTGGTCTACCCCGATGCGCAGATCAAGATATTCATGACTGCCGGGGTAGAGGTTCGGGCAGAAAGAAGGAGGAAAGAGCTTGAAGAGAAGGGGGTCAGCGTGGATCCGGAGAAGGTGCGAAGGAACATCATGGAGCGGGACCGGATCGATTCCGGAAGGGAGACCAGTCCGCTTAAACAGGCCGATGATGCAAAATTGCTGGACAACAGTGAGATGACCTTTGCGGACCAGATGGAGTGGTTCTTCAGCGAGTTTGATAATATACTCAGGGATGGGCAGGACAATTGAAATAGATGCTTCGGCCGGATTCTGTTTTGGCGTGGAGAAGGCCATTGAGACGGCTGAGGAAAAGCTCGGGAAGGGTGAACAGGTGTATGGTTTGGGAGAGATGGTGCACAATGAAGAGGAGGTGGACCGGCTCAGTCAAAAGGGGCTGAAAGTGGTCACTGCCGATGCATTCCCGGAGATCGGTCCGGCGAAGGTGATATTGCGGGCGCACGGTGAGCCCCCGTCAACATATGAAAAAGCGGCTGCACATGGCATCGAGCTGATCGACGCCACCTGTCCGATCGTCAAGAACCTGCAGAATAAGATCCGCAAAAGGTATGAGGCGTTGGACCATGAAGGAGAGCAGATCGTTATATTCGGAAAGGATGATCATCCCGAGACGATAGGATTGTTGGGGCAGACGGAAGGAAAGGCTGTTGTGGTAAGTGATCCTGGGGATTTGTCGGGAGTGGATCCCGGCAAACGCGTCTACCTGTATTCCCAGACCACCATGGATCCCGACCAGTTTTTCAGGTTGGAGAAGAACCTGGGCGAACAGGTGCGATCGGGAAGGAACACAAAGCCGGTATCCAACTGTTCCATTTGCAACCAGATGAAGCGCAGGAAACCCAACCTGCGGGAATTTGCACTTTCGCATGATGTGATCATTTTCGTGAGTGGAAGCAGCTCTTCGAATGGCAGGATGTTGTACGAGTATTGCCGGTTGCACAATGAGCGTTCCCACTGGATCCACAGGCTGGAGGATATTGATCCCGGGTGGTTCGGAGCGGATGACAGGATCGGGATCAGCGGGGCTACTTCCACCCCTGTGTGGCAGCTCGGGAAGGTGCGGAAATACCTGGAGACGATCTGAATTGACCTGCGTTTCTTATGACGCCTGAAATATTATGTTTATTTTTATTCACCAAAGTATAATCTTGTACATGTATGGCAAAAATTAAAAAAATCGGGATCCTGACCTCGGGAGGTGATGCACCCGGAATGAATGCTGCGATCAGGGGAGTGACGCGAACCGCTATCTTCAACGGGATGCAGGTGGTAGGTATCCGGCACGGCTATCATGGCATGATCTTCGGGCATTTCACCCGTCTGAAGGCACACAGCGTAAGTGATATCCTGGCCAGGGGGGGTACAATTCTCAAGACGGCGCGAAGCAAGGAATTTATGACTGCCGAGGGAAGGAAGCAGGCCTATGACAACTTGAAAAAAGAGGGCATCGATGCTGTGGTGGTGATAGGGGGAGACGGTTCGCTGACCGGGGCAAGGGTTTTTTGTGATGAATATTATGATATCCCTTTTATCGGGATTCCGGGAACCATTGACAATGATATTTTTGGAACCGACTACACCATCGGGTATGACACTGCGCAGAATACTGTTGTGGATGCTGTGGACAAGATCCGGGACACGGCCAGCAGCCACAACCGGCTATTCTTCATCGAGGTGATGGGCAGGGACGCAGGTTTCATTGCCCTCAAAACCGGTATTGCTTGTGGTGCCGAGGCGATCCTGATTCCCGAGGTGGAGGGCCAGGTTGAAGGATTGAAGGACTACCTGGAGAAGGGATACAAACGTAAAAAATCGAGCAACATCATCATCGTCGCAGAGGGTGAGAAGTCGGGCGGTGCTTTTGCCATCGCCGAGCAGGTCAAGGAGGAGTTCGAGGAGTACAGTGTAAGGGTCTCGATCCTGGGGCATATTCAGCGTGGGGGGAAGCCTTCGGCTTATGACCGTGTATCAGCGTCGACCCTGGGCTATGAAGCGGTACAGGCACTCCTTGACGACCAGAAGAGTGTAATGGTCGGTTTCCATAATGGTGAGGTGGACCTGGTTCCCTTCCGCAAGGTGATCAAGCTGAAGAAGAGCGTTGATCCGCAGCAGCTCGAGATGGCCGACGTGCTTTCGATCTGATCCATGACCCAATCACCTTTATATGCAGAGGTAATCATCCCTCTTGCCATTAAAAGTACATTCACCTACCTGGTCCCGGACGGGATGGCTGACCGGGCAGTTGCGGGTATGCGCGTGATTGTTCAGTTCGGGAAGCAGAAGCTCTATTCCGGGATCATCCAGGAGGTACATCGAAACAGGCCGGAGGAGTTCACCCCAAGGGAGATCGTCTCTTTTCTCGACGACCGGCCAGTCGTAAGCAATATTCAGTTGCAATTCTGGAAATGGATCGCCGCTTACTACATGAGCAGCATCGGTGAAGTGATGAATGCTGCCCTGCCGGGCGGATTGAAACTAGCCAGTGAGACAGTTTTGGAGATCGGTGATCCGGATGATTATAAGCATGCTCCGGATCCCGAGGAATTGTTGATGCTTGAGCACCTGGAGGGGGAGCGGCAGATCAGGCTTGATGATACCAGGAAAGGTCCGTTTGGGGATGACGGTCTGAGGATCGTTAAGCGGATGGTGGAAAAGGGGATCCTGGTGACTGACCAGAAGATAAAGCGAGCCTTTAAGCCGAGGAAGATCAGCTGTATCGGGCTGACGCAAAAATTTGAGAACGAAAAGGAGTTCGGGGAGCTGATGGATCAGCTCGGGAGGGCTCCTGCCCAGGTCCGGTCACTTGAAACATATGTGCATTTATCAAAACAATTTTCGGCTGCGACGCCCCGGACGGTGGAGCGTCGTGAACTAACGGCCGAAGGTGTGACTGCTTCGGCAGTAACTTCACTGATTAAAAAGGGAGTTTTCAGAATATGGGAGCAGACTGTTTCCCGGATCCATCATGACGCAACAGATGAGGAGGTCCGCGATCCTTTTCAGCTGGCCGGGTTCCAGGAGGAGGCATTAAAGGAGGTGCGCGGGCAGCTTACAAAGTTCCCTGCGGTACTGCTGCACGGGGTGACCTCCAGTGGGAAGACTGAGCTCTATATCCATCTGATCAGGGAGCAGATGGAAAAGGGGAAGCAGGTGCTGTACTTGCTACCCGAGATTGCGCTGACCACCCAGATCATCAGGCGGTTGAAAAATGTCTTCGGGAACAACATAGGGGTTTACCACAGCAGGTATTCAGACAATGAACGGGTGGAGGTATACCGGAACCTTGCCGGGCTGACAGAGAGGGAGCCCTGGCAGCTGATCCTCGGGGTGCGATCGGCCGTATTCCTGCCGTTCAGCAACCTTGGACTTGTCATTATAGACGAGGAGCATGAAAATACGTATAAACAGTTTGATCCGGCACCAAGGTACCACGCCCGTGATGCAGCGACGATCCTTGCATTGTATACCGGTGCCGGGGTGTTGATGGGCTCCGCCACTCCATCATTTGAGACGCTGTATAATTCTATGACGGGGAAGTATGGAAAGGTGGAGTTGAATCGCCGGTTTGGAGATGTGGCCCTTCCTGAGGTGGTCGTTGCAGATGTGGCCAGGGCAAGAAAGCGGAAGCAGCTGAAAGCACATTTCACACCTGAGCTCCTGGGTGCGTTGCAGGAGACGCTTGATCGTGGCGAGCAGGCGATCCTGTTCCAGAACAGGCGGGGATTTTCAAACTATCTTCATTGTGAAGATTGCGGAACGATCGTGAAATGCGGAAGCTGCGATGTGAGTCTTACCTACCATAAGTTTGGCAACGAGATGGTGTGTCATTATTGTGGATATAAAACGCCGGTGCCGCACAGCTGTCCGGAGTGTAGCAGTGGAAAACTGGTGATGCGGGGTTTCGGAACCGAGAAGGTTGAGGATGAGATTGCGGCGCTTTTCCCGGAAGCGCGGGTGGGGCGGATGGATCTCGATAAAACCCGGTCGAGAAAGGCTTTTGAAAAGGTGATCGCCGAATTTGAGGCCGGCAGAAGTCATATCCTTGTGGGAACACAACTTGTCACCAAGGGACTGGATTTTGAAAATGTGAGCCTGGTGGGGGTGATCGATGCCGACTCCATGCTGAACTTTCCCGATTTCAGGGCGTTTGAACGCAGCTTCCAGCTGATGGTGCAGGTCAGTGGCCGCGCCGGCAGGAGGAAACGGCAGGGGAAGGTGGTGATCCAGACCATGGATCCGACACACCCGGTGATACAGCATGTGTTGGAAGGGGGATTTGCTGAATTTTTCAAAGCGCAGATCCGGGAGCGGAAGATGTTCAGGTACCCGCCATTTGTAAGGTTGATCCGGATCACGCTCAGGCATGAGATTCCGTCGATCCTGGACGGTGGATCGGTCTTCCTGGCCAATGAATTGCGGGAGATCTTCGGGAAGCGGGTGCTCGGACCCCAGGAACCGGTGGTCAGCCGGACCCATGGGAAGTACATCAGGCAGATCCTCCTGAAGGTTGAGAAAGAGGCATCGGTCGAGAAGGCGAAGTCACTGACCGGGGAACTGATCGATATCTTTATGAAGAATCCCGTTTACAGGCAAATCCGCCTCAATGTGGATGTTGATCCTGCCTAGACCAATATTAATTCTATCTTTGAGCAGAAATTTAAAACAGCACCATTATGTTCGAGGGATTTGATTTCCATGCCTTTTTCGAGGAGATCAGGAACAAGAAAGTTTTGATCATCGGGGATGTGATGATCGACACCTATTTCTGGGGGAATGTAGATCGGGTTTCCCCCGAGGCACCCGTACCAATCGTTTCGGAAATCATCGAGGAGAACAGGCTGGGCGGTGCAGCCAATGTTGCGCTGAACATCAAATCCCTGGGTGCAGTACCCATTCTCTGTTCCGTGATCGGCGGAGATGACAGGGCCACAGTATTCCTGGATCTCCTGGAGGAACAAAATCTTTCCGATGTGGGGATCACCGTTGATGAATACCGCATCACGACACAGAAGACCAGGGTGATCTCCGGGTTCAAGCACCTGTTGCGGATAGACGAGGAGATCGGGAACAGCCTGGCAAAGCGGGTACAGGATGAATTCGTTGAGAAGGTCCTCAGCCTGATGGAAACGGGCGGGATCAACGCAGTTATTTTCCAGGATTATGACAAGGGGGTGATCACACCGCAGGTCATTTCCCGGGTCAACAAAGTGGCACTCCGCAAGGATATCCCGGTGATGGCAGATCCCAAGTTCCGGAATTTCAAAAAATACAAAGATTCGACGATCTTCAAGCCAAATTTGAAGGAGTTTGTTAAAGGGTGCAAAACAGATGCGACGAAAAAGGATATTGAGAAGCTGACTGCGACGGGAGAGCGTTTCAGGCAGGAGCAGAACATCAGGATCCTGATGATCACCCTGTCAGACGAGGGTATTTTGGTGCTGGAGAAGGATGCACAACATTATATCCCTTCTGTGAAAAGACATATTACCGACGTCTCAGGAGCCGGGGATACCGTGATCAGTGTTGCTGCGCTGTGCCATGCCTGCGGATTATCGGCTGCGCAGACCGGTACGATTGCCAATCTGGCAGGCGGACTCGTATGTGAGAAATCGGGCGTAGTACCGATCAAGAAAGAGCAGCTTGAGAAGGAGTGCGGGGAGCTGTTGGTGGAGCATTGATGGTTTTTATTTTTCCGGGGACTCCTGTCGTCGTCCCCTATGGTCTTTTTATTTCAAATCGCTTAAGAAAGGTGTGGTCACGAGATTGCTCAGCTGTCGCTTCGCGATCTCGGTTTGGGTTGTGTTCAGAAGAATAAAGCTATATCTTCCGCTGCGCTTCAGATATAGTTTTGTTTTTACAAACCCTTTATAAATGCAAGCATTTAACGGGTCTGTAAAAACAAAACTGTCCAGACTATCGTCTGAACAGCTTTATTTCTTCTGTCGGGGTAGCGAGATTTGAACTCACGACCTCTTCGTCCCGAACGAAGCGCGCTACCGGGCTGCGCTATACCCCGATTGTCCTCCTGTCGCCGTGGCTTCGAAAGACGATGCAAAATTAATACTTTTTCTTATTTATCGAATTATAGAGGACTTAAAATCCGGACAGAAATAATATATATATTTAAATAGCTATTTAAATATATATATTCAGATTTTAGCCAGTACCATGGTCATGGCATGCAGCGTGATGGTGATACCGAGGTAGATGTTCCTGGAAGCTGCGGGTTTGAGGTTGAACATTTTGTATTGCAGGGATCCGGCGTGGCAGGAGGTGACGCAATCGCCGCAGAGGGTACAGGTTGCTGCCGGTTTCCTGTTCTGAATATCCGATGGCTTCAGGGCGTCATATTTACAGTAATTGCTGCAGAGCATGCAGCTGGTGCAGCTTTCGTTGATGGTCAGTCGCATGGGATTGACATGCTTGAGTCCGCTCACGATGGTACCGACCGGACACCAGGTCAGGCAATGGACCATCTGGCGTTTTTTCCTCGAATAGCTGAGCATCACTGCAAGTCCGCCCACCCCGAAAGCGATGGCGACAATAGTAGCGATCAGTACATCGACCTTCAGGATCCTGAGCAGGATTGTAACCGCAATGATGGTGATGATGAAAGGGATCTTCAGGTTCCAGATTTTTTGCAGATGCTTTCGTCGTTTGTTCTTCTTTCCAGCTGCCCATCCGTCCAGTGCCCCGAAGTAACAGAAATGACTGCACCATGCAGGTCCGGAAAGCAGTATCGTACTAAGAAAAAGGATGGTCATCACCGAAAATTCACCCCTGTACAGCGGACCACTCATGATCATCATCGGGATAGGGAGGTGCAGCTTCCCGCTCATCAGGAATTTTTCGGAGACTGTAACACCGAGGATCAGCTGGGAAAAAAAGACCACCGCGAAAGTGAGCCAGGTCACCTGTCTCCACTTCGCCGATCTTGCCGGGTCGTACATAAACCAGGCAACGATCCCCCCGTAGGTGGCCGCCAGGAACAATTCGATCCACCCTCCTCCCGGGATAAATCTTTCCAATACCAGCAGTGGGTTTTCCACCTTCAACTGGATGAAGGTGAGAAAGAATGCGACCAGGAGAAATACTGAGACAGCGAGTATGGCCCTGCTTTTCATGTGGTTTTCGTTACCAGGTATTACCTACTTCGATTTGATCATCGTCAGCAGCATTTTAAATTTCTCCTTAGCTTCCAGGGCGTGTGGAACATTTGCAGGCATTATGATAAATTCGCCGGCTGCCACTTCATATGCTTCCTTATCAATCTTTATCAGTGCCTTTCCGTCAACTACCTGCACCATGGCATCGTAAGGTGCAGTGTGTTCGCTAAGTCCCTGTCCCTGGTCAAAGGAAAAAAGTGTGACCGTTCCAGTATCTTTCTTGATCAGCGTTTTACTCACTACCGCTTCACCGGAGTAATCAATCAATGCATCCAGGTCAGCTTTTCTCGAAGTTTCAAATTCAGTTTTCATCTTCAATCGTTTTATTTAAATGCAAAAATAGCAGTGCAGACCATACCCGTGGTAACATATGTTACAACCGGGGGCACGTACATCATGTTTTTCGGCCTAAGACCTCATGAGCCCGGCGGGAGCCTCGGTTCAGTATAAAAATTCATGAGCCCGGCATGAGCCTCGGTATAACATTTAAAGGAAGAATGGACAATTTGTCCCGACCGGCTTACTCGCAGTCCCCCGCATCGAAGCAGCTCAGCAGTTCGCGGACCTTCTCGACCCCGTCGATGTAATAATCTGCCTCCGTGGTTTTAGCGCCGACCTTCACTGTGTATGCCTCTGCGGGCATTGCTTCAAAGGTATATTCATCGGTCCAGTCGTCTCCCACAGCGAAAATGAAATCATAATGTATGTCACCCATTTTTTGCAAGGCTGCGCGTCCTTTATTGATGCCCGAGTACTTGATCTCCAGCACCTTGTCGCCATCCATGATCTCCAGGTTGAGGTTGGAGGTCAGTGTACGCAATTCATCCTTCAGCTCCCAGGCACGCTGGATGCCCAGGTCGGGATCTGCCTTCCTGTAGTGCCATACCAGCGAGAAATTTTTGTGTTCGATAAACGAACGCGGGGTCTGGTCGACATAATATTCCAGCAGGGGCTGCACCGACTCCTTCCACTGGTTGTCGATCTGTTCCAGCATGTGCCAGTCTCCACCCGGATCTCTGAGCCAAACGCCATGTTCCGCGATGAAGTGGATGTTCCAGCCCGCATCAAACCATCGCCCCAGGGTCTCTTTGTCCCGTCCGCTGATAATGGTCACCGTATTCCTGGGATCATCTGTAAGTTTCTTAAGGATATCGAACAATTCCTGATCGGGTTTTGCATCTTCGGGATTTTTCCTGAATCCCGACAGTGTCCCGTCATAATCGAGGAAGAGAATTCTTTTTTCAGCGTCATGGTAGGCCTTGACCACCTTCTTCACATGGCCCGAACTGATCTTTCTTGTGAGCGATGTTTTCTGGGATTCGATCACACTGCCCAGGCTGTTGATGAACTCATTGGCCCACCGTTCGATAGTGTACCTGTTGAGCCGGTCCTGCATCACGCACATTCTTCGTTTTTGCTCGTCCCGCGGCATTTCAAGTGCCATCTTGATGGATTCCACCACTTCGCCCAGGTTATTGGGGTTGACGATCAGGGCTTCATGAAGTTCTTTAGATGCTCCGGTCATTTCACTCAGGATCAGTACACCATCCTCATCGAACCTCGAGGCGACAAATTCCTTGGCCACCATGTTCATGCCATCCCTTAGTGGAAGGATCAGCGCGATATCGGCAAGGGAATACATATCGATCAGTTCATCGATACTGAATTCCCGGTTCAGGTAGCGGACCGGCATCCAGGTGATCGTTCCGTAGTTTCCGTTGATCCTGCCCACCAGTTCATCCACCTCCCTTTTAAGGGATTCGTAGAACTGACTTCTTTCGCCGGAGATCAGCGCCAGCAGGATGAAGTTCACTTTTTCCAGGTATTCCGGGTTCTCCTGGAGAAAGAGTTCAAAAGCCCGCAGCCGGGTGGGGATTCCCTTGGTATAATTCAGCTTATCGATCGAAAGAATGATCTTCTCCTCCCGGTCTGAATTGGCAAAGTTCTGCATCATTGAGCGTGCTTCGGATTCCTTCTTGTCACTGGCCTGGTAATGTTCTTCTGCCTTGGCCCTGAACCTATCTGAATTGATCCCACGGGGAAAGGCATCCACCTTGAGGGTACGTTCCCCGATCCGGATCCGGTTGAAGACGGTATCATAACCGAAGATCCGCCTTACACAACTGAGGAAGTGCCTCACATAATCATAGGTATGGAAGCCAACCAGGTCGGCCCCTAACATGCCTTGCAATATCGGCTCCCTCCACGGCAGTAATCTGAAGATCTCGAAAGAGGGGAAAGGTATATGGATAAACAGCCCGATGTTCAGTCGGGGCATTTTTTCTTTCAGCATCCCGGGAAGCAGCATCAGGTGGTAGTCATGGATCCACACGGTATCTCCATCCTCAACCAGTTGCAGGATCTTCTCGGAGTAGAGCTGGTTCACCCGCACATATGCCTCCCACTCCTTGTCATCATACTCTGTGTTCTGGGTGAAGTAGTGGAAAAGCGGCCAGATGGTATTCCTGGAAAATCCATGCAGGTACTGCTCGTAGTCACGCGGTTCCGGGAAGACAGGGATGCACCGGTGATCAATCAACTTCCGCTCAAGTTGCTGCATCTCTTTCCTGGTCAGGTCACTCTCCTCCAGACCGGTCAGCCCAATCCATTTCGTCTGGAACTGCTTATAAAAATCCTTCAATCCGCTCACCGTGAGTTCATCGTCTGGTTTGATCTCAAAATCGTTTTCGGTCCGGACCGTGTGCACAGGGATCTGGTTAGATGCAAGAAAAAGTCTTTTCTTCATTTGAACTTGGTTTGGGTTATGTTTACACCGGGACATACCTGGCTGCAAAAAATACAGAGATTTGTCAATATACAAAATTTTGGCGAGGAAAAATGAGGTTTTTGTATGCTGAATATGGCCGTCAGCCGGACGCACGAGCCTCGTTGCTGTATAGCCGGGGTGTCATGAACGCATGAGACTTATTGCCGAATAACCGTGATATCAGGCCGAATAACATGGCAAGTGATTCGGTCGGACTGCAGTTAAAATTACAGAACTTAATCGGTTTTTAAGTGTTGAATGTGTAACAGAATCAGGGCGCCAACCGGGTTGCTGGCAGTGGTTTTCAGAATAGCCGAACTTGAATCCTTCCTCAGAAATCAGTAACTTCATGGCCTGAACCTGAATTGAACCTTAAAACCGAATATATGCTTGAATTTGATGCTGTAGTCTTTGATCTTGATGGTGTAATCACAAAAACAGCCCTTGTCCATGGTACCGCATGGAAAAAAATGTTTGACGAGTACCTGAAATCCCGCGAAGAGCGATTCGGGGAACCGTTCAAGGAATTTACCCATGCCGATGATTACCTCCCGTATGTAGACGGAAAGCCGCGATACAAGGGTGTTGATTCCTTTCTGAAATCGCGTGGCATCGACATTCCTTTCGGAGACCCTTCGGATGATCCTGAAAAGGAGACGGTATGTGCACTGGGGAACCGGAAGAATGTGCTTTTCAACAAGGTCCTTGATGAGGAGGGGGTGCAGGTGTATGACTCTACCGTCGAGCTGATCCACCAGCTGAAAAAGGAGGGTGCAAAGATCGGCGTGGCCTCATCGAGTAAAAATTGCAAGCCCGTGCTTGAGGCCTCCGACCTATTAAAATATTTTGAGACCAGGGTCGACGGGGTGGTGTCGGCAGAGATTGGGCTCCAGGGCAAACCTGAACCGGATATCTTCACAACTGCATGTGACAACCTGGGCGTGAAATATCATCGCGCCATCGTTGTTGAAGATGCGGTGTCTGGCGTACAGGCCGGAAAAAAAGGAAACTTCGGACTCACAATTGGGGTGGCCCGCGAAGACAATGTCAGGGAGTTGCAGATCAACGGCGGTGACATCGTCGTTGAGGATCTTGGAGAGCTTACCCTGGATGATCTGAATGAATGGTTTCGGAGCGGGATCGAGAAGGATTCCTGGCAATTGAATTATTATGATTATGCGCATGACAAGGAGCGGTCAAGGGAGGCTTTGCTGACCATTGGTAACGGGTATTTTGGTACCCGTGGCGCCCTGGAGGAGAGTGAGGCGAACAAGGTGAATTATCCCGGGACCTATATGCCGGGGATGTTCAATACACTGACATCCAAGGTGGGTGACCGTGATATTGAAAACGAAGATTTTGTAAATATTTCCAACTGGCTGCCGGTCAGTTTCAGAATCAATGACGGGAATTGGTTCGAGTTCAAACCCGATCCTACCTTTAAGATCGAGAAGATCCACCGTCGGCTGGACATGAAGAACGGTACCCTCTTCAGGTACCTGGTTGTTTCGGATGACCAGGGAAGGAGAACGCTGGTCAAGTCCACCCGCTTTGCAGGCATGCATGATCCACATCGTGCAGGGATCAGCTATTCCATCACCCCATTGAACTATTCTGAGCCGGTAACGGTTCAGTCGATGATCTCCGGTGATCATATCAATGCAGGTGTGGAGCGTTACAGCGATTTAAAGCAGGAGCACCTGGAGCCGGTGAGTGAAAATGCGAAGGATGGGATTTTACAACTCCTTGTGAAAACAACCGAATCGGGCAGGAAGATCGGTATGGCCGCCAGGCACCGTGTCAACCGGATCCATATCGACAGCCAGATCAGAACCGGGAAAGCGAAGATATCTGAAAACTTTAAGATCGAGGCGAAGGAGGGAGAGGAGATCCTGCTGGAAAAGATGGTCACCCTGTTTACAACCCTTGAAAATGACTCTGATGATCCCATCAGGGATGCTGTGCATGCGATCAATGAAGTGGAGGGATTCCAGGACGAATTGAAAAAATCTGCCGATGCCTGGCAGGCGATCTGGGACCGCACAGATGTGAATATTGCCGGGGACCGGAATGCGCAACGTCTCGTGCACCTTCACCTCTACCATATGATGGTGACAGCCTCGCCGCATCATGCGGAACTCGATTCCGGTATTCCGCCCAGGGGGCTTCATGGGGAAGCTTACCGTGGCCATATATTCTGGGATGAATTGTATATCGTTCCATTGTACAACATCCATTTTCCGGAGGTCACAAAATCGACCCTGATGTACAGGTACAACAGGCTGGATGAGGCCAGGAAATATGCAAAGGAATATGGCTACAAAGGTGCCATGTTTCCCTGGCAGAGCGGGAGCAGCGGAAGGGAAGAGACCCAGGTGGTGCACCTGAACCCGATGTCCGGAGAATGGGGGCCCGATTACAGCTCACTCCAGCGACATGTATCCATCGCTATCGCATTCAACCTATACAACTATTATCATACTACCGGTGACCGTGAATTTATGATTGCTTACGGGAATGAGCTCTTCCTGGATATATGCAAATTCTGGATTTCGAAAAGCACCCTGGGAGAAGATGGAAGGTACCATATTGACAAGGTGATGGGTCCGGATGAGTTTCATGAAAAGCTTCCTGGTGACAAAGAAGGCGGGTTGACCGATAATGCTTACACCAATATCATGGTGAGCTGGTTGCTGACCAAGGCGGAGGAGCTTGCTGCAGATTTCAGGGAAGAGGGGGTCACCGAAGTATTGAAGGAGCTTGATATTACCGACATGAACCTGGCAGCGTGGAACGAGGTGGCGAAGAAACTCACACTCAACATCAACCAGGAGGGTATCATCGAGCATTTTGCCGGTTATTTTGACCTGGAAGAGCTCGACTGGGATGCTTACAGGGAGAAGTACGACGACATCCACCGGCTCGACAGGATTCTTAAGGCAGAAGGCAAATCACCCGATGCATACAAGTTGTCCAAACAGGCCGACCTGCTGATGACCTTCTATAACCTTGGGAATGAAGAGGTGACGCGGATCATTGAAAAGCTGGGGTACAAAGTGCCAAATGATTATATCCAGAAAAATTTCGAGTATTATATCCAGCGTACATCACATGGTTCCACGCTGAGTCGGCTTGTTCATGCACGACTTGCCCTGAATGCCGGGATGGAGGAAAAGGGATATGAACTTTATTACGAGGCACTGGAGAGCGACCTGGTGGATATCCAGGGAGGTACAACAGGAGAGGGAATCCATTGCGGTGTGATGGCAGGGACTGTCTATGATACCATGGGGGCTTTTGCCGGACTCGACCTTTCAGGAGAGATCCCCGTGCTGAATCCGCATCTTCCGGACGGCTGGGATGAGCTTTCATTCAGCTTTGGTTTTCGTGGGGACCGGTTTGGTGTAACTGTATCAGGATCGGAAGTTAAAATAAGCAGCCTTCAGTCTGACAAAACCAAAATAAAAGTACATATTTGTGGCCGGGACCTCGAAATTGAACCGGGGAAGACCATGAAGACGGAATGTAAATAGACTGTACTATGCTAGGAGACATATTACTGATCAATGATATGCACAAGGAGGCTGCCGCTGCAATCTGTGAGCGGGTGCTTTCAGATCTTGAAAAGAAAGAGGACAGGTACCGCTATATCGTGGGCATCTCAGGGGAGAGTGGATCGGGAAAATCTGAACTTTCGCACGCCCTTGGGAAAGCACTCAAGGCCCATCACATCAGGGTCAAGGTGGTACATACCGACAATTACTACAAGATCCAGCCGCTGCTCAGGGAAGAGTGGAGGAGAAACAAGGGGTTTGAGATGATCGGCCAGGAGGAGTATGACTGGGTCAAGATCAAGAAGACCATCCGCGACTACAAGGAGGAGCAGGAATGCATGATGCCATGTGTGGACCTTATCCCTGAGCAGGTGGACAAGTTGCTGGTTGATTTTACCAAGATCGATCTGCTGATCGTGGATGGATTGTATGCCATCCGGGCACCTGAACTGGACCTCCGTATCTATATCGACCTTACTTATCATGAAACGAAGATCAACCAGATCATCAGGATGAAGGAGGCCATTACCGATTTCAGGCTGAACATACTGGAGCGTGAGCACCAGGCGGTCAGGAAACTAAGACCGATGGCAAATCTGATCATCGACAAAGCCTACCAGTTAAAGCATCCCGACGAAGTTGAGGATGAGTATCCCGGGACTCCGGATGAGGAGTAGGCTGATCAGGTATTTCATATCAAATGTATCAGGAATTTGCTGGTCAGCCTAATCAGACCGAACTACACGGATGAGTCTTCTTTATATCTTCTGCTTCCGTATAATGAAAGCCCCGAATCTTGTCCCTAATCGTGACGGCAACCTCTCTTTGGGTCCATCTGAATATCTGCTCAAGGGCTGAGAAACTACATCCGGCAATCGCAAAACTGAGTTTGTCAAAATTAGAATTGTTTTACACAGTTTTAACTTTTACAACATATAGAAAAGCTTGCAGGATATTAACTTTGTGATTCCTTAGTGTTTTAGAAAAAAGCAACAGGGTGACACTTTCTCCCTGCAACCTGTTCGTTTAATTTATTGCAGCAAATTTTAACCAAAAAATTCAATTATGAAGAAGATCTACCTATTGCTAACACTTGGATTACTTGCTATCGGAGTGTCAGCACAAAATTTAGTATTGAATCCCGGGTTTGAAGACTGGGATGACGCAACCACCCCTACGAGCTGGACCCTGGCTGAGTCTGTTGACCAGGAAGCTACCGAGGTACATTCAGGTACTTATTCGGCAAAACATACGGGTGGTACAAGTGACCTGAGCCAGACTTTTACAGTTGAGGCAGGCAAAACCTATAAATTGTCACTCTGGTATAAAAATGAAGGAGGTGACAATTCAGATTGCCGTATATGGTCCAACTGGATTGCTGATGGCACCAGCCTCAGTGATGATGCAGATTTGCTGAAAGGTCCGAATAATAGTTATCTGACCACTACCACTGACTGGACTGAATATACGGTTACAATCACTGCTCCCGCTACAGCAACTGATTTTAATTTTGAGCTAAGAACTTACAGTGGGGCCATTACCTATTGGGATGATCTTTTATTTGAAGAGGTTGTAGAGGCACCGGAAACCCTTTTCTTTTCTGAATACATTGAAGGCGGATCGAATAACAAGGCACTGGAGATATTTAATCCAAATCTGGAGGAAGTTGATCTCGCACCCTATCAGATTGCGCAGTCAAATAATGGCGGCGGATGGGAGTATTACCATGTTTTCCCGGAAGGTGCTTCAATAGCACCGGGAGATGTCTGGGTGATTCTTAACAGCCAAACGAGTGATGCACTTTTTTCAGAAGCAGATGCTGATGAATTTTTATCCTGGCCAAGTGTCGTTCATCATAACGGGAACGATGCAAGGGCAATTGTCTATATTACCGATACGGATACGACGATCCTGGATGTAATCGGGATACCAGACAGTGATGCAAATTGGGAAGTGGCAGGTATTGCCAGTGCAACACAGAATCATACACTGGTCAGAAAGGATGAAGTGACGGTAGGTACTGACGACTGGAGTTTGAGTGCAGGTACAGATGCTGCCAGTTCGCAGTGGATCGTAGAAGCTCAGGATTATTTTGATGATCTTGGTTCGCACGGACCGGATCTTGAAGCTCCTGTGGTAACTTTCAACCCTGAGGAGGGAGCTGTAAGTGTTGCTACAGATGTTCAGATCACCCTTGCTTTCGATGAAGCCATTCTTGCGGCAGACGGATCAGAGATTTTAGACCCGACTTCATTGGTTGAACTGCGTGAAACTGACAATGCCGGTGCAGTTGTATCATCTACAGCAACAATCAATGCTGAGAAGACAGAGATTACAATTGTTCCTGATGTCGCTCTTGATAACGATATGGTTTATTATGTTGCTCTGCTGGCGGATGTCGTTGAAGATGAAAGCGGAAATGAGGTTTCATCAGTTCAAAGTGCAACCTTTACGACCATCGGACCTATTGAGGTGACCTATCCTGCAGGAGGAGAAGCATTTTATCCTGGTGAAGATGTGCATATCGACTGGATAGCTGATGCCACCATAGGAAATATTACCATTTGGGTATCTTTCAACAATGGTGGGACATTCGAAGCAATTGTTGAGGATATTGATCCAGCCCCAGGCACTGTAAATTATACAATACCAACTGATTCACCTTCGTCCTACGAAGCTGTAATTCGTATCACTGAAGCTACGAATACAACCTTCGATGCGGGTGAACCTATGGATGATTCGGATCCGTTCTATATTGTTCCCATGCTTTCCATCAGTGAGATCCAGGGAACGGTTGAAGCAGACGGTAATTCAAGCTATGAGGATACCATCTGTATTACAACGGGTATCGTGACTTATGCAAATGGTTCTGATGAATATTATATTTCAGACGGTACCCAGGATGATTTCAGTGGTATTCTTGTAAGAGACAGTGAAAACGTCCCATCAGTCGGAGATAGCATTGTTATCGCAGGAACTGTATCAGAATATTATGGATTGACCCAGATGAACACCTGGCTTTCATATGAAATGATAGCCTCCGGAAAAGATGTGCCTGCTCCTGTCGCCATGGCTACAGGTGATGCGGGAGAAGCACTTGAAGGAATCATCGTTACTGTAACTGATGCATTGGTTGTAACAGAAGAAAACAGTTACGGAGAGGTAGAGATCGACGACGGATCTGGTATTGTCCTGGTGGATGATGTCTATTTTGCAGGAACATTGAACCTTGACGGAACCTACAATGTTACCGGTCCGCTTTCATATTCCTACGCCAAATGGCGTATCTATCCAAGGTCTGCAGACGACATTGTAGAGGTACTTTCCTCTGTTGCTACAGTTACATCAGAAACCTATACAGTGGATGATGATCTGGGCACGATTACAGAGGTTCCCGCGCTTGAAGACCTCGCTACTTTCAAGACCAATATTGTGCCCGCTTATGGTGCTACATTTGAAGTATATGAAAGTGATGGAACAACAGTGGCTACTGATCTTCAGTCGGATTACCAGGTAATTGTAACTTCACAGGATGGCACAACAACCAAAACCTATACAGTTACAAAGGCAGCCCTGAGCACCGATGCAACAGTTTCATCATTGGTCTATAGTGTTGATGATGGTGCAGAGACGATCAGTGGTGTCCTCTATCAATCTACAGTGGCAAGCTTTGAAGCTTTACTGGTTCCTGCAGCAGGAGCGTCCTTTGTTACATATGAAGCAGACGGAACGACTGTTGCTACGGATTTGGCTACAGGTTATAAACTTGTTGTGACTGCAGAAGATGGTAGTACGACCAAGACATATGAAATCACACTGGATGATGCGATGCCATCGGACCTGATATTCTCTGAGTACATAGAAGGTAGCAGCAATAACAAAGCCATCGAGATTTTCAATCCGAATGATGAAGCGATCAAATTGGATTATTATCAGATCGCCCAGTTAAGTAACGGTGGAGATGACTGGGAATACTTCCACATGTTCCCGGTTGGAGCTGTGCTTGAATCGCATGCAACCTGGGTGATCATAACAGATGAGACTGATGGAGCTTTATACGCTGCAGGAAATGCTGACGAAGTATTGGGCTATCCAAGTGTGGTACACCACAATGGTGATGATGCAAGGGGACTTGTAATTGTTACAGCGATGGATACCACCCTGGTGGATATCATTGGTGAAATCGGTCCGGATCCAGGTGATGGCTGGGCGATTGCTGGTATTGCAGATGCCACCAAAGAGCACACCATTTTGAGGAAAGGAAGTGTGAAAGAAGGGAATACGGATTGGGCATCAAGTGCCGGAACCAATGCTGATGATTCTGAATGGATTGTGAAGGATCAAAACTTCTTTGACAGTCTGGGTACACATTACCTGACAGCTCCGGTACCCTCCAGTGTCGCGACGCTTGACGACATCATGGTAAATGGTACTTCGGTAGATGGTTTCTCACCTGCGCAGCTATCCTACTTCGTGACACTGCCGGCTGGAACAACTGAAGTTCCGGAGGTAACGGCAGCAACAACGGATGAGAATGCCACCGTTAACGTCGTGGATGCAACCGACCTGGGTGGTGATGCAGCTGCACGTACAACATCAGTTGAGGTGACAGCTGAGGATGGTGAGACAATGAAGACCTATACCATCGAATTCACTGTTGATGTGAGCGTGGAGAATGACCTGTTCGGCAATGTCAGGATCTTCCCTGTACCTGCCACCAATGCCCTGTATCTTGATAATGCTTCAGAGATTGAATCCCTGAAGGTGTTTGACATTACAGGAACGCAGGTGATGGAGATGAAAAACGAGGGAGAAGGTCAGATTACCCTGGATATCTCCTCACTCAACAGCGGGGTATACATGATCAGGATGAATGCTGATGACACGGCCGGCGTTGCCAGGTTTGTGAAG
>CAKZNC010000228.1 GCA_937129385.1 uncultured Bacteroidota bacterium
GCGAGCGAAGGATGCGGTCCCAGGACCAGTGCTGATTGATCGGACGCTCGGAAGGGTCGATGTCTTCAGCATAATATTGCTCCTTGTCCATATACCCCTCCTGCTGCAAAAAGACCTGTTTCTCCTCGTAATAGGGAAAGTAGAGGTTGTTGACAATGTCTTTCCACCGCTCCGTTTCTCCAACCAGGTCAAACCCTGTTTTCCCCATGATCACCTGGTAATCCGAGGGAAAGTGGTCCCTCACATACTGTAGAGATTGAAGTGTATACGCAAGCGTCCACCTGGCCACCAGGTTTGTGTACCAGTTGTTGTTTACGTTGTTTTCATATTCATTGGGGCCCGTCACGCCCAGGATCACATATTTTCCCTTCACATCCGACCAGTTGACACGCTGCCGCCAAAACCGGGAAACCGCGATCAATACTTCCAGTCCGTAACCGGCAAGGTATTGATGATCCCCAGTGTACCTGATGTAATTGAAAATGGCATAGGCGATGGCTCCGTTGCGATGTATCTCCTCAAAAGTGATCTCCCACTCATTGTGGCACTCCCTGCCGTCCATGGTCACCATGGGATACAGGGCGGCACCGTTGGAAAACCCCAGGAGCTCTGCATTTTCAATCGCCTTCTCCAGGTGTTTGTACCTGTAAATGAGCAGGTTCTTTGCAACCTCCGGGGCTGCAGAGCTCAGGTAGAACGGTATCAGGTAGGCCTCCGTGTCCCAGTAGGTACCGCCCCCGTATTTTTCCCCGGTAAAACCCTTCGGACCGATGTTCAGCCGTTCATCCTTGCCCGAATAGGTCTGGTTCAGGTGAAAGATATTGAACCGGATCGCCTGTTGCGCCTTCTCGTCTCCCTCGATCACGATGTCGGAATGAGACCAGTGATCCTCCCATTGATGGAGGTGATCACTGAAAAGATTGTCAAATTTCTTCTCATACGCAGCTTCCACTCTCCTTATGCTTTCCTCTTCAAGCCGTTTGGCAGGGAAATTCAGGGAGGAAATTACCGACGCATATTTATAGAGCGCACATGTTCTTCCTGCGGGGACCTTGCATGTGATTTTATGTGCAGCATAGCCCTCCTTTTGAATCAGCTCCGGGGCGGATTTCACCCTCTGATCTTCCAGGTAAATTTCATATTTCATGGCAAGTGCTACGCGGAATTTTGATTTGCGTGTCTCCGCTACCAACTGTGCACCTCCATTTTCTGCTTTCGCTTCGAGCTGTTTCCAGAAGGTCTCGTCGTAATTCGAATCCCGGTTTCTCACATTGCCGTCCAGCGAAGGTGTCAAGGTGATCTCAGGATCAAAATTTATTGGTTTGACCCGGTACCTGATGGCCCCGATCTCGTCATCGACGATGCTTAAAAATCGTTTGGATGATACTTCAAGCTGCTTCCCGGGCTGTATTTCCACGGTAAATGAGCGCTCCAGGAATCCGTGTCGCATGTTCAGTATACGACTGAATTTCAAAACCTTCTGCTTATTCAGGTCCAGCTGAACGCCATCGACCTGTACGTCTATGTCGATCCAGCTGGGTGCGTTCAGCACCTTGGCGAAAAATTCAGGATACCCATTCTTCCACCATCCCACGCGTGTTTTGTCGGGATAATACACCCCGGCAATGTAATTCCCCTGCAGACTTTCACCCGAATAGGCCTCTTCGAAATTGGCCCGCTGACCCATCCGGCCATTGCCAAGGCTGAATATGCTTTCAGAGGCCTCATGCCTGCCGGGGTCGAATTGCTCTTCGACCACACTCCATTCGTCCACCTTATAGTAACTGTTCATTCTTTTGATTCTCAGATTTTAAATGGCCTGCTTCTTGACTGGCCGGCCCTTCACATCGTCAACAAATACCATGAGTATCGCCGCGACCACAAGCGAGGCTCCTCCAACAAGCAGGGCATATATACTGTGGTTGTCAAAAAGGGTCTTTACCATGAAACCCAGGATGGCTGCAGCCACGATTTGCGGAATCACGATGAAGAAATTGAAAATGCCCATGTACACCCCCATCTTCTTCTGTGGCAGTGCTCCTGTCAGGATCGCATAGGGCATTGCCAGGATACTGGCCCATGCCATACCCACACCCACCATCGACCAGATCATGTGTTTCGGTTCACCCAGAAAATAGATCGATGCAAGCCCGATCCCACCAACGATCAAAGAAATACTGTGTGTGGTTTTCCTGCTTGTAAGCTTTGCTAGAAATGGCAGAACGGCGAGGCCGAAACCGGCTGCAAAAAGATTGTACCATCCCATCATTCCGCTCACCAGGGTGGCCCCTTCACCATAAAGCTCCGAAAGCACATCCGTGGTTCCGTACAGGTGGTCGGTGACGCCAGAAGTCATGTAAATCCACATTGAAAACAATGCAAACCAGGAGAAAAACTGCACAACAGCGAGCTGTGCCATTGTTGACGGCATTCGGTAAAGATCTGTGACAATACTCACCAGTCCGCTCTGACTCCGGTTGACCCTAATGAATAGTCCGGTGACCAGCTGAAGAATCCCGAAAAGTACGATGCCCCCGGCAAGGACATACAACTCTTTGTCCAGGTTAAAATAATAGATCGGGAAACCAAAGATCAACCCGATGGCCGTCCATAGAATTCCCCGTCTGCTATATGTTGAAAGAGGTTCGGGGACCACAGAATGGTCTCCTTCTTTTTCCTTCTCTCCACTGCTCTCACGCTCAAATGACTCCATCTCCTCCGGTGAATACTCCCTGGTCCTTAAAACGGTCCATCCCACCGCCAGCAAGAAAGCAACACCTCCGAAATAAAATGAGTATTTCACTGTATCGGGTATCTGACCTTCGGGTGCGGTGTTGGAGAAATTGAACCAGTTTTCAAGGATGTAAGGCATCCATGACGCAACGAAAGCCCCGATCCCGATGAAAAAACTCTGCATGGTAAACCCGATGGTTCGCTGATCATCGGGCATCATGTCACCCACGAATGCCCTGAAAGGTTCCATGGATACATTGATCGATGCATCCATGATCCAGAGCATCCCCGCAGCGAACCACAGGTAAGGAGAATTGGGCATGATGAGCAAAGCAATGGATGCCAGGATCGCTCCCACCAAAAAGAAGGGTCGCCTTCTTCCCAGCCGGGTCCACGTGTTGTCGCTCATGTGGCCGATGATCGGCTGAATGATCAATCCGGTTACAGGCGCAGCGATCCAAAGGATGGGTATCTTGTCAATATCAGCCCCAAGGGTCTGGAAGATCCTGCTGACATTTCCGTTTTGCAGGGCAAACCCGAACTGTATCCCTAAAAATCCGAAACTCATGTTCCAGATCTGCCAGAAGCTTAACCTTGGCTTTTTCATAAATTCTCTGTTTAATGAAACGCGAGGCAATGTAACTTTCCATGCCGGCATATTGCGTTAATAAAACTTTAAATCCTGTGGAATGTGTTTGGGGAAGGCACAAAAAAATCCCTGATCACAATTCCTGTGATTTCAGAGATCTTCATATTGTTTTTTTATCGGATGGAACCTTGGTTCCGATTCAAATGTAAATAAAAAAGTGCGTACAAAGCAAGTTTTTCTGTGATAAATAATCTCCTGTATGCCCAATATTCAGGCACTTTCCCTTATTGCAAACGTTTGCGGAGACCCACAAAAAAATTTCAAAAAGTTCACTTTGAAAACTGATGGCTGACGGCTGATGGCTGATGGCTGACGACTGACGACTGACGACTGACGACTGACGGCTGATGGCTGCCGACTACCCCTCTCGACTCTCGACTCTCGACTCTCGACTCTCCTCTGACACCTGCCTCGTCGACCCCCTCACCACCAGTTCTGTCCTGATCACCTCGGTATATGGCTTCTTTCCGGAATCTGGATGCAGGATGCGGTCCACCAGCATCTCCGCGGCCTTCTTCCCGATCTCGAAACCATGCTGACTGATCGTGGTAAGCGGCGGATCGGTCACCGTGGAAACGAGTCCGTCGGTAAACCCAATCACCGAAATATCCTCAGGGATGCGGTACCCAAGCTTCTTCAATGCATTCACCGCTCCTGCCGCTGTCATATCATTCACCGCAAAGATCGCATCGGGAGGGTTGCTGATGGACATCAACCCAGGAATGACCTCGGCAGCATCGTCAATAGTGTCACACTTGACGATCAGCGTATCGTCAACCTCGATCCCGTTCTTCTCCAGGGCAGAGATGTAACCACGCTGACGATGATATCCGATCAGCAATTTCTGGGGCGCGGCCAGGTGGGCAATGCGCCGGCAGCCTGTCTGTAAGAGATACTCAACGGCATGCATGGCACCATTGAAATCGTCCACCACTACCTTGTCGGTCTCCAGCTCTTCGCTCACCCTGTCAAAAAAGACAAGGGGGAAATCCTTTTCTGCCAGTTCCCGGAAATGAGCAAAATTTTCGGTGGTCTTTGATACGGAGACCAGGACACCCTCGGCACGGTTGGTTTCGATCGCCTGGGCAATGGCCACCTCACGTTCGTACTTCTCATTCGACTGGAAGATCATTACATTGTATCCATGTTCATGTGCAATCTCTTCGATCCCGGAGATCACTGATGAGAAAAAATGATGGACGATCTGGGGTACGATCACACTGATCGTGTTTGACTTCTGACTCCTGAGACTCAGCGCAATGGCATTGGGTTTGTACTTCAACTTCTCAACAAGCTCACGTACCTGCTTCTTTGTCGCAGGGGAGATGTCGGGGTGATCCTTCAATGCCCTGGAAACTGTGGAGGGAGAGACGCCAAGCTCCCTGGCAATGTCCTTTATCGTAACAGGCTGACTCATTGCATTGGTTCAAGCAGTTAAATATACATAAATTTCATCTGCTGATTTAAATTCAGGACATTATGGTTCAACAAAAGTGCCCGGTGCAAACGTTTGCGGAAACGATTGCGTTGATTTTACCGGGATTACCCCCCACTATATCCCTCTGCCTGTTTGCTTTTCCTTAAATTGCCGCGATATTTCATCAAAAACTTAAACTAAACTTTCAATGAATTTTTATCGGAAAAGATTTCAGAGATCTTGCTAATTAACATTTAAACTGAACAATGCTAAAACTCGTTTTATGAAAAGAAAAGTCATTTTAAAAAGAAATCTCCTGCTGCTTTTCTGCCTGTTTTTTGCCGTGAACATAAATGCACAGCAAAAGACTGTGACCGGAACAGTAAGAGATGCAGATAGTGGTATTCCCCTTCCGGGAGCAACCATTATAATAGATGGTACATCTTTTGGTACAGTGACCAATACGGAAGGAGAATATTCCCTTTCCGGAGATGTGGGAGATGTACTCGTTGTTACCTTTGTAGGATACGAAGAATCAAGAGCAATCATCACTGACAGTGATGTATACGATTTTGATCTCGTTCCCGCTGCCATGGAAATGGACGAACTGGTGGTGATCGGATATGGCAAAGTCAAGAAATCAGATGCTACCGGTTCTGTTGCCACAGTGGACACCAAAGATTTTAACAGGGGCGCCATTACCTCCCCGCAGGAATTGCTCCTGGGAAAAAGTGCCGGTGTGGTCATCACCAATCCTACCGGTGCACCGGGAAGCGGCGCACAGATCCGTATCCGGGGTGGTTCTTCACTGAACGCATCCAACGACCCCCTCATTATTATAGACGGCGTGGCCGTGGACAACAACAACGTCTCCGGAAGTGCGAACCCGCTTTCCGTTGTGAACCCAAATGACATTGAAACTTTTACGGTCCTGAAAGATGCCTCGGCAACTGCCATTTATGGTTCAAGGGCATCCAACGGTGTGATCATCATCACCACCAAGTCGGGAACAGCCGGACAAAAATTCAGGGTGAATTACAATGGATATGCTGCCATGTCCTCTGCTATCGAATTCCTGGATGTATACTCAGGTGATGAACTTCGCCAGATTGCATTTGACAGAACCGGCAGCCTGTATGGGGTAGATAACCTCAGCCTGCTTGGATCAGAAAACACCCGGTGGCAACAGGAGCTATTCCGTACCTCCCTGTCGCACGATCATAACCTGAGCTTTTCAGGATCCACAGAAATAATGCCCTACAGGGTATCTGTCGGGTATACCGACCAGCAGGGGATCATGCTCAACTCTGATATGCAGAGGGTGACCGGATCGGTCAACCTGAATCCCACATTCCTGAACGATGACCTGAAGATAAATGTCAATATAAAGGGAATGAATACCCATAACAACTTCGGAGATGCCGGGGCGCTGGGTTCTGCACTCAACATGGACCCCACCCAGCCGATCAGGGATGGAAATCCTGATTCAAACGGCTATTTTGAATGGACCAACTATGGAGCAAACCTTGGGACCGCAAACCCCGTTGCCCAGATACTGGATGTGGACAACCGTTCGGTGGTGAACAGGGTGATCGCAAGTGTACAGGCCGATTATACCATGCCATTCCTGCCCGACCTCAGGGCCAATCTCAACCTGGCAACAGACAGGGCCGCGAGCAATGGCCATAACAACCGGCCGGTAACTGCCAATCAAAACCTTACCGGGGAATACATTGGTCAGCGAAATTTCTACAGCTCAGAGATCAACAATGACCTGCTTGAATTCTACCTGAATTACAATAAGGAAATTGCATCAGATCAGATTCTTGATCTCACAGCCGGTTACTCCTGGCAACATTTTTACCGCATTTACAGGAGCAATTCGGCCGGATTGGTTGATCACACAGAAGTGGGATACTCACAGCCCCGTGCAAACGTTTCCCCAACTGAGAACTACCTGGTATCGTTCTTCGGAAGAGCGAACTATTCCATCATGGACAAGTACCTGCTTACAGCCACCATAAGAAACGACGGATCATCCAGATTTGCGGAAGGAAATCGCTGGGGTATATTCCCCTCGGCTGCCGTCGCCTGGAAGATCAATGAAGAGGACTTTATGAGTGGAATGGGAAATCTCTCCAACCTGAAACTTCGGGCCAGCTGGGGAATCACAGGTCAGCAGGACATCGGTAGTAACTACCCGTCACAGGCATTGTATATAGTTGCCTCCCAGGGATCCTGGTACCCCATCGGCGGAGAATTCCTGCCAACACTGCGACCCAATCCATATGATCCCAATATCAAATGGGAGGAGACCACCACCTATAATATCGGCCTGGATTATGGCTTCTACAATGGCAGGGTCTACGGGGCAGTGGATGTCTACCAGCGTATCACCGACGACCTGCTCAATACCGTTACCGTTCCCAGTGGAAGTAACTTCTCCAATACTTTGCTGACAAATGTGGGGAGCCTCGAAAACAGGGGTGTTGAAGCTTCTTTAAACCTTATCCCGGTATCCACCGCGGATATGAACCTTACCGTCGGACTGAATGCAACCTACAACGTGAATGAGATCACCAAACTGTTGCTTACCGAAGACCCCGAATACATCGGGATCCTCTATGGAGATGCGTTTACCGGACAAAAACAGGTGACGAGGGTCGGTTACCCGGCTTACTCCTTCTTTGTCAATCAGCAGGTGTATGACGAGAACGGTGATCCAATCGAAGGATTGTACGTCGATCTGTCCGGCGAGGGCGGTACCGTAAACGGTGACAATGAAGACAAGTACATCTACCACAATCCGGTGGCAGACTACCTGTTTGGTTTCACTGCAAGATTCAATTACAAAAATTTTGATGTGATGGCATCTGCAAGAGCCAGTATCGGGAATTATGTTTACAATGGTGTAGCCGCCGGTGCATCCTATGACCAGATGTACCAGATCGGTTACTGGAAGAACTTCCCGAAATACCTCTCGGAAACAAATTTTGTCAAACGTCAGTTTACCAGTGACTACTTTGTTGAAAATGCTTCATTCTTCAAACTGGACAATATCAGCGCCGGATATACATTCGAAAATATCTACCAGGATATGAGCGCAAGAATCAGTTTCACCGTTCAGAATGCAGCAATCATCACCAAGTACAGCGGGATCGATCCGGAAGTCCCGGGTGGAGTGGACAATAACTTCTATCCGCGACCCAGGACATTCCTGATCGGTGTGAACCTGACTTATTAATATTAAAATATTTGAAAATTATGAATAAGAGAAGTATAATCATAGGTGTCATCCTTTCCGCACTGATGATCACATCATGTGTGAAAGATCTTGATGTAACACCGCTCGATAAGGATAACATCCTGGCTGGAAACCTTTCCGACGACCCGGTATACATGAAGCAGGTCCTTGGTAAGATCTACGCCAGCTTTATCATCGCCGGGCAGGGAGCAAACGGAGGTGCTGATATCAGTGCTTCCGATGAGAATTTCTTTACCACCATGCGGGCACTCTGGAACCTCCAGGAGATCACCACCGACGAAGCCATCTGTGCATGGGGAGATGTCGGGATCTCAGATCTGAATACCCAGACATGGAGTCCCAGCAACCCGTTTCTTACTGCCCTGTACCAACGTCTCAGTCTGAGCATTACCTATGCGAACGATTTTATCAAGTTCACAGAGGACAATACCGATGCAGATGTGGTACAATACAACGCCGAAGCTCGCTTTCTCAGGGCATTGGCATACTATTGGGCCATCGACCTCTTCGGACAATTTCCGTTTACTACTGAAGAGGACGGAGTTGGTAAATTCTTCCCGGAAATAGGTACACGGACAGACATCTTCAACTATATCGAAGACGAATTACTGGAACTGGAAACTTTGTTGCCAGAGCCCGGGACCTCATACCCGCAGGCCGACAAAGCCGCGGCATGGATGCTCCTGGCAAAGCTCTACCTCAATGCCGAAGTATATACCGGTGATGAGAGATGGGACGATTGTATCACCTATTGCAACAAAGTGGAAGATGCCGGTATCTATTCACTGGCAGATGACTACAGGCAAAATTTCAGCGCCGATAACCACTACCCTGCAAATCCCGAGATGATCTTCGCCTGGGAACAGGACGGGATCAACACACAGGGATATGTGGGAACAACCTTTATCATCGAGTCTTCAAGCGATGCTGAATACATCACTGCTGAAGATTACCACGGCCTTACTGAAAACACAAACTGGAACGGGAACCGCACGCGTAAAGATTTCATGAATGTACTCGTGGATACAATCGCCACCTATGGCAATGTCCCTGTTCCTGCAACAGATACCATCTTTGCACAGAATCCTGATGGCCGTATTTTCCTCAGGCAAAAAGCCAGTATCGACATCCCGGCTGCCTCTGCAAGTGGAGACTTCGGGATCGGTGTATATAAATTCACGGCACGGAACCATGACGGAACACTTCCTGCAAATTACCACACTGCCTATGCGTGTACCGATTTCCCGGTATTCCGTTATGCCGACATGCTCCTGATGAGGGCTGAAGCTCTTTTCAGACTCGACAGGGCTTCCGAAGCAGTGCCTGATATTAATGCACTACGGGAAAGAGCATACGGAAACACTTCGGGAAACATCACAGCAGGAGATATTACCGAACAATTCCTCCTGGATGAACGTGCAAAAGAATTCTATTACGAAGCCCAGCGTCGTACCGACCTGATCCGATTTGGTCAGTTCACCGACGGCACCTATCACTGGCAATGGAAGGGCGGAACATTCGAAGGTACAGCAACACAAAGTTACCGCAACCTGTTCCCGATTCCGGGAGAAGAGGTTTCTGCCAACCCAAACTATAACAAACAGAATAACCCCGGTTATTAAACCTATTAAAAGGAAGAAAAATGAAAAACAGAATATTCATATTGATCGCAATGATCGGTCTGGCCGGATTCTTCTCCGGTTGCGAAGAGGACGGGGAAAAAGTCTTCATCGACGACAACCCGGTCCCGCCCGCACTCCTGGAAGTGCCGGACCTCACTCTTCAGAGAAGTAATGCAACAGATACCCTTATTTTCTTTGGATCAGAAGTCGATCCCGGATTTACAGCATCCGCAACCTATATCCTGCAGGCCTGTCCTGCAGGCAACGGGTTTGAAGATGTGACACAGATCTATTCGGGCGCTGAGGTTGATACCATCAAAATATCGGTAAGCGACCTGAATGGTATCCTCATCAAAGCATTTCCGGCCGATGAAACTTCAGATATTGACATACGTCTGCGGGCTGTGCTTACAGTAGATGCCGGTACCGGTGCCCCTGGTACAGGAAGCAACCCGATGGAATATTACTCATCCACGGTCTCCACGACAGTGACAATCTACGGTTTGCCACGACTGGACCTGCTGAACTCCGGCATGGAACAGAAGATCGAATCACCCAATGGCGACGGCGTCTATTCCGGCTTTGTCAACCTGGACGATGCGCAAGCTTTCACGCTCTATGATCCCGATACCGAAACCACCTATGGCGGAACCGGCGGGACCCTGGCCGAAGATGGAGCTGCAATTGCAGCGGATGCTGACGGATGGCATGAACTCACGGTGAACGTGAATGACCTGACCTACGAACTGGGTCCCTATTCTGTTGGCGTGGTTGGCGAATTCACCACATGGGGTGAGGATCCCGACTTCCCGATGGTATACAACCAGGAAAAAGGATTCTGGACCATTGATATTGACCTCCCAACCGGCCCGATGAAATTCAGGCTCAACAGCGACTGGGGCGTGAACTGGGGACCGGGCTCCGATACCGATCTGCCGGCAGACGGCGGGTCGCTTGAGCTGCCCGACAGCAACGGCAATATCATCATCACCGGTGCCGGCAACTATACCATTGAACTGGTCGTCAACGGATCATCCGGTTCTGTGACATTCATTAAAAATTAAATGATGAAAGATCACCGTGGGTCAGCTCATGATCCGCGGTGACGCTTTCAAAAAAATATGATTACGATGAAAAATATACTTAAATACAGTCTCGTGACACTCCTCGCAGTGACAACGGTAATGCTGTCCTGCACAAGGGAGGAAGAAGATGTCAGGCTGGATCCCTCGCTCTCCACCATGCGGGTGATGGATATAGGCTCTGACTCAGCAGTAATTGAAGGATTTGTGGTCGCGGAGGGCGACGGCTTCACAGAAAGAGGCGTCGTTTATGATGTGACCGAAAATCCTACCATTGAATCCAACAAAGTGGCATATGCCGATACACTCGACGATGCTGCATATTCTGTCGTCCTCAGGGAGCTCGACTACGCTACGCATTACTATGCACGTGCCTACGCAATGAATGGTACCACCCCGCTTTACGGTGATACGGTAAGCTTTACAACATTGCCCATCCTTGCTACGGTTACTACTACCGAAGCCACAGGTGTGGATGGAACCTCAGCAACCACGGGTGGAGAAGTGACTGACAATGGTGGCGCTGCTGTTACCTTGAGAGGTGTCTGCTACGGCGAATGGGAAAATCCCACCGTGGACAGTATGACCACCGAAGATGGCGATGGACTGGGTGCCTTTACCTCTGACCTGACCGGGCTCGATGGACTAACGACATACTACGTCCGGGCATATGCGGTCAATGCTGCTGGTGTTGCCTATGGTGAACAGATCAGCTTTACTACCGATGTGGCAGAGCTTACCTGGTACATCCCGGGTGATTACGTGGAAGCCAGTTATCCTGGAACAGATCTGCTCAACTGGGCTCCCGATGCCTCACCTTATATCAAAAGCGGGATCGCCGATCCGAACAACCTGGAAGGATATGTCTATATGGACAATACCACCAATCAGTGGAAAGTAGCCACTACCATGAGCTGGGACGATACCAACTACGGCGGAACCACTGACGCCGGCACAGGAACATTATCGACCGACGGAGATAACATTACACTTCCACAGGGGTATTATAAGCTGAATGTGAACGCCCAGGACCTGACATTCGAATACGTGGATACCGACTGGGGCGTGATCGGTGACGCAACTCCCGGTGCATGGTCGACCGATACAAACCTGGAGTACATCCCGGATGTGCAAACCTGGAGAGGTGGGGTAACCCTGGCCGAAACCGGGGCCTTCAAATTCAGAGCCAATGACGATTGGGTTATTAGCTACGGTAGTGTACCGGCCGATGGAACACTCGATACCGAAGATGACAACAACATCCCGTCACCGGGTGTAGCTGCCGATTATGCATTCGAGCTGGACCTCAGCACACCGCTGAATTATACCTACAGCGCAAACCGCTGGGGCGTCATCGGTTCCGCTACACCCGATGCATGGGACAGCGACCAGGACATGACCTGGGATGATGTAAGCGGACTGTTCACCCTCACCGTTGACCTGGTGGTCGGTGAGATCAAGTTCAGGGCAAACGACGACTGGGTCATCAACTGGGGTGGAGACATCGGAGCGATGACACAGGATGGAGCAAATATTGCCATCTCCGAAGCAGGGAATTATACCCTCACACTGGATCCGTGGGAAGGTGTGGCAACAATCACTCTTAATTAAACATTATTAAACATCTACAGGGGCTGTCAGCTTTTCGGCAGCCCCTTTTATTTTTTTCTCATTATCAACAGCTGAAAAATGAACAGGATCCGTTTCCTCAGCCTGGCACTGATAATCGCAGGTGCGATCTCAGCAGGCGCACAGGTACAAAGAGTAGAACCCCCCAACTGGTGGGTGGGAATGAATAATCCCGAACTTCAGCTCATGCTCGTGGGTGAAGATCTGGCTGGCTGCACAGTCAAAGCGGATGGTGAAGGAGTACGGGTAACCTCCTCCTGTTCTGTCGAAAACCCGACCTACCTTTTCGTCAATCTGCTGATCGACGAAAAGTGCATGCCCGGAGAATTCAGAATCACCCTGGAAAAAGAAAGTGAAGTCTACGATTCCTTTCTCTATGAACTCCGGGAACGCCAACCCAATGCGGAAAAGGTAGAAGGATTTAACAGCTCAGACGTTGTCTACCTCCTCATGCCAGATCGTTTTGCAAACGGGGACCCTTCAAATGACATTGTAAAAACGATGCGGGAAACCGCCCTGAACCGCTCAGAACCTTATGGAAGACACGGCGGGGACCTGCAGGGAATCATTGATCATCTCGATTACATCAGCAATATGGGGTTCACTGCACTCTGGCTCAACCCGGTGCTGGAAAATGACCAGCCCCGCTCCTCGTACCATGGATATGCTATTACCGATTTCTACAAGGTAGATCCCCGCTTCGGCACGAACGAAATGTACAGGGAACTCGCCGATCAAGCCCGCGAAAAAGGGATCAAGCTGATCATGGACATGGTCTTCAACCACTGCGGTTCCAAACACTGGTGGATGGAGAACCTCCCCTCTTCCGACTGGATCAACTACTCCGATGGTTACCGGGTCACTAACCACCGGCGAACTGTCAACCAGGATCCCTATGCTGCTCAAACGGATATTGAACTGATGAGAGACGGCTGGTTCGTTCCCTCCATGCCCGACCTGAACCAGCGAAATCCATTCATGGCAACATACCTGGTACAAAACAGCATCTGGTGGATCGAATACCTCGGCCTTGCCGGGATCCGGATGGACACCTATCCCTATCCCGACAAAAATATGATGGATGACTGGTGCCGGGCGGTATTGAGCGAATACCCCGATTTTAACATCGTGGGAGAAGAATGGACCACCAATCCGCTTACCGTCTCCTACTGGCAGAAGGGCCAGGTGAACAAAGATGGTTACGAACCCGGATTGCCTACGCTGATGGATTTCCCACTGCAGGATGCAGTCAGAAAAGCACTCACCGAAGAAGAGGGCTGGAACTCGGGGCTGATCAGAATGTACGATGCCCTCTCCAATGATTTTATCTATCCCGACCCTTTTAACCTCATGATATTTCCCGATAACCACGATATGTCAAGGTTTTATATGCAACTCGGCATGCAACAGGACCTGTACAAAATGGGGATCACCTATTTCCTGACCTCCAGGGGCATTCCTCAGATCTATTACGGGTCAGAGATTCTTATGACACACACCGAGGGAGACGGTCATGGCTATATAAGGAAAGACTTCCCGGGTGGATGGACCGGAGACCCAACCAATGCCTTTACAGGAGAAAACCTCTCAAAAGATGCTGCCGCAATGCAGGATTATTTCATGAATCTCCTGAACTGGCGCAAGGAAAAAACCGTTATACATACAGGAAAAACGATCCACTTTACCCCGCAAGATGGTGTCTATGTGTACGCCAGATACAACGATAACGAGACTGTCATGGTAGTGATGAATAAAAACAACAGGGAGGTGAAAGTAGAAACGGAACGGTACAGCGAAATCATCGGGAAATACCGTGCCGGTACCGACGTGATTACAGGAAAAATCATCCCCCTGGACGAAAGCTTCAGGATTCCCGGAAAAACAGCACTGGTACTGGAACTGAATAAGGGAGAGAAATAACATGAAAATGGGAAGAATACTATTACAATTGTTGTTGCTGCTGGTAATGCCGGCATCTATATCATATGGCCAAATCCTCACAACCGATCCGGCCATCCCGGTGGCCGACCAGGGGGTTACTGTCTATTTCGACGCCACGGAAGGCAATGGCGGACTGGAAGGATTTGACGGCGAAGTATATGCACACACAGGGGTGCTGACCGACCAGAGTACCTCCAATACCGACTGGCGGTATGTCAAGACCAGCTGGGGAGAAAACACGCCTGAAACAAAACTGACCCGCATATCAGACAACTACTATTCACTTGATATTACGCCAACGATCAGGGATTATTTCGGAGTGCCCGAAGGGGAAACCATTACCCACCTCGCATTTGTGTTCCGAAGTGCAGACAATTCCCGTGAAGGAAAGGATGTGGGAAATACAGATATCTTTGCTGAAGTGTTCGATGAGGGTTTGAGTCTTTCCATCATCACCCCTGATGAAGCCCTGCTCCTGGAGCCGGGAACAGATGTGACACTGGATGCGGCCCTTTCCGAATCTGCCACAATTGAGCTATACCTGGACGATGCGCTTATCAAAAGTGTAACGGACAATCTGATCGAACATCTCTTTACCTTCGACACTCCGGGCGACTTCTGGATAAAAGTGGTGGCGACAAACGGGGAACTGACTGTCGCCGATTCTGTCTTTGTCCATGTCATGGGCAGCCAGGTGGAAGCGCCGGTTCCGGGCGGACTGGAAGATGGGATCAATTACATCGACGATCAAACGGTGCAACTCGTCCTCCATGCCCCCGGAAAGAACTATCTCTATGTGATTGGAGATTTCAACGACTGGACCCCGGGCAGTGATGCACGCATGAACCGAGACAACGATAAATGGTGGATCACGATAGACGGACTGGTCCCGGGGATGGAATATGCCTACCAGTACCTGGTGGACGGGGAACTGCGTATTGCAGACCCATATACCGAAAAAGTGCTGGACCCATGGAACGACCCGTGGATCAGTGAGGAGACCTATCCGGGACTCGGACCATACCCCGGCGAACATACTTCGGGGATCGTCAGTACACTCCGGACAGCAATCCAACCTTACCAATGGGAGCATGCCGATTATACGCCTCCGCCCAAGGAAAACCTGGTCATTTATGAACTGCTGGTCAGGGATTTCATTGAGGCACATGACTGGGAAACGCTCACCGATACCCTGGATTACTTCAGCAGGCTGGGGATCAACGCCATCGAGCTGATGCCAATCAATGAATTCGAAGGGAATGAAAGCTGGGGCTACAATCCCGGTTTCTACCTGGCCCCGGATAAATATTACGGTCCCAAACGCGACCTGCAAGTGTTTATCGACTCCTGCCACGGACGAGGGATCGCGGTGATCCAGGACATGACACTGAATCATTCATATGGCCAGTCCCCGCTGGTGCAACTCTATCTGAACACCTCCACCTACAAAGTGACCGAAGAGAATCCATGGTACAACGTGGATTCCCCCAACCAGGTCTACTCCTGGGGATATGATTTTGACCATGAAAGTGCCGCAACACAATATTTCGTCGACCGGGTCAACGAATACTGGCTCACAGAATATGACATCGACGGTTTCCGTTTTGACTTCACCAAGGGATTTACCAATACACCGGGAGATGGATGGGCCCATGATGCCGCCAGGATCGCAAACCTGAAACGAATGGCCGACCAGCTCTGGACCCATAACCCCAACGCATATGTGATCCTGGAACATTTCACCGCGAACCCCGAGGAGGAAGAATTGTCCGATTACGGGATGATGGTATGGGGCAATCTAAATGAAGTATACCGAAATGCGGCATCAGGAAATCCCGACAATGAAAGCACAGATTTCAGCTGGATCTCATACCAGCAAAGAGGATGGAGCGATCCACATATCGTTGGGTATATGGAAAGTCACGATGAGGAGAGACTGATGTTCGAAAACCTGCAAAAGGGAAATGCATCGGTCAGCGGATCCTATGATATCACAAAGATCAATACGGCGCTGGACAGGATCAAGCTGGCCGCCTCCTTCTTTATCCCCGTTCCCGGACCCAAAATGATCTGGCAATTCGGTGAACTCGGCTATGATTTCAGCATCGATTTCAAAGGAAGGGTCGGAAACAAACCGATCCGCTGGGACTATTACAATGATGCCAGCAGGATAAAGGTATATGATGTGTTTTCCGCCCTGATTCACCTGAAAACCTCCGAACCGGCTTTTCTGACAAATGACTTTTTCATTGATGCCGGAAGCCCCCTGAAAAGGATCGAACTGAACCATGACGACATGGACGTGCGGATCATCGGAAACTTCGACGTGAAGACCGACTCCATCAGTGCGAATTTCAGCAAAACGGGTACCTGGTACCGCTATTTCACAGGCGAAGAGATGGATGTCTCCGATGTGAATGCCCCGATCAGGCTTCGGCCCGGCGAATACCGCATCTACACAACGAAGCGGCTGGAAACCCCGAGGATCACATCCGTCGAAAACGATCTCCGTGTGAATGAACTGTCATTGAAGGTCTACCCTGTCCCTGCCGCTGACCAGCTCAACATCGAATCGGGAGTGGAGATGAAGACGATCCGAATCTTCGATATCAATGGTCGCCAGGTCCAACGGATCGATCACCCGGGAACCAATACGGTAATTGACCTCTCTTCCTGTTCCCGTGGTTTGTATATCCTGAATGTTACCGGCCAGTCCGGCGCTGAAACCCACAAAAAGTTTATAAAGAATTAGAGGTGTTTTTTCATAGTAGTAGTTAGTTGGACCGGTCCGCTAGATCACTCGCGGACCGGTTTTCTACTTTGAATATTCCTTAAAACAATCACCATGAGCGAAGCAAACCTCTGTGGTCCTCTGTGCTTTTTCATCTACCGTAGGTTTAGCGAAGGTAGACTTTGTGGCTCTCTGTGTAACAGCATTTCAGCGAAGCGACCCAAATTCCACTGCCCCTTTGCGCATTTCTCTCCTTTTCCTATCTTTGTGCGTTTCAATTGAATAGTAGGGATAAGGAGAAACTGATTCCCCGTAAAACAGTATAATACAGGAAAGAATAAATGGCAAAGAAATTTCCGGAATATAAAAACTTCGATCTCGCCCAGATCAACAAGGAGATCAACGACTTGTGGAAGAAGGATCAGACGTTTGAGCGCAGCCTTTCCTCAAGGGAAGGAAAACCCTCATTCGTCTTCTATGAAGGGCCACCGTCAGCCAATGGAGTTCCGGGCATCCACCATGTGATGGCTCGTGCCATCAAGGATATTTTCTGCCGTTATAAAACCCAGTCGGGCTACCATGTAAAAAGGAAGGCCGGATGGGACACACACGGACTCCCCGTGGAGCTGGCTGTTGAAAAAGCCATGAACATCACCAAGGATGATATCGGTAAAAAGATCTCCATCACCGATTTCAACAAGGCGTGTCGCGAGGATGTCATGAAGTATACCGACAAGTGGGAACAGCTCACGGAGATGATGGGATACTGGATCGACATGACCGATCCGTATGTCACCTACGACAACAAGTACATTGAGACCGTGTGGTACCTCCTGAAGGAACTGATGGACAGGGACCTGCTGTACAAGGGGTACACCATTCAGCCATACTCCCCCGCTGCCGGATCAGGTCTGAGTACACATGAACTCAATCAGCCCGGCTGTTACAGGGATGTAAAAGACACCACTGTGGTTGCGCAGTTTGGCGTCAAACGGGATGAACAATCGGAATTCCTTTTCAACGAGACCGAATCAGAGGTGTTTATCCTCGCATGGACCACCACACCATGGACGCTTCCTTCCAATACCGCCCTGACGGTAGGAAACAAGATCGAATATTCACTGGTCGAAACTTTCAACCAGTATACCGGGGAACCGATCGCCGTTGTGCTGGCATCCGACCTGTTGGGGACCTATTTCCCGGAGAAGAATGCTGAACTGCTTTTCGAGGAGTATGAGCCCGGAGACAAGCACGTACCATTCAGGATAAAAAAACAATTCAAAGGAAGTGACCTTGTGGGAATCTCATATCACCAGCTCCTCGAATGGGTCACTCCGGAAGGAAATGCATTCAAAGTAATTGCCGGCGATTTTGTCACCACCGAAGAGGGAACGGGCGTGGTACATACGGCTCCCACGTTTGGTGCGGATGACCACCGGGTGGCTGCTGAAAACAATATTGCGGCGCTCACCGTGATCGATCAGTCGGGCTTTGTGAACCCGCTGGTGGATAAGAACGGGCGCTTTTTCAGGATCACCGACCTTGATGCTGCATTTGTAAAAAAGCAGGTCAACGAAGAAAAATACGGGGAGTTTGCCGGCAGGTATGTGAAAAATGAATACGACAGTGCAAGCACAAAAGATGACCCCACGGTGGATGTGGATATTGCCGTCTACCTGAAACAGCATAACCAGGCATTCAGGATCGAAAAATATATCCACAACTACCCCCATTGCTGGCGGACCGACAAACCAGTGTTGTACTACCCGATGGACTCGTGGATGATCCGTACCACGGCCCTGAAGGATCGGATGATGGAGCTCAACGATACCATCAACTGGAAACCTGCGGCCACAGGAACAGGGCGTTTCGGTAAGTGGCTGGAAAACCTCGTGGACTGGAACCTCTCGAGGTCAAGGTTCTGGGGTACACCACTGCCAATTTGGCTATCGGAAGACGGCAAGGAGCGGACTTGCATCGGATCAGTTGCTGAACTGAAATCGGAGATCAGCAAGTCGGTGAAGGCCGGGTTTATGAAAGAGAATCCACTCGATGAATTTGTTGAGGGGGATATGTCAAAGGAGAATTACAACCTCTTTGACCTGCATCGCCCATTCGTGGATGAAATTGTGCTTGTGAGTGCCTCCGGGAAGAAAATGTTCCGCGAGCCGGACCTGATCGATGTCTGGTTCGACTCTGGCTCCATGCCCTATGCCCAAATGCACTACCCTTTTGAACACAAAGATGATTTTGACCAGTTCTATCCTGCCGATTTCATCGCGGAAGGGGTGGACCAGACCCGGGGGTGGTTCTTTACCCTGCATGCCATCGCCACCATGCTGTTTGATTCTGTATCTTTTAAAAATATCATCTCAAACGGACTGGTACTCGACAAGAATGGGAACAAGATGTCGAAACGTCTCGGAAACGCCGTCAACCCCTTTGAAACCATCGACAAATACGGTTCAGATCCGCTGCGCTGGTATATGATCTCCAATGCACAGCCCTGGGACAATATCAAATTTGATATCAAGGGGGTGGAAGAGGTGAGAAGGAAATTCTTTGGAACACTTTATAATACCTATTCCTTCTTTGCTCTTTACGCCAATGTTGACGGGTTTAGTTACAGCCAGGAGGAGGTGCCCGTGAACGAACGTCCCGAGATCGACCGCTGGATCATATCGCTGCTCAACTCCCTCGTAAGGGAGGTCGGCGAACAGTATGAAAAGTATGAACCCACCCGTGCAGCAAGGCTGATCCAGGATTTTGTACTCGAGAATCTCAGTAACTGGTATGTCAGGCTGAATCGCAAAAGGTTCTGGGGAGGAGCATTCGACATCAATAAGCGGGCAGCATACCAGACGCTCTATACCTGCCTGGAGACGGTTTCGCAGTTGTCGGCACCAATTGCCCCTTTCTACATGGAAAAGCTTTTCCGCGACCTCAACGGGGTGACCGGGAAATACCAGGAATCCTCCGTTCACCTGGCCGATTTTCCGGTTCATGATGAAAAGCTGATCGACAAGGAGCTGGAGGAACGCATGTCGATTGCCCAGACCGTCACTTCAATGGTCCTTGGTCTGCGCCGCAAGGTAAACATCAAGGTAAGGCAACCCCTGAATAAAATCATGGTTCCAGTGCTTGACAATAAATTCAGGAAAAAACTTGACGGGGTGAAGGGGTTGATCCTCAATGAGTTGAATGTCAAGGAGATCGAATACATCCATGAGACTGAAGGGGTACTGGTTAAAAAGATCAAACCCGATTTTAAGGCACTGGGGCCGAAATATGGGAAGCTGATGAAACATATTGCCGCCGCCATTGGAAAAATGGACCAGAAAGCGATCGCACAGATCGAGAAAGAGGGGTCAATGGCCCTGCAGGTGGCGGAACAGACAATCAATATTTCACTCGACGATGTGGAGATCACTTCGGAAGACATCCCGGGATGGCTGGTGGCCACAGAAGGTGCCATTACTGTTGCGCTGGACATAACAATCAATGAAGTTTTGCGTTTTGAAGGTATCGCACGTGAACTTGTCAACCGGATCCAGAACATCAGGAAAGAGAGCGATTTTGATGTGACCGATAAAGTGGATATCCGCATCAGCAAACAGGAACAGGTGGAAAAATCACTGGAACGTTTTGGTGACTATGTTAAGTCCCAGACCCTTGCAGAACTGATTGAATTTACTGATGATCCAGGAGATGAGGATGCCCGTGAAGTAGAACTGGATGATGAAATAAAAGTAAGGATCAGCGTAACAAAAAAGTAGGTTTGTATGTTACCTGTCTGGCCTGTTAATTTTAGGTTTAGACATTAAATTATTTAGTATATTTAAACAAATTAAATACAATACCATGGCTGAGAAAACCAGATATACAGACGATGAGCTCATGGAGTTCAAACAACTCATCATGAACAAGCTCGATAAAGCCAGGGAGGATTATGAACTGCTGAAATCGGCCATTACACAAAGCGAAAGTAACGATACCCAGGATACCTCCCCGACTTTTAAAGTACTTGAGGAGGGAGCCGCCACGCTTTCAAAAGAGGAGGCGGGCAGATTGGCTCAGAGACAGCAGAAATTTATTCAACACCTCCAGGCGGCCCTTGTCAGGATAGAAAACAAAACCTACGGGATTTGCAGGGAAACCGGGAAGTTGATCTCCAAAGAGCGACTCCGTGCAGTGCCGCATGCCACTTTAAGCATGGAAGCAAAATCAAAACAGTAAAACGTATCTCTCTTTGCCGTCCTTTTGAAAGGGAAACTACCGCCTCCAGCAAAGAGTCAATACAACATCTATGTCCAGAACCCTGAAGTGTATCCTCATTATCCTGGCCATCCTGGTGGTCGACCAGGTCATTAAGGTCATTGTAAAGACCAACATGACATTGTATGAACAGATACCGGTATTCGGTAACTGGTTCATGATCCATTTCGTGGAAAACAAGGGGATGGCATTCGGACTCAACCTTCCGGGCAACTATGGCAAGCTTATACTCAGCATGTTCAGACTTGTGGCGATCGTTGCCATCGGATTTTATCTTCGCCACCTGATCCTTCTGAAAGCACATCCCGGCCTGTTGATCACCCTATCCATGATCATGGGTGGTGCCATCGGAAATATGATCGATTCGGCATTCTATGGAATGATCTTCAGCGCAAGCAATACGATTCACCCGGCCCTGGTGTTTCCGGAAGGCGGAGGATATGAGACCTTTATGCACGGGAAAGTGGTGGATATGTTCTATTTTCCGCTGTTCAGCGGTGTCTATCCTGAATGGTTTCCGCGCATCGGCGGACAATCTTTTACATTCTTTCGCCCGGTCTTTAATATCGCCGATGCAAGCATATCGGTCGCCGTCGTGATCCTGTTGTTCCGACAGCGTAAATATTTTGCTTTCCTGCATGAAGATGAGGAACAGCCCGGGAAACCGGACACTGAGGAATAAGGCAGGTTCTAATTCAGGACTCTCTTTTCACAATGCCATAGAAGATTACCCTGATCAGGTCGTCCAGAAGTTTTTCCTTTTCGATCCGCGAATCCCGATTCAGGAATAGCGGCAGTTCCAGCCCCTTCAACATGGTGGTAAAAGCCATTGCGCCGATATCAGCATTATTGATCACGAAAGCTCCGTCTGCCATCCCTTTTTCCAGTACCTCCCTGACCATCTTGAATTCCTCCTCTTCAAACTTCTGCCTGATCCTGTTCACAAAATTCATCTGCTCAAGCGATTCATCATTCAGTACCGAATAGAAATTGGTGACGGTCTTGACGTGGTAAAGCCTGAACATGATATAATCCTTCAGCTGTTCACGAGGTGTGTCGCCGGCACTGACCACCTTGTTCAACCTCTTCTTCAGCTCCTGTGCCTCGCGGACCACAACGGCTTCAAAAATATCTTCCTTACTTTTGTAGTAATAATAGATCGAGCTCTTGCCCATTCCTGTGGCCCGGGCGATCTCATCCATGGTGGTATACCTGAAGCCTTTCCTGGAAAAGACTTTCCTGGCTACACTGACAATGTCTGCACGTATTTCTGATTTCACAACAACCATGGCCGGGGAATTGATTTGCCGGTAAAAATATAACAGAATCGTTGCTTAAACAAATCTGCTATGCATGACCATCTTCCTCCTCTGCTATCTTAAAGTCGAGTTGCCTGCGGGAAAGGTTGGCATTGGTCACTTCGATCTTCAATGGTTGTCCGATCTCAAATTCTTTTCCTGAATGACGGCCAATGATCTTATAATCATCTTCGTCAAATTCATAGAAGTCATCCACAAGCCCCTGCAAAGAGATCATGCCTTCACACTTATTCTCCACGATCTCAACGTAGATGCCCCAATCGGTAAGTCCTGAGATCACCCCGTCAAATACCTGTCCAACCTTATCCTGCATGAATTCCACCTGCTTGTACTTAATGGAAGCTCGCTCTGCCTCAATGGCCCTGCGTTCCATTTCTGAAGCATGATCACAGCGACTTTCATATTTGCTGGCTTTTTTTGATTCTCCGCCGGCCAGGTAATGAGCCAGGAGTCGGTGAACCATCAAGTCGGGGTACCTCCTGATCGGGGAAGTGAAGTGTGAATAATCCCTGAATGCAAGTCCGTAATGCCCGATGTTTTTCGTGGAGTACCTGGCCTTCGCCATGGCCCTTAGCGCCATGTTCTCAATCACATGCTGTTCGTTTTTCCCTTTTACCTTGTTGAGCAGCCTGTTCATGGAAACAGCCACCTGCTGGTTGTCACCCAGGTTCAGCTCATACCCGAATTTCCTGATAAACAGAGTGAAAGATTCCAGTTTTTCTGAGTCAGGCAGATCATGGATCCTGTAAACAAAGGTTTTGGCCGCCTTCTTTGCCGCTTTCAGCTCTGCGCGTGGAACCTCCTTTTCATACTTTCCTCCGCGACTTGCATACTCCGCAACCCGCCTGTTCGCCAGCAACATGAACTCCTCGATAAGATGATTTGATTCTTTCTGCACCTTGAAATAGACGCCAAGCGGTCGCCCCTCTTCATCGAGATTGAATTTTACTTCGTCCCTTTCGAAATTGATGGATCCCTCCTTGTATCGCTGGTTCCTGAGTTTGGTTGCCAGGTCGTGCAGCTGCAGGACCTCCTCTTTCATCTCCCCGTCCCCGGTCTCGATGATCGCCTGGGCCTGGTCATAATCAAAACGCTTGTCCGAATTGATCACTGTACGACCAAACCACTCATCGACCACCTTCGCATCGGATGTCATCTCCACGACCACAGAAAAGCACAACTTGTCTTCGTTGGGTCTGAGAGAACAAAGATTGTTTGACAGTTTTTCCGGCAACATCGGTACAACCCGGTCCACCAGGTAAACCGAGGTAGCGCGATCGAAGGCCTCCTGGTCAACGATGGACTCCTTCTCCACGTAGTGGGAAACGTCCGCAATATGAATACCAACCTCCAGGTTACCGTTTTTCAGGGTTTTCACTGAGAGTGCATCATCGAAGTCTTTTGCGTCTGCAGGGTCAATTGTAAAGGTTGGTGTACCCCGCATGTCTCTCCGCTTCTTTATTTCGGCCGCGGTGATATTGGCCGGTATCGTTCCGGCTGCATCTTCCACCTCCTGCGAAAATTTGTGGGGAAGTTCGAATTCTGCCAGGATGGAATGCATCTCGGTATCATTCTCGCCGGGATATCCCAGCACCTCTTCTACCTCCCCGAATGGATTTTTCACCTTCTCTGGCCAGTCAGTGATCCGTGCAATCGCCTTCTGACCATGCTCGGCCCCGTTCAGTTTCTCATGGGGAATGAAAATGTCAAAGTGCATCTTGTTGCTGTCGGGCAGTAAAAAGGCATAGTTCTTTGAAACCTCCACGATGCCCACAAATGTTTCGCGGGCACGCTCAATGACCTCGATTACCTCACCGGCGAGACGGTTGTCATTCTTCTTCTTGGGATAAATATGCACCTTCACCAGGTCTCCGTCCAGTGCACGGCCAAGATCCGACCGGGAGATGAAGACGTCCTGCTCGATCTCTTCGGATGTGAGAAAGGCATATCCGTGCTGCGTCATGTCGATGATGCCATTCACATACCCGGCCCTTTCCCTGAGTCTGAACTTTCCCTTATCAACCTGCTCCAGCATGTTTTGCTCAGTAAGATTGTGCAGTGCATTATTCACCATGTCTTTGTCCCGCTGATCGTTCAGCAGCAACTGCTTTGACAGCTGTTTATAGTTGTATGTCTTCTTTGGATTCCGGGTGAATATTCCCATTACCTGTGTCATCGCCTGGTCGATGGTAAATTTTCCCTTTCTCCTCTTTGTTCGCTTATGTGCCATTGCTCATTCGTTTGAAGGTGACGTCGTTTTTATTTCCCAAACACACCGGCACCTCATGTTAGCATTAAAATTACTAATTTTACCCATCCATATGCCCATTGATAAGAATACTTATGAAGAATCCCTTGAAGATCTACAATACACGCTCCCGCGAAAAAGAGAATTTTGTGCCCGCCAACCCTCCCTTCGTAGGGCTGTATGCTTGTGGACCAACGGTTTATGGTGATGCCCATCTCGGACATGCCCGCCAGGCCATTACCTTTGATATTCTCTTCCGGGTGCTTTCACACGTGGGATACAATGTCAGGTATGTCAGGAACATCACAGATGTCGGGCACCTGGAAAACGATGCAGACCAGGGAGAAGACAAAATTGCAAAGAAGGCCCGGCTGGAGCAACTGGAACCAATGGAGGTGGTGCAACGTTACATGAACGATTATCACCGCAACATGCAACAACTGGGGGTTCTCCCTCCAAGCATAGAGCCCCGGGCGAGCGGACATATCATTGAACAACAGGAGCTCGTAAGCAGGATCATCGAAGCAGGCTATGGCTACGAGGTGAACGGATCGGTCTATTTTGATGTTGAAAAATAATCAGCCCGTCATGCCTATGGCCAACTGTCAGGACGCAAAACTGAGGACCTGATATCAAATA
>CAKZNC010000229.1 GCA_937129385.1 uncultured Bacteroidota bacterium
GCAATGGGCAATGAGCAATGCACATCGGATAAGCTAAAATAGCTGCGGAATTTATTCCGCAGATGAAAGCAGAGCTAATGGCTTTGAGCAAAGAGCAATATGAAATAGAATAAAGACAGATAATAATAAATCAGAATGTCAAAGGAAAACAAAAAACATGAGTTAATCGTGATCGGTGCAGGTCCGGGAGGATATCGTGCGGCGTTTATGGCTGCAGACCTGGGCATGGAGGTGACATTGATCGACAAAGAGGAGAAGCCTGGAGGGGAATGCCTCTTCAGGGGATGTATCCCGACCAAAGCATTGTTACATGCCGTGAAGCTGAAGGATGCTGCTACCAGTGCCGGGGAAATTGGAATTCATTTTGATGATCCGAAGGTTGATGTACAACAGATGGCGAAATGGAAGCAGGGAGTGATCGACAAGCTCACCGGTGGACTGCGTCAGCTTGTGAAGGCCCGGAAGATCAATTACCTGCAGGGGACAGCGAAGTTCAAGGATAAATCAACGCTGATCTACACGCCGGATGACGGCAAGGAGAAGGAGCTGGAATTCAGCCAGGCAATTATCGCGACGGGAGCGATGCCGGTGAAGCTGAAAGACCTGGAGACAGACGGGAAAAGCGTGATGGGATCAGAGGCGGCGCTTGAGCTTGAAGGAATTCCCGCAAAGCTCCTGATCGTTGGTGGCGGGTACATAGGCCTGGAGATGGCATTCATCTATCACGGACTTGGCTCAGAGGTATCTGTGGCGGAGCTTACAGATGGTTTCATGCCGGGCATGGACCGCGACCTGGTAAGGGAGTTCAACAAAGCAACCAAAGATGTTTTTAATGACATTTTCCTTGAGACAAAGGTCAAAGAGATCAAGAAGAATAAAAACAACCTGAAAGTCACTTTCGAAGGAAAGGACGGCACATTCAGCAAACAATATGACAAAATACTGGTGGCCGTTGGACAGACACCTGATCATTCTGCGCTCGCTCCCGACAAGGCAGGAATTGAAACTGACGAGAAGGGGTTCATAAGTGTGGATGAGCAACAGAAGACCACGGCAGAGGGAATTTTTGCCATCGGGGATGTGACCGGCGGACCATTGTTGGCGCATAAGGCCTCTTATGAAGGCAAGATTGCTGCGGAGGTGGCTTCAGGGAAGGATGTTGTTAACGATGCAAAGGTGATTCCAGGGGTGGTTTTTACTGAACCGGAGATCGCTTTCTGCGGGAAAACAGAACAGCAGTTGAAGGCGGATGAAGCCAATTATGAGATTGTGAAATTCCCCTGGGGGGCTTCGGGAAGGGCCATTGCCATTAACGAGAAGCATGGATTTACGAAATTGATGGTTGATAAGGAGAATGAAAGGATTCTTGGTGCGGGCATTGTTGGTAAAGATGCCGGGGATCTCATCGCAGAGGTTGCACTTGCAATCGAGATGGGTGCAACGGCGACCGACCTGGCCCTGACGGTCCATCCACATCCCACGCTGGGAGAAACGATCATGGAAGCAGCCGAAATGTACCTCGGAACACCGGTGCATACCATGAATAAAAAACGGTAGAACAAAAATAATTAATCAATAAAACAGTATATATACCATATGAAAGTATTTATTATCAGCGACATAGGAGCAAAAGGAGAAAGTGTGATCCCATACGGACTCAATCTCGGCAAACACAATGAAGTGGAGGTGGAGATCCTGCACATCATTGATCCGAGATCGCATAAGGGTGTGAGCAGTCCGTATTCAGACTCTCAATCCATCACCCCCGGGGCGAAAATGACTCATGATGAGATCAAGGGGCGTGACAGGAAAGTAGTTGAGAAGGAACTTGACAAATTGTTGAGTGCCGAGGCTTCCAGGCTGAATTATCCTTTGAAGGTAAATTCAACGGTGGAGACCGATTCAGTGGAGACGAAGCTGAAAATGATTTTTGCAGATAAAACAGGAGCTGTATGCGTCGCCAGCGCCGATCCGGAAAATTCGATGGTCACAGAATTAAGTGAACTGGTGAGCATCTTCGGCAAACTGGAGGTTCCGTTGCTGATCGTACCACCCGGATATGCATGGCGGGAGCCGGCAGAGATCTCGTTGTATACAGATTTCAGCGAGTCATCCCCTGAATCGATTAAGGCCGGGTTGAAATGGTTTGATGCTTTTCCACTCACTGCACGTGCTTTTTGCGTGGTGCCTGAAGCGGGAGTTGAAGATATGAAAGCGAGTGTGGAGAGCTGGGAAAAAACCGCCGGAAATATAGTCCCGCAGTCGATGGTGCTCAGAACCGATGTGGTCACCGGTAAGCCGGATTCAGGAGCGATCCTGGGGCAGAGCAGAAAGAGTGCAGCCGGACTCGTGATGGTTCCGAAGGCGATTTTTGTCGCTACAGAATATAAGCTGAAAAAAAACAGTGAAAGGATGAAATTCGTGAATGAACTCGGTATGCCAGTGCTAATATACTAGGCCAGTGACCGTGTTTAAATCATAAATTAAAAACCTAGAAAAATTTTGACGTTATGGTATTTACATCAATTTTGGTTTCAGTGATTTTCGCATTGTTATTTTCTGCGATCCTTGTATACGGATTCAGTCGGCGCACAGTAGGACCATTCAACGGCATGCTGTTCCTGTTTTTAATCATCTTCATGTTCACATGGGGACTTGGATCGTGGATGACACCCATCCAACCTATGTATGGCGAAGTGAGTTGGTTGAGTTACCTGTTGACTGCGATCTTGATTATGCTACTTATCGGGGCGCTTCTGCCTCCGGCGAGGACCCCACGTAAGGGCACACCTGCTAAAAAGCTCGCGCGCGAAGAGCAGAACAATGCTTCTCGTGCTGTTGGGATCACTTTTGGAATTTTCTTCTGGTTCATGGTTATTGCACTGCTTGTGATCGCCATTGCCAGGATCCTGGCGCCTGATATTACAATGATGTAAACGACTAAAATACAATTCCCGGTCTCCGGGTTTTCACAGTCTGCCAACCGCGCTGTGTTCCGGGTACACTGCTACCGGAATATGTTTATGCAATAACTCATTCAGAGGCAATGATGAACCACGGGTACACCACCAGGGATGATGGTTACGGCCCGGAGCCCGGGAAAAATATTCAGAATAAAAACAGAAGGAGAAATATATGCCAGAAAAAGACGAAAAAATAAAACAACACATTATTGACCACCTGACCTGGGATGCAAGTGTACATGCCAATGAGGTGAATGTAAGCGTGAAAAACGGAAAAGTGGAATTGCGGGGAAACGTTCAGAATTACACTGCCCGCGTAGCTGCAGAGCGTAATGCCTACCAGGTAAGTGGAGTCACCGAGGTAAGTAATTTTCTCGAGATCAGTTTTCCGCCGGCACAGACTTTGCCCACTGATGAGGAGATCAATGAAAATATACGCCGGATCCTCTCCTGGAACAGTAATGCAGATGCCTCGATGGTGGAAGTTACGACGAAAGAACACACAGTTGCCCTGGACGGGAAGATCGGATCTTACTGGGAGAAGAATGTGATAGAAGATATCGTGAACGGTGTTCGTGGTGTTGTGGAGGTGAACAACAATCTCTCTGTGAAACCAAAGTTAAAGGCCCTTGACATCAATATCAAAAACGATATAGAGAGTGCATTTGAACGCACCAACCTGATCAACGAGGACAACATTGATGTGGAGGTAAAGAAAGCGGTTGTCACCCTGAAGGGTGCTGTGCGGAATTTCTTTATTAAAAGCCAGGCGCACAACATCGCCATCTATACAACAGGGGTGGTTGATGTGGTGGATGAGATGACGGTGAAGTGAGTCAGTTCGCCAGTCGGCAGTCGCCAGTCGGCAGTCGGTGAGCTCATTGTGAGCAGAGTCATGCAGATTGTGTTTTTGAACCAGGGAGACCGGTCAGAACTTTTCAATAGTAATGATGTTACAACCATGAAAAAACTGTTTACCATATTTGTGCCTTACGCTGTGCTGTATCCGCAAGCGGAAGGGCATGAATGAGTTGAGAAAATAATGGTTGATACTGATAAGATACCGGTAGTGCTGGCAGATGGGGAATGTGCAATTTGCACACGCTCGGTAAAGTTTATCCGCAAGCACCTGGGGGATCAGAAGATGGTGTTCAGATCGCTATATTCTGAAGAGGGAAAAGCATACCTTGAAAAGTTCGGTCTGCCTGAAGATTACGACGACTCACTTGTTTACATTTACAAAGAGAAAGCATACCTGAAAACTGATGCGGTATTGCGTATAGCGCGAAAGATGCATCGATTATACCCCTTACTTTCTGCCTTCCTCGTCATTCCACGTTTCCTGAGGGACCCTGTTTACATGTTCGTTGCGAAGCACCGGCACAGGTTTGGGTAGGGGAATAATTAGAATTTAGTGTCAGCTTCTTTTTTTCAGGTACCTGATCAGCCCTCCTTCAAGCAATACCATTTTTTGCCTTTCAGTTACTTCGCACTTCACCTTGATGCTCTTGTTCCTGGAGGTGTTATTCACAGTGATGGGGTCACCTGTTTCGATGGCTTTCCTTACCCCTGCAAATTCAAGGATGTTTCGTTCTTCAATGCCATCGTGGTCTTTGTTATCAATAAACAGGAACGGGATGATCCCGTAATTCACCAGGTTTTGGAACCCGATGCGTGCATAACTTTTTGCGATCACGGCGATCTGCCCGAGATAGCGGGGCGCGATGGCCGCATGCTCCCTGCTGGAGCCCTGTGCGTAGTTGTCGCCCGCAACCACGATGTGTCCGCCAAAGGAGTCCCTCGCATGGGCAGCCATCTCGTGGAAGTCCTTGCTCACAGCATGGAAGGTATATTTACTGATCTCTTCGATGTTACTGCGAAGTGGAAGGACCACAGCACCGGCCTTGAGGATCTCATCTGTGGAGATATTGTCTCCGAGTTTCAGGATCGCAGGTGCCTTGAATGCATCTTCGATCTCCTCGAAATCGGGGATGGATTTGATGTTCGGACCCTTCTCCAGTTCAGATTCCTGCACATCCGGGGAAGGTGAGATCAGCATCATCTTGTTGACGGCACTCTTTTTCGGTTCTTCGTAACGCGGATAAGAATGCTTTTCTCCATACTTAACCGGATCGGTGATCATGCCGTGGACGGCAGACACAGCAGCAGTTTCCGGACTGCAAAGGTAGACCTGGTCATCTTCTGTTCCGGACCTGCCGGGGAAATTACGGGGCATGGTACGCAGACTATTACTGCCTGAAGAGGGCGCCTGTCCCATCCCGATACACCCCATGCACCCTGTCTGGTGAAACCGTGCTCCCGAGCTCATCAGATCATTGATCGCACCCATCCTGCCCAGGTCGTTGATCTTTTGACGGGAAGAGGGGTTGATGTCAAGTGACAGGTCAGCCGGGAGTGACTGCTCCTTCACGATCTGACTCACCATCCAGAAATCGCGCAGTCCGGGGTTGGCAGATGAGCCGACCACCACCTGTGACACAGGAGTGCCTTCCACTTCTGAGACTGGGACGACGTTGCCCGGACTGCTGGGTTTGGCGATAAGAGGTTCGACCTTGTCCAGTTCGATATGCTCATCGATGTCATATCCGGCACCTTCATCGGCCACCAGTTCCACCCACTGGTCGCCGCGTTCTTCCTGCTCCATGAATTCCCGGGTGCGCTCATCTGAGGGAAACACCGTTGTTGTGGCGCCCAGCTCTGCCCCCATGTTGGCGATCACGTGCCTGTCCCAGGCGCTGAGATGCTCCAGCCCGGGTCCGTAATATTCAATGATTTTTCCTACCCCACCTTTGACATCATATCGTCGCAACATTTCGAGGATCACATCCTTGGCACTCACCCAGTCACGCAGTTTCCCTGTGAGCTTCACACCCATTACCTCCGGCATCTTGATATAGCACGGATGCCCGGTGGCTGCAGCTGTCACATCCAGTCCGCCTGCTCCCATGGCAAGCATACCCATACTGCCTGCAGAGCAGGTATGACTGTCCGACCCCAACATTGATTTACCCGGAACGCCGAAACGCTCCATGTGTACCACATGACTGATCCCGTTGCCCGGTCTGCTGTACCAGTAGCCGAACTTTCTGGCAGCAGATTGCAGGAACCTGTGGTCGTCAGCATTCCTGTAATCCGACTGCATCAGGTTGTGGTCGACATACTGCACGGCAACCTCAGCCGAAACCTTTTTGATCCCGATCGCCTCCAGCTGCAGCATGATCAGTGTCCCCGTGGCATCCTGCTGCAGTACGTGATCGATCTTCAACCCGATCTCGTTTCCAGGTTCCATGGTTCCCTCTGTGAGGTGATCTTTGATGAGCTTCTGTGTGACGTTGAGTTTATTCATTGTTATTTTGTTTTTTCCCGGGATTGATTTTCAGCAAGTGCTGAGACCGGTCCCGGTTTGAGACGTTCCAGGACTTCAACCCGGCACTTTTTAATCTCTGTTCATTTCGCTTACAATTTCACGGCTGATGCGGTCCTGGCTCTTTGGGGAGGGCCTGATAATGAGCCTGACACCCCGGTCGTAGGTAAAATAGTTCCACATCCAGTTGGTAAATACTACTGTTTTGGTACGGAACCCCACCAGGTAGAAGAGGTGGACCAACATCCAAACGATCCAACCGGCGAGTCCGCTTAACTTCCGGTTCCCCGGAAGGTCGGCCACTGCACGGTTCCGTCCTATCGTGGCAAGTACACCCTTGTTCACATACTCGAATTCCTTGAAGTTTCGGGATCGTTTCAAGCGAACCATATTCTTCGCCAGGTGCCGGCCCTGCTGGATCGCAACGGGTGCCAGTCCGGGCAGACCCTCCGGGTATTTTCCTGTTTTCATTGCAGCACAGTCACCGAGGGCATAAACATTCTCCACCGGCTCTTTTCCGTCCTCCAGACAAATCCTGTTGAAGCGATCAACTCTCACTGCTCCCTTTTCGAGATATTTCGCGGGGATCCCTTCCGGCACATTCGGTTGCACACCAGCCGCCCAGATCAGGGTATTGGTTGCAATCTCATTTCCATTGGAGGGCTTCACCATCTTGCCGTCATACGATTCGGTCATACAATCCAGCATCACCTCTACGCCAGCCTTCTCCAGGTATTTTTTCGCTTTCTTCCCGGAAGTTTCAGACATAGCAGGCAGCACGTTGCTGAGTCCTTCCACAAGTATGATCTTCATTTGTGAGATATCCAGTTCGGGATAATCTTTTGGCAGTACGTGGCGTTTCAGTTCGGCAAGGGCGCCGCAGACTTCGACCCCGGTTGGCCCGGCACCCACCACTACGAAATTGAGGTTCTCCTGTTCATTATTTTGCCTGGATGTTACCTCCAGCTTTTCAAATTGCTGCAGGATGGTGCTTCTCAGGTCCAGGGCATGGGTCACCTGTTTCATCGGGTAGGCATTCTTCGCGATGCTGTCGTTGCCAAAATAGTTGGTCCGAGAGCCACTTGCGATCACCAGGTGGTCATAAGACAACGATCCAGCTGCAGTGATCACCTCGGACTTTTCCAGTTCGATCTCCTGCACCTTCAGCATCCTGAAATACCAGTCCCTCTTTCCATGTATCTTTTTACGCAGCGGTCCGGCCACAGAATCGGGCTCAAGTCCGGCCGTGGCCACCTGGTAAAGCAGTGGCTGAAAAGTGTGGTAGTTGTAGCGGTCCAGCACCACCACCTGGTACATGTTACTTTTCAGTTTGTCCAGGAAGTTGATGCCCCCGAATCCACCACCTATCAGCACGATGCGCTCCTTATCTGTATCTGGTATGTTGAGAGAATATTTCGTTTTTGCCATCTGGTTTGCAGTTGCCCTTTTACCAATACCAGTAATCATGTTAATATCATGCCAATTACTGCGGGAAACAGGAGAGCAGTCCGAATTACAACCGGTCCAAGAATCATGAGGAGCGATTGGGGATTGGGGATGAATTCAAAATGCTGAAAAACAACCGGTTGAGAAAGTGTGACTCCCACTTCAAAGAAAAGTTAAAAACTGGGATTCTGGTAGTCGGACAGGCGTATCATTCAGCATACATTGTGGAAATGGGGAAAGATTGCCACTTGTGGGGAAAGTTGAAATCTAAGTTTTCACTTTGCACAATCTCCGGCTCACACCGGTATCAATATCTGTATCCATACGAAGTGTCAGCTCCCATTCCCCGGGTTGTGCTGGGGTTTGTATGCTGAATGTTGTATCGATCCTGCCGAACGCCTCTATGCTGACTCCCGCCTCTGCTGCTTCAATCCGGGTCTCTCCCGATTTCCAGGTGAGGTGCAGGGTACCCTCGTGTGACGTGTTCAGATCGTTGATCGCCACGACAGGTATTTTTACGGCGACATCCGGAGCCACCTCCAGTTCAAACCAGTCGATAAAGAGCCCCACGGGGTTGAATGCCGGTTTTACAAATTCCACGAAATGAGGTTCCAGTTCCAATGCCGCAATATTAGTGAAATGATCACTGGTCTGCCCCCGCGGCTCCCCCGACCGCGAATAAGCGAGTCCGCAAAAATGCAATACCCCGGCGGCTTTCCGGTGCGCCCGCCAGTACTCAGTCAGGATCCCCAGGTGCCGGGCGTAGGTCTCCAGCCGCTCTTCGGTATCCATCTCTTTGCCAAACGCATTCGGATAGACCCAGTCGGTAAGCGTCGTGGTACTACCATCCCGGTTCAACCATAGCCAGCCGTATTCATTGATGATGATCGGGTTAGGATATTCGCCACCCCCTTCAGGCGGCATCCGTTCGCTGGGACCATTGTCAGGTACCTGCGGCTCGGCGATCAGCTCCTTGAGCGGACCCTCTTCCCCCGCTTTCTGTCCCAGGTATCTCGTGAAACGGTAGGGGTGTGTCTCCATGGGATCGTCCGGTGACTGTGGTCGTGCCCAGCCGTTCTCCCACGGCCGCCCGCTGAGGTCCAGCTCGCGTACGATGCCGATGGCCTGACCAATCACCGGGGTGACCGATTCGTTTTGTGCATCCCAGATCACCACGGAGGGGTGGTTCCAGCGTTCCGGCATCCAATGGTGGTATTCCTCTGCCAGCGTCAGGGGCGTTACATCGGGATAGATCCGCGCAAATCCCCCTTCGGTGCCGGTCCACACCGGGTATTCATCCTGGATCAACAGTCCCTCTTCATCGGCGATGTCGTACCAGAAGCGTGGTGGCACACTGATGCAATAGCGGATCGAATTCCAGTGCATCGATTTGAAGGTCCGGTGCAGCGACCGCACCCAGGCAGTATCCCACGGAAGTCCGTTACGTTCAGGATCCTCGAAAAACCGGAAGATACACACGTTCGTTCCGCGCATGAAATAGGTTTCTCCGTTCAACTCCGCTCGTCCGCTCTCCACATCAAACCCGAACGAACGCATTCCGAAAGTCGTTGAATAGTTGTCGTTTTCAGAACTCACCTCCAACTTGTAGAGAAATGGTATTTCGGGTGACCACAGGTGATAATTGGTGAAGGGAATTTCAAATCGCGTCCGCCCTGAATCCCACGAAAGATTTCCCGATTTTCCCTCTAACACCACTTTGCCCGTCACCTTCTCCGTGATCCTGTACTTCAGCTCACCTGTCTGCATATCGGGCATATAGACCTCGAGCAGTAGCAGGTCGCTCTCAATATCTGGTGCTACCTGCACGTTCCGGATCCTGTGGTCGCCACTGATGATCAGCTCCACGTCGTCGTATATTCCCGGCAGGTACCTTATCTTTTCAAAATCGGCCCCGTAGATCACCGGCTCCTCCAGGTTGTTGGTGAATGCACCTACCCGGATCACCAGTTCATTGTTGGACCCCTCCATGTTAAGCAACTCCGTGATATCATACTCCGCCGGCGTGAAGCAGTAGTTTGAGCTGCCGGCTTTTTGACCGTTCACCCAGACCGTATGGCCGAATTTTACCTTGTGTATCTTCAAGGTTACTTTCTTTCCGGCCACAGGTGTATGCTGAAAGGCACGCCTGTACCAGAGATCACGTTTTTCGGAATGGGGGAGTCCCAGGCTGTCGATCTTCACGGTTGCCATATCAGCCAGACCGGGGACCGGGATGGTTCCGGTGAAAGATTCAGGAATTGCGGAACCTGATTCGGTAACGGTGCATTGCCAGGTTCCGTTCAGGGAGATGTTCTCGCGTCGGATTGTGTCGGAGCAGGAAAACAGGAAAAGAGCAGACGCAAAAAGCAGGATGGGGGTGAGCTTTTTCATGAGGTTGGCCAGATGGTTTGGATAGGCAATTTACAAAAAAGTTGGGTTCGCTACACTCACGGAAGGTTGAACCGCACAGACTCGCCATAGCTTGTATAATTGAACCACAAAGTGGCGCATAATTGAACCGCAAAGTGGCGCAGAGTACATCGCAATGAACGCAGAGATTTCCAACCAACCGAAACCGCAGCATAACCCGCCGCCCACTACCCACTACCCACTATCCAACACTGACGGCTTACCCCGATAAGCCTCCTGATGCCGGCTATCGGGACCATTCCGCCTTTGGCCGACTGCCGGCTCTTAGCCACCGCCCAACACTGACGTCTCTTGGCTGATGGCTGATGGCTGATGGCTGATGGCTGCTGACTGCCCACTGCCCACTGCTCTCCACTCTCCATCCTCGACGTACTCTTAATCCCGATACGCCTCCTGTTGTTGGCTATCGGGACCAGCTCCCACAGTCGCTGTCTCTTAACTCTTAACTCTTAACTCTTAACTGAAAAAACTATCTTTACCATCCACTAACCAACCAATAACTGAAGAGAAATGCGAATCTCCATTAGGCAACTACCTGTTGCAGCACTATTGCTGCTGTTCACCTTCTCATACACAAATGCGCAATATATCTATCCCGATCTCCAGGACGATACCACCGGGTTCGGTAAGTATATCCAGCGCTCCATGCACCTGCTGGAGTCCAGTACCCCGGAACAACAGAACACCGTCAGGGTGATGGTGTACGGACAATCACTCAGTGAGCAGGCCTGGTCAGATTCCATCCATGAATCCCTTCAGGAAAGATTTCCAGATTCCGAAATCGTCTACCGCAACAGGTCGGTAGGCGGATTCTCCTCGCAGATCCTCTGGCAGATCACCGAAATGGACATGCTTGAGTTCTACCCCGACCTGGTGATCTTTCATGTTTTCGGTCATCATATGTACTACGACACCATCCTCCAGTACACCCTTGAAAACACCGCTGCCGAGATGGCCATATGGACCGATCCCCATGAAGGAAGCTGGTCGGACCAGATGTCATATACCTTCATCCCTGGGTATACCGACCAATACAACCTGGAGTTGATGCAGATCAGGGGTGAGTGGGCCGACTATCTGGAAGTGAATGATTACACAAGGGATGATGTCACACGTGACGGTACCCACCTGAATGACCGCGGCAACTTCCTGCTGGCCAATCTCCTGAAGCCCTATCTCTTCCGGAAGTCCAAATGGGAAACCGATCCTGCCGGCCGCGTAGTTACACTGGAAGTCGGCAAGGATCTCCAATGGATCAATGACACGCTCTGGCTGCCGTTTGCCGGGAACCGCGTGGATGCGATCGCCCCGGCCACCGGTTTTACGGGAGGAGCAACTGCCGGGATCAGGGTCAATGGAAAGTCACCATCGGAGATTCCTGCACTTTACAACATGACCCGTCCAAACGAACAGCCGGGTGGGGGTTGGGTGTGGAATAATGCGGCATTTGTGCGTGCCTTTCATACCACACCCTGGGAAAACGAGCACTGGGTGATGGTGATCGATAGCATAAGCAATGATCAAAGCTACTGTGAGTTCAGCCTCACCGGATCCCTCACCGGCTCCGACGGATCGGGGAACAGTCGGGACGACTTTATCTCTAATTCAGGGAAAGTGATCATCCACGGCGGATCAGTTTCCGACAGTCCTTATCGGGGCGCATGGCATATCAAGCGGACCCATGATGTCAACGGGATGACTTTTCCCGAAGGAACCACCATAGAATGGGACACCTACGTGATGGGAATCGACAGCTACACCCCGCAGCCCAATGGAGAACCCTCGCTCGAAAATGCAACCACCCTGTTCAAAGGACTCAACCACGACTACCATCTGCTTGCCCTTACGAAAGAGCAGGCCGGCGACTTTCCCCTTCAATACCTGCGGGTATACCGACCCACGTTAAACAGGGCATCTGCCGCGAAAACACTATCGGCAGACCCTTCAGTATCCCTCCAAAAAAACAACGGTTCCGAAGGGGCTGTCGGGGTGAGCAGTGATACCGACTGGTTCAGCGGACCGGTTCCGGAATGGCTGCAGGTTTCGAAACAGAAGGGAGTCGGCGATGCCTCTCTTACAGTCACTGCGCTAAGCGAAAATACCTCGAATTTACCACGGTCAGCAACACTCAGATTTTACGGTACGGGAACGGATCCTGTGCAGGTTAAGATCACACAGGCCGGCGCCGATCCTGCATTTGCGTTATCGGAGACCGATACCCTCTATTTCACCGCGGATGCCTCATCAAAAAACCTGGAGATCACCTCCAACAGTGACTGGTCCATTGAAATGTCTGACACATGGATGAATGCTGAATATCTCTCCGGGTCCTTCGATGATACTATTTCTGTCTCCGTTGATGAAAACAATGAAACAACCGACCGTTCGGGAATGATCTTCCTTTCAACGGGTGTTGTTGATACGGATACCATTTTTATTGTACAGGAGGGCAAGGCAAATGCCATCATCGGAAACAGGGCCGTTGAAGATCTTGTGAGGGTCTATCCAAATCCCGCTTCCGGTTCATTATTCGTGGATTCCGGGAACTTGTCGCTCTCATATGTTGAGATCCTGGATCTCACCGGAAGAATACTGGTGCATCACAAGCCAGGAATGAACGGTATCATCAGTTTGTCAGTAGGCCAACTGGACAATGGAATCTACCTGTTAAGATTTACCGGACCAGGTATCAGCGGAGCGGTTCCACAGGTGGTGGAAAAGTAATCTCATGTTTTCCGTGAAAAATGTATAATTTCCAAAGTACCCGGAATTACATGAATATGAAATTAATGAAACCCGGAGGACCATCTTTGACGAAGCCTCCGGGTTTGGTTTTACAGGTCGTTAATTTCTGCTGGCTACGGTGCCGAGTCCGGAAATATTCTGCCTAACCTCAGGATACCCTTTGTAATAGACTGCACCTGCACCTTCGATGAATACATCCAGGTTGTTCTCAGCGGAGACTTCGCATTTCCCTGTGCCTGAAACGTCAATAAAACAGTCTTCTGCTACGATAGGAAATCCTAAAAAGCTACCTGCACCGGTAATGACGATATCGAGGTTTTCGAGGGAAGGAAACTCGCCATAGCCATGAACCCGCCCAAGTCCCTCTACATTGATGTACAGGTTGCGGGTATTCTCCATCCGGTTCAATTCGATCAGTCCGGTCCCCTGGATATTCAGGTCCAGGTCGCCTGTGTTTTCAAAGTCATTGACCACAACGCGTGCGACTCCTTCATTGGAGATGGCATTGATTTGGGGAACCGTGATATAATATTTGAGATCGTAATTGCGGTAATGGCCACGTTCGAGCCTGATGTCCCAGGTGTCACCTGATACGTTGGTCAGCACACGCCCCACAATATTCGCATCACCTGTTACCTTCACTTCCTGTACAGTGCCATATGAGATGTCGACATCATCCACCCCTTGCAGGTTGATCGCAGTAAATGGATCAAGTTCGAGTGTTTGCGTAATGATGTCTCCGTTTCCTTCCGTATAGAAGTATTGGTCGGAACATCCTCCAAAAATGAAACCTGTCAGTACGATTGCCGTAAGATAAATATGTTTTGTCTTCATGGTATTTGATTGAATGGTTATTTGCTTTTTATGATTCTCTAAATCTAAAGACAGGAAACCTTTGGCGGGGATGCATCAAATGGCGGAATATTTATTTTGGTATGGTGCTTGCTTCTTCTATTGCGATGGTCGCTGTACGGATTTGCGCCTGTTATTGTCAGTGATCCATAAGACACAACAAAATATTAATCAGCTTGTTATGGATATACAATCTTAGCCGGATCAGCATTCATTAATCCGGTAGCCTGGAATTATCATGAACCTTTAATTGAATTAAAAATGAAAACGCGAAGAAAATTAGCTTGCAACCTGTTGAAAATCGTCCCCAGGATAGGGGTCATTTTTACATTATTGTTAGGATCTGTTTCTGTGAATGCCGGAGATAAACCACCGCTTCCGTCTACAGAGCAGATGGGTTTATTTATGAACTCCACCACCTGTGTGGTACTTGAGGATGCCAGTGTCTCCTATAATATTTACATCAAGGATGCCGTTGAGAAGCACTGGAAAATTACAGATTATGAGATCATTGACCGCGAAGAATTTGAAGAACGCCGGTTCATGTCGAAGTATTCATTTCTCGTATTGGTTGAAACAACCTTCGAGGACGACCCGGAAGGGGTAAGTTATAATTTTCTGAACCTACTGATGGGAGGTGGAGCCCAGGAGATTGAGGAGATGCCCGAGTTGGTTAGTTTACCCCTTGCATATGATGATGATCCTGAAATTGATTATGGTTATGCCGTTCCGGCAATCGTAGAATATGTACAACGCCATGTAAGGTTTGTACAGAGCAGACGCCTTATAGCGAAAATGTTTGGGAAAAAATATTTTAACAGGGGACGGGATTTCAGGGATAAAGCCCTGATGTTGATGGAAAAACAGATGACACCTGATATGAATACGTTGTTCAAAGTGAAGGACGTATATCCCAACTATGTCAAATTTGTTACCCTGGAGGAACTGGAAGAAACCCTTGAGAAGGATGAAGAAAATGTTTTGTACCTTCACCATGTTGGACCGGAAGGGAACGATGGAGCAGGACGTTGTTTTGAAATGATTTTTGATCCTCAAGGGGAGCTTTACTATTATAATTACCGTGAGGTGACAAACGAAAATAAAGATGGATTTTCGAAAAAGGACCTTCGAAAGATCAGGTACTGAGAATAGTGGTAAACCGAGCCTGGTGACCTAAATTTTATGGATGACTTTAACCCTTGTCTCATCATTTGTGAAAATATTGCAGGTGAGCACCTCGGTTATTATATAAAATCAAATTAACCAAACCTTATCAATGAGTTTAAAATGGACTCGTATAAGAGATATTTTCAGCCTGGTGGTGGTGATTGCTGCCTCGGTGTTTTTAATTCACCTGATCAGGGTGTCAGAAAAGAACCAGGATTTTCGTAAGGATCTCGCGGAGGTGAATCATATCAAGTATAACCTTCTCAATGTCGAGGAATGGTCGGTACAGGTCAAGGAGATCCTGGAGAAGAAGATTGATGAATTTCAGATCACGCATGAGAATCAGCAGCGTTTGGAAGATCGTGTTGAGACGATCCTGTATGATCTTATTGATGAGGTTGAGTTGTTGATGAAGAGGCGTACAGAGGGTCAGTTTTCGAGGATCAAGCGATGGGTGGCCGGACTGGCAATTGATGTGGAACAGTTGCGTGACAGCGTGCCATCATTTGCTTCGCAGATCCTTGTGGAGCTGGAGGATCCCAGGACGAAACAGGCCATTCAGGATTTCATGACTGATAAGCTCGATCAGTATATCGCATCCACCCGGAGTCTTGCAGACATGGAGAAGCTGGAAAAACTGATGGAGAAACATGAGGTCGGCAGCAGACAGGAGGCAAACCGGGTGCTGACTGATAAATTGTCGGCGAATATGGATCGGCTCGATCACCATATGATCCTGATTCTTGCAGCCTTGTTGGTTGTGTTTTTACTGACTTTCTTCACAAGCTCCCGGATCAGTTTTTACCAGGTACTTATTTTGGTTTTGGGGGCCATTGTCCTTCTGATCGGAGGCGTCATGCTTCCGATGATCCAGCTGGAGGCGAAGATCGACCTGGTCAGGTTCGAGCTCCTGGGAGAGGAGATGGCCTTCAAGGATAACATCCTCTATTTTCAGAGCAAGAGCGTGATCGACATGGTGGTGATCCTATTGAAAGACGGATCTGCCAGGATGATCATAGTGGGTTTTCTGATCTTTATGTTCAGCCTTATTTTCCCAACGTTAAAGCTTGTGAGTACAGTGGCCTACACCGGGGGCAACGGCAAGATGAAGCAAAGCAGGCTCATTCGCTTTTTTACGCTTAAGTCAAGCAAGTGGTCCATGGCCGATGTGTTCGTTGTGGCGATCTTTATGGCCTACATTGGTTTTAACGGTATCGTGGACAACCAGATGGAGGAATTTAACGAAGGAGCCAAACCGGTGGAGACCTTTACCACCAATGGAACCAAACTGCTTCCAGGTTTTTTTATATTCCTCTCTTTTGTGATCTATGGAATGGGACTCTCATGGCTCATTGAAAAGCGGTACCCCACCTCGGAAACTGACGACTGACGGCTGACGGCTGACTGCTGACTGCCCCCTATACGCCTCCTGTCGTCGGCTATCGGGACCAGCTCCTATCGTAGCTGGCGACATTTACCCACAGTCACTGCCAACTGAAGACTACCGACTGCTGACTGGAGACTGGAGACTGGAGACTGCCGACTGACTAAAGTTTCACCCCCATCACCATGATATCGTCAAGTTGCAGGTGCCCAATCTTCCATGCTTCGATCTCCTCATCAAGCAGCCATTTCTGTCTGATCATTGTTTCACCGTGGATTTTCAGCAGGAATTCCCTGAATCGTTTGTACTTGTATTTCTTGCCATTCGGTCCGCCAAACTGATCGGGGAATCCATCGGTAAAGAGGTAGAGGATATCGTCTTTATCCAGGGTGAGCTCTTGATTGGTGAAGTTGAACGATTCATCCACAAAGCTGTCGATCCCGATGTTGTTGGAACCCACGGTGCGTAGCTCCCCGTTATTGATGATATAGAGGTCATTATGCGCAGCTGCGAATTGCAGTTTCCTGGTTTCAGGTTCGTATATGCAGAGTGAGATGTCCATCCCATCCTTGGAGGTATGGCCATCAGCCGATCCCTGGTGCAACGAATCCCGGATCCGGCTGGCAAGACGGTCAAGTATCTCTCCAGCCTGGCAAATATCAAGTGATTTCACGATATCATTCAGTGCAGTCAGCCCCAACATACTCATAAAAGCCCCTGGTACACCATGACCGGTGCAGTCACCCACTGCGAAGAACAGATGATTGTCCCGTTTGGCCACCCAGAAAAAGTCCCCGCTGACGATGTCGCGCGGTTTATTGAGCACAAAATGATCCCCCAAAATATCATCCAGGTAGGACTTCGGAGGCAATGCTGCAGACTGGATCCTGAAGGCATACCTGATACTGGCCTGGATCTCTTCATTCTGGTGCTCGATCTGATCACGCTGCTCCTCGGCGAGGTCCCGCTGTGCTTCGATCTCCTCTTTCTGGCTTTCCAGCTCCTCGTTCTGGGACCTGATCTCCTCTGTCCGCCTGTGGACCTCTTTTTCGAGTTCGTCCCTGGCTTTCCTCAGATTGGCCAGGCGAAGACGAATATAGAGCAGCACCCCTGAGATCACCAATAGGATCATCAGTACTATGAACCATGCCCTTTTCCAGAAGGGAGGTTTGACTGTAAATGCAAAGACGGATGCTTCAGAATCGCTCCACTGACTGTTGTCCAGACTTACCTGTGCAATGAATGTGTACTCCCCGGCTGGCAGTTTTGAATAGGTGAAGGGCTGGTTCCTCCTGGAATAGGTCCAGTCCAGGTCATATCCTTCCAGTTTGTATCGGTAGGAGAGCCCTTCAGGATTATTGAACCAGATGCCGGTATACCCGAAGGTAAAATTATTCTCATTGTACCTGTAAACCGATTCCATCCTGTCCACCGGCTGTCCAAATAGATTCACCGTGGAAAGAAAGATACGTGGTGTGTCGCTGATCTTGTCGAGGTAATCAGGATTGTATTTTATAATTCCTGTCTCTGTGCCGATCCAGACCTGGTTGTTTTTGTCTGTGTACACCGCATTAAGCACAGGGTACCGGTAGGACAACCCGGTATTTTCACCGAAATTTTTCACGATTCCGCGCTCGGTATTGAAAAACTTGATCCCTTCATTTGAAATGATCACCAGGTTGTTCCATTTGTCAAAAACGATGGACTGGATCTCTTCAAAGTTGATGCCTTCCGCCTCACCGAAATGCAAAATGGTATCATTCATCATACACAGGATTCCCCTGTTGTTGGTATTGAACCATGTATGACCTGCAGAATCGATAGCAATGCCATACAGTTGCGGGAAATCAAAATTAAAATGATCCATATAGATTACAGAATCATCCCTGAGAAGGGCAGGGGAGGGCAATGATCCCGCTATCCAGGTCTCACCCTCGGGAACAGGGAAGGTCGCATACACATAACTTTCATTGAGGTGCTCATCTTCATAACTCTCAATCCCGTCGTTTTCATAGTTATAGGCTGATACCCCTCCTCCAAGCGTCGAGAACCATGTCCCCTGTTCATTCCCGGCAATATGGATAACGTTGTTGTCATTCAATCCATCCCTGGTTGTGAAATTGTCGTACCCGTAATCTTCCGGGTCGATCCTGAACACCCCTGATCCATATGTGCCTGTCCAGACCGACCCCAGTGGATCCAGGTAGATGGATATGAAATTCTGGTTGCCCAGACCGGTCTGCACAGAAACATTCACCCATTCCAGGCTGCTGTTCTGGTCTTTGATCCCATTAAACAGACCGGTCTCACTGCATACCCAGTAATTTCCATTGAGGTCGAGCGTAAAGCTGTATACCATTTCAAAAGGGGTTCCGGTCTGCTGGTTCAGGAATTCAAATACGGGGGGAAGCGCCTGGATTACGCCACGACGGCATGCAATCCAGATATTGTTTTCCCGGTCCCTGATGATTCCGTTCAGCCTGTCGGACACCAGTCCCTGTTCAACAGTGATCTGCTGATAGCTGGTTGTACCTGCCCCTTCTCCCAGCAAAACCTTGACAATCCCCTTGTTACTGGTACTTACCCATAATTCATTTTTGAGGTTCATGGCAAAGCCGGTGATGGGCCCGTAATTCCATCCTTCAATTTGGGTAATTGTTCCGTCAACAGGATCATAAGTGGAAATGCCTTTCTCCTCGGAGCCAACCCAGAGAATGCCATCCGATCCTGATTTAATTACCCTTACAATGTTATCCGGCAGTCCGTCTTTCATGGAGATGATATCGGCAGAATCGTCTTTAAAGCAGGTGATTCCATAATCAGTGGCCAGCCACATGGCTCCTGTCGTATCGATCTCAATGTCATACACATAATTGTCGGAAAGACCGTCGTCAGTGTTCATATTACTCAGGTACCTGCCGTTGTAACGAAAGACCCCTTCACCCAGCGTGGAATACCAGATGTCTCCCTTTTGATCTGTAATAATATCAGTGATCTCGACCCTTCCCAGTCCCTCTTCCGGCCGGAAGATCTCAAACTGATGCTGGTCGTACCTGGTAATTTTTCCGTTTTTGTGCCCGATCCACATCATGCCCTGCCTGTCATTATGCAGTACCGTGATGTTGTCGTCTGCCAGGCTGTCGGTGCGTGTGTAGTGGTCCAGGTTGATCCCGTCATACCTGAACAGCCCTTTGTCGGTCCCAAACCACATCCAGCCAAGCGGATCCTGGTAGACCACGTTGACCTTGTAGTCCTCCCTTCCCTGGAAAAGAGGTATCTCCTTCAGAAATGGGGTCTGACCATGGCAGATGGAAGCCACCATGATCCAGGTGACTGAAATCAGGGAATGGAGATATTTTTTCCTGGCTGTCATTATCTGGGTTGAAGTGTCAGTTTGATCTTTACACTGATCTCTTCAGCGATCTTTTTATTCAGGATGGAAGGTATGGTAATATCATGATCATCGATGAAGACAGTGAAATCGGAGTTTACATCTATCCTGTTGTTAGTAACCTCAATATTGCTTCGGATGATCCTGTCGAAGGAGACCCCGTGTATGGTAAGTACACCCTTTGCCCTGACCGAGTAAGTACCGGGTTTAGAGAGGTCCACCTCCTCGATGATCTTGCCTTTGAATGTTGAATTCGGGAAACGCTCACTTTCCATGTAATCCTCATTGAAATGAGTGCGTTGCAATGAACTGTTGAATCCTTCAAAGCTCCTGGAAGCAACCCTGAAAGAGAAACTTCGTTCAGCGGTATTGAGTACCCCAATCAATTCATCTGAATCTGCCTTGATGATCTCCAGGGGAGCATCTGAAATGAAATTCACCTTACCATTTTCACATAGGTAGATCGTATTCCCCTGTCCGTAAACCAGGGATGCACACATGATTATTATCCCGGCAGCAAGTTGTCTCATGCCCTCAATATATGTTTTTTCTTCTTTCATCCAGTCTGAATACCCTTGAAATGTTAAACCCGAAATAGATGTCACCATCCAGCCAGTGCCCTGTTGTTTCGGCAATGAAACCCCTGGCGACCATGGATTGTGAATTTGTAAAATGGAGCTGGAATACATGTCCGCCTGTTTCAATGTCAAAGCCTACAGACAATGAGTTGACAAAATCTTCTGCTGCTTGTCCGGGCAGCAGGTAAAAATATTCAGCATTGACAGATACCTTTTTTGTAAGCTTGTATCTTCCTCCGAATCCAGCGGCAAAAATATTATTCTGGTCCTCGGGGCCTGGAACCAGGTTGATATGGACATAGGATGGTGAGAACTGCAGGGAAAGATCCGGACCAAACTTTCTGGCGATCAGCAGCTGAGTTGCATAAGAGAGCCTGGATGAGAACAGGTTGTCACGTTCCGGGTATTGCCACTTCAGTGTCTCGATGTTGGCGGCAGAATAGACAGTGAGTGTAAACGGAATGTTACGTGGACCAGTCTGTTGGCGTAGCAGCCGTAGCTTGACACCTCCGTCATATGTTTTTTCAAAAGAGCTGCGTCCGAATGTGAGCGCAGCCATCTCAGCGATACCGTATTCAAAACCAAATCGCGTGGTCGCCTGGTCAATTCCGAATAATTCGTAAATCCCCAGGTTGACGGCTCCGAAGCGGTGGGAGATCCTGAAATTGAGATCACCGGATTGTGGCAACTCAACGGATTGTCCATTGATAACGGTTGTGCCTTTAAAAGTTCCGTAAACATAGGACGGGGAATCCGGATCTCCAAGGCTGTTTAACAGTGAATCAAGGTCCTGGGCTCCGCACTTTGGATGCAGGAACAACAACGGAACAATACAAAATACCAAAGCTCTTTTCATCTTCGTCAGTTTTCGGGTGCACCGTTGTCAAGCCAGATGTTGATCTGCTTTAACTCACATTCAGGCAATTGTGGGCGGTCAAAGGGCATTGGGATAAATCCAGACTGGTGATTGACCACTCCTCTGAGTTTCCCGTTGTTCACAACGATAAGTTCAGATTCATAACTGTCATGCCTGACATTGTTGTAGGAGATGTCAGGCCCGTGGCATTCCACGCAATTTTTTTGCATGATATCCGCGATGGTGTTGTCCCAGGTGATATCAGTGGTGTCACAACTCATAACACCGTACAAATCAAATTCATTGTTATTCTCACAGGCAGATACAACTATGATTGCAAGGAAAGAGAAAATCACAAAGTAGGTAGCCGGTCTGCCTCGCATTCCTTAAGGTTTATAGGTGGTCAACATGTAAATATAAAGATTCGTCCCTCCAATCCAAATATTTTTTAACCCTTCAGCTCTTCAATGGGCTGAATATAAATAATTTCAGGTTGAAATGTAATTGTGTTCCGGCCCCGGATGTTGCCGATGCCAGACTGTCATCGATGAAGGCATTGCTTGAGCAGGGTCACGATACGTTGTAAGTCGCTATTGTTGCCATACATCTACAAAACAGTAGAAGTTTGTCGGCACAGGTTTAAGAACCTTCAGGTTTAACAGGCCATTCAGCGATGTCCGGGGCCCTGTTTTCGAAGGAATTCACGCGTACCCCCAATCCTGCCCCTCATTCGGCATATCATTTGACAATAGGAGCATTGAAATCGCTTATAAATTGGAGGTAGCCGGATGAAAAAGATGAATGACTGCAAAGATGATTGCAGTGTAAAATTATTTAATGTCTCTGCAGTGATACTGGTCATGCACGACAGTATTCCTTCGGGGGAATTGCTGACTGAATGGGAAGAGAACGGTGCACATATCACCTTGGTACTGGGTGGAGGACTTTCAGCAAAAAGGTCCACCAGGGAGATCCGCGACCTGCCGAAAAAGGTGAGGGTTGTTGATATAAAAGATGAGATCAAGAGGAACAAGGTCTCTGCCAGGATCAAAGAGGCGATCATGCACACGGATGCAGAGGCCAAAAGGACCATTCTGCTGACCGACCATCCCGCAGCGGTTGCCGGCGGAAGAAGAAAAGGGCTGTATACCATCATTGGTCTTACACTGGACAAGGAGAACCTGCGTCCATTTTATGACGAGGGAGCCAACCTTGTAATTCACAATCCGGAGCAGCTGGAGATAATTGAAAATTCGGAAAATAAAACCGGGTTTATACAGGAAATTCCCGGTCTGTTTAAAAACAAGACATCATTTGAATCAAGGTTTGGAAAGAAGAAACCTGTCTTTTTCTTCGACTATGACGGAACACTTGCATCCATTGTCAAGGATCCGGAGAAAGCATACATCACCGATACCATGAGAAACAAATTGGCCGACCTGGCAAAAAACCACAGGGTGTCGGTGGTGAGCGGTCGTGATAAATCGGATATTGAGGATTTTGTGCAGCTGGAAGAGGTGATCTATGCCGGCAGCCACGGGTTCAGGATAACCGGACCGGATGGTCTGTACATGGAACAGGAAAATGCCGAAAAACTCTTGCCAGGACTGGATGAAATGGAAGAGGAATTGAGAATTGTCCTGGAGCAAAAAATAGAGGGCGTGCAGGTGGAAAGAAAATATTTTGCCATCGCGATCCATTACAGGAATGCTCCTCCGGGAACCTATAAAAAGATTGTGCAGGAGGTCAACCGGCTCATCAGTGATGATCCGGATTTTAAAAAGGGGCGCGGCAAGAAGATCCTGGAAATCAAGCCCGCACTCGACTGGCACAAGGGGAAAGCACTGGAATGGATCATGAACCATCTTGACCTGTCATTTCCCGACGAGAGCATGCCGGTGTATATTGGAGACGATGTTACCGATGAAGATGCATTCCGTGCACTGGCCGATGATGGCATCGGTATCCTGGTGGGCAAACACAGTCAGCTCTCTGCAGCAAAATACCACCTGGATGATGTGGAACAGGTTGAGGAGTTCCTGGAATTCCTGCTGAACAGTGACCGGTTCTGAAGTCCGAAAGATGGAAAAAGTACCATCGGGTATGATGTGTCGAACGCTGACCCGATGAACATCTGTAAATAGTTATTGTTGACCAACAGTAAAATACATCCTAAAACTGACAAGAAATGGAAAAATTATTTGATGCTGAATTCTGGACCCAGCTTTATGAAAATCTTGAGACATGGGTGATCAATGAGTTGCCTGGCCTGCTGATCATCCTCATTATATTCCTTGTCGCCATGAGGGCGGTCCGTTTCATGGTAAAGAAATTTAAACAGGCTTTTATACGGCGAGCTGAAAAAGGGGATGATGCACTGGAAGTTGAAAAACGCATTCACACCCTGACTTCGATCATCCGGGGTGTGGTCATCATCATCCTGTGGGTTGTTTTCCTGATGATCGTATTACAGAAATTCGGCATCAATATTGCGCCCATCATTGCCGGTGCAGGTATTGTCGGACTTGCAGTCGGTTTCGGTGCCCAGGAGCTGGTCAGGGATTTCATTACGGGATTCTTTATGATTCTCGAAAACCGTGTCCGAACCGGTGATGTGGCGATCATTAACGGGACTGGCGGACTGGTGGAGAAGATTGAGTTCCGGACAATCACACTTCGGGATTTCTCAGGTACCGTCCATGTTTTCCAGAACGGGAAGATCACTACCCTTGCCAATATGACCAAGGACTGGTCGGCAATGGTATTTGATATTGGTGTGGCCTACAAGGAGAATCTTGATAAGGTCATGGAGATCATGAAGGAGGTAGGTGATGAACTGAAGGCCGATGAGGGATTTAAGGACAAGATCATTGAGCCCATTGAGATCTTCGGCGTGGATGCTTTTGGCGACAGTGCCATTACGATCAAGGCGCGACTGAAAACCAAACCCATTCAGCAATGGACCGTAGGCAGGGAATACAGGAGAAGACTGAAGCAGAGCTTTGACCAGGAAAATATCGAGATCCCGTTCCCGCATACAACTGTGTACTGGGGTGAAGAGATCACTCCGCTGGAACTGAAGGTTGATAAGCAATAGGGAGCTCCTTCCGACCCGCAAGGCTACCTCGCCCCCGGGGCCACTTGTTTATTCATATATTTGTAATAAATTGGTTTCAAAAATGAGAATATCCATCCTCCTGCTGCTCCTGGTGCTTGCCGGGGGATGCAGGTCGGCAAAAATATCAACAGGTATGATCGATGCAGCGGAACCGGTGATCATTTACCAGACAAAAGGGGATTATTACCTGAATGTTCCGGTGACGATGAATGATGCCAAAGACAAGATTGTCTCCTATCCTGGTCCATCCGACCTGTTATTTGAAGGTGACCCTGTTTACCCGGTGCGGCTCAGGGGAACTTTTCTCCTGGATCGTCGTGGCATTGGACCGAATACAGTTTTTACCAGTTATACGTACACAGAATATATTGCGCTTGAGGAACCTCCATCCATCCAGGAACTCCTGGATCATGTCCTGGACAGGAATCCTTTCGAATCGATGTATGAATGCGGGAAACGAGGCCATTATGCCGACCTGGTGAAGCAATTGAATGAGAAGATCGAAGAAGATTGTAAAGATTGCGAAAAAATAAAATAGTGATGAACAAGTTTGACATGCTGGCAATGTTTTATTCATGAGGCATCAATTGAGTTACAAATACCATTCATCGCACATATTATTCATCCGATAAATTATAACTATGAAAACAAGAAAAATAGTCATTACACTTCTATTCTTAGCCACAGCATTTTTGAATACCCAGGCGCAGGAAATCGGAATCCGTGGAGGCGCATATTCAGGCAATGGAGGCGTTGCCCTTGATGCGGTCTTTTCGACCAGCAAATTCAGCCGTGTCCACATGGATCTATCATTCGGACAGGGTGTTGGAACAGATGTCTTATTTGATTTTTTGTATCTTCCTCTTGGTGACGAAGCATTCAACTGGTACATGGGAGTAGGGCCATATGCTTACTTTCCGTTTGATGCCAGCGGGAATTTTGCCCTTGGTGGTGTGGGTGAGATCGGACTGTTGTACGCATTCAACAGCATCCCTTTTACCCTGAGTATTGACTGGAGACCCTATTTCAGGTTAATCCAGACCACTGATATTTTCTATGGCGGCTTCGGGGTGAATTTCAGGTACGTAATCTAAAATTCCTCCGCGGCCCTCTGCGGTTAACCCTTCCTATTCCTTAACAATCCGACCGGTAAC
>CAKZNC010000230.1 GCA_937129385.1 uncultured Bacteroidota bacterium
GTAGATACCAGTTGCCAGTGTAACATTGGAGAACTGGCTGGTGTTTGCAGTGAAGACCAGTGTGTCATTCCCTTGTGCGCCCCATCCGGCCTGAACTTCGATCCGGTTGTTTCCGGATGCGAGGTCATATCCTGTGGATGGATTAGAAGTCCTGATGTGAACATTTTGGTCTCCCCATGCCCAATCTGAGGTAAAGCCGGCATAGGAGCTCAACACGATGTCAAACTTATTTCCTTCATTGCCAAATGTCTCATAATCAATCACGAACAGGTCGGTACTTCCGCCGCCTACTTTGAAGACTACTTCATACGTGACTGAGGTCACGCCGTCCTGCGCGACAACCTCGATGAAAGCTGTTCTGTCGGCAGCGTCGGCAGCTGAGATATCCGTCGGACCTGTAATGGTTACCGTGGCTGCATTGTCAGCGACCAACGGGTTGACAGAAGGAGCCACTGTTGCAGTATCAGGAAGGTCCACCAGGTACCTGAGCCTGTCTGATTCGAAGGCAGGTGCCAGCGTGGCATATCCCAGTTCGATGTCATTCAGTGTGGCATTCTCACGCGGAGGTGTCACATTGAAGAGGATGGTGTAGGTATTGATGGTTGTGCCATCTTCTGCGGTCACCTCAATGGTTGAGGTACGGTCAGCTTCAGTCGCTGAAGTAATATCAGCTGCATCTGTAATGGATACTGATGCATCTGCATCAAAGGCTTCAGCCGTAATTACCGGCGTAGCTGATGTTCCATAAGGAACCCATACTTCATAATCGTTGGTGTAAAATGCGAAGTCGATGGATCCTACGTCCAGGCTGACTGTGCTAAGCAGCGCATTGTCGGTTGTTGTTTCAGCTGTCAGCCGCAGGTCATCCAGATGGATTTGCGGTGCTGTTCTGTACACTTTAATGTGGAGTTCATCCGCTTCGGGCAGTATTTCGCTGTACGTGAAAAGCTGCCAGGCTGATCCACTTGGGTCCCCTGTGGTCAGGGCCGATTCGTCGAAGATAGTCCAGCTGATTCCGTCGGTGCTGTATGCAGCCTCCACCTGTCCGCCTACTGCTCCCCATGTATATACACCATGGGAAAAGACAATATTGGTAAAACCATTGGTAGGGATCATAAACCTTACTGTGTCCCCGGGATCCGTATCAGCAAGTATCACATGGAATCCCTTCGAATTGCCTTCATAGCTCTGTCCGGAGGCATTCCAGGTCTGTGTACGTGCATTGTCGTCTGAAAACATGGCTACGGAGGTAAGATTTGGATTTGTGTTCATGGCACCCATCCAATAACCACCGTCCCCAAAGGATTCGTGCATTATATCGACCGTCTGGCCGAAGGTGAATGCACTGACAAATAGTGCAACAAAAAGTAGATAAAGTTTTTTCATAGTTGTTAATTTTTAGTTCTAAAAAATATTTGGTTAGTAATGAAAGATAGTGGGGTGATCAACTTAGCGACCACTCCACTATCAATTGTTTAATTCTTGATTAAGATTGAACGGAACGCATCATCGTCTGTGCTGATGATGACCGTATAGAATCCTGCATCCAGCTTAGAGAGTTCGATCTCGTGTTTTTGTGTTCCGGCCGGGATCCTCTGGTGAATCCTTGTCTTTCCGGTTACATCAGTCACCCTGATTTCCATCTGTTTGCTGATATATGGAAGTTCAACAAAGGCTCTCTCCCTGGCTGGGTTCGGGTATACCTTCACATTGTCACTCAGACGCTCCCCGATACCAATATTTGTATCAACAGTTGCGACAAATGTATATACCTGTGTATCCACACCCCCGTAGTTGGTGCCGCCATTGTCCTTGATGGTGATGGTGATCGTAGCTGTTCCAACTGCAACAGGGGTAAGCTTGATGCTTCCCACGCCGACTGAAGGAACCCAATTCACGACTGGTGCTCCTACGACTCCCTCATCTGAACTCTCTGCCGTAATGGTGATGGTCTGATCTTCATCTTCATCTCCGTCATCCACACCTTCCAGGCTGATGGTCAGTGCTCCTTCTTCAACCAGGAGTGTTGTATCCGGCAATGCAGTCATGGATGGCGGACTGTTCACATCGGTCGGGATCACCTCTACGTTAAATGTGAAGCTTGTCAGGTCGGTTCCGTTGTTCAGCACACCGCCGTCATCCCTTACATATACAGTGATATCCACATCACCCATCTCATTCCTGATGGGCGTAAACTTCAGCACACCCGTGCTGCCACCTCCATATTCCACCATGGGTGGTGTGATCAGGGCAGGATTGGAAGATTCGGCCCATACCATCATAGATTGCTGTGGTCCGAATGTATCACCCATTCCGATACCTTCTATATTGATCACCTGTTCCGGTGCATTCAGACCGATCTGACGATCTTCCAGTGCTGTAACAACAGGTGCATCATTCACAGAAGCGACGAACACCTTGAACTCTCGTTCTTTGGACTGGTTGCCGTTGTTGTTACCGGTTCCGCCGTCATCCGTTATGGTAACTGAAATTGTGGCTTCCCCGAATTGTTCAGGAACGACTTCGTATTCAACTTCATGTGTTGTGTTGTTGTACGTCAGTCCTGTGATCAGGTCAGCATTGTCTGTTGAAACAGTACCGGTAAGTGATTGTGTTCCGTCATCACCATCAGTTGCTGTAACAGCCACTGACATTGTGCCGGCCGCATCTTCCATCACATACTGGTCATTGACCCTGTCCACAACCGGCATGTTGTTGTACATGTCATATACCATCACATCAAATACCATGGTTGTGGAATTCGCCACGAAAGGAGCTCCGTCATCGGTTACTGTCACACTGATGGCAGCCACTCCGCTCTCTCCTGTTTCAGGTTGGAAAGTGAGTGATACTGATCCGTCGGGCTGTAATGTGCCTGCAACAGGATTTTGGATCAGCGTGGTGTTGTCACTGACGGCTTCAATGGATGCGATGGCCTGGTCTGCTTCAACAGGATCAATACCGGTGAGGGTAATCACTTGCTGCGCAGCGTCGAATGCCACCATCATATCATCCACCGGGTCAACTGTCGGCGCCTTGTTCCCTTTCGATACAAGGGTCATGACACTCATCGGCGGGATCACCACGAGACTGTCTGATACGGTTCCCATAAATTCACACCCCCTGATGGAAGATGTAAGGTAGGTATCATACGCCTCGGGAATGTTTGTTCCCGTGAGGTAAGTGGAGATGGGCTGGTCTGACTGGTTGATTGCAACAACCACCAGTTCGCCTGCCTTTTCATCCACCCAGGCGGTGGTAAAGAGATCGTCATTGTCATTTGCGGAAGTCACCCTGACAGCTCCAGGTTTGATGAAACGTGCATAGTTGGCTACGGTATAGAGCATCTGTGTCGGGTTACCGTCAACAATGTGCTGACCAACAATTCCCCACTGGGTCCAGAGGCCCATGTTCCCGTATTCGAATCCACCGTACATGGCCATGGCGATCCACATTGCATCGTCATAGTCACCATATCCCCTGTGCGTCTCTGTCATCCAGAGCTCCCGTGCGCGGGATCCTTCCTGTGCCTGGTTGTACATGGTAGTCCAGGCTGCGAAATTGGGTGTTCCTGAGCCGATGCCATCTGATGCATACCCATGTACTGCGATCACATCGGTATACTTGTCAGCATCCGGATTTGCATTCACGGCAGTCATGTATTCGGCCATGCTGTAATTGTTCTGACTAAACACCTGTTCGGGCATGAAGAGTTTGGTCTCGATGCCTTCGTCTTCCAGTCGTTTTCCAAGAACAGCAATGATCCTGGCAAATTCTTCCGGACTAAGGATTGCAGATGGATAGGGTTCGTAGAAGGCTGGCTCATTCTGTATACCGATACCGGCAAGCTTGATTCCTGCTTCCTCTTCGAACATCCTGTAGGCTGCTACGAAGTACTCAGCCCATTCGTCATAGTAGAATGGGGATGTACGGTTCGGGGCTTCCTCCCATGGGACTACGTTGCCCTTGAACCAGGATTCGTTGTGGTTGTCCTTCATCCATCCCGGAGCACTCCAGGAGGTGAGGATAAATGTCTCAACACCCATCGCTTTCATGCGGCGCATGGATTCCCAGTCGAATGCGTTGTAATCCAGTCCACTCCGATTCAATACATATGGATCGAAATTGTCGTTGCTGGATTCGATCTGGTTGCCGATGATTCCGACGCGCATGGCGGTGGCACCCATTTCCTGTGTATAGAGATCATAATATTTATTCATATAGGTACCGATCCCTCTCATGACCTGGTGGCGGTCCGACATATCGATGGCAATGCCATCTGCGGTCAGTCCGTCTTTGGTCAGTGTCTTCACAAGGAATGTATCGGTTACTGTTTGTGCGCCGGTCGCACTGACCGTCAGCACCACTTGTGCTTCACCCACGGCTGTTCCCGGGTCATAGCTGATCTCGGCAGTTCCGTCGGGCTGCACTGCACCGATGGTTGGAGAAACGAAACCTGCATTCAGGCTTTCGATCGATACATCAGGCAACCCATCTTTTCCATTGGTGAGTCCTTTCACGGTTACAGTCTGCGCACCCGGGTTTTCAAACATTACCTGGTCGGGTATCGGATCCACAGTTGCAAATGGATCAGGTGCAAGCGCCTTGTCACCCACGCGGAAATTACGGATATAGAATGTGCCTGAATATTCAGGCGGACGTGGCCATGAACCTTCTGCGTCATGATAGTTATAAAGGATCCTGACAATGCGTTTTGCATTGATCGGTACAGGTTCGTCATCAACACCACGGCTCATTTCGTTTTCACCGCTGAAATCGAACGTGATGGTGGTCCACTCGTTGGGTTCTGCCCACCTGGCTTTGCCATCCGGACTGGTCACTGACGGGAAGTCATTCCTGTGGGCCTCGCTATGCGTAATCTCCCAGTCATCATAGAACCACAGCCAGTGCAGAGTACGGTTATCCACTGAATAGATATCCATTGAGACATATGGATGCTCTTCGAGGTTCAGAGAGGTATCCCTGAAAGTAAAGTTGAGTGCTCCCCAGATCCATTTATCTGTACATGTAACCTTGAGTGCGTCTGCTCCGTCGTATTGAACAGCCTCGACTTCGATCCCGGAGTCACCACCCCAGCGGTCCACATCCTTGGTCAGGCTCCAGTCATGACCGGTGGCGTATACCTCTACAGGTTTTACCAGGATCTCGATGGTAGTTTCTTTCACAGCGTTGTCAGTTCCTGCGGCATCGTCACTCACTGTAACGATAAGCGTGTCGGTTCCGGCAGACAGCGGTGTATAATGCAATACGGCTGTTCCCTCGGCTGTATTCAGATCGGTAACAGAGATCGAAGCATCGTTGATGATGTCCTGGTTTTTGCTGGTCACTGTGAAGGTCAGCGTTTGTGTATCACCGTTCCCGTCTGAGATACCATAGAGCATGGCAGTCTTTTCCGTACCGTCGGCAAAAGGGATCAGGTCATCGACCTGGTTGATGGTGGGTGCCAGGTTAAGGTTATCATATGCAACTGCTGAAAATACAATACTGGTCGTATTGTTTGAGCTCTTGTTGTCGTCCAGTTCCAGGGTGATATCGGTTGATCCTGCAGCCAACGCTTCAATATTCAGCATGCCATAAGGGCTGCCATGCTTGTAATCAACACTGATATCGCCATCAGCCACCACTGCCTGGTTGCTTGATGTTGCAGTGATGCTGAGTTTCTGATCCATATTGTCATCCCCGTCCGAAATCCCGGTGAGGGGAATCATGGTGACATCTCCGACTTTCAGCTCTTCGTTGCTGAGGGCATCAATTTCCGGGGCCATGTTGGTGACCACGTTCAGGTCGAATGTAATTGAATTGTCGACATATTCGCCTCCGCCAACTGCGGTCACGGTCATTTGCCCGACACCTTCAACACCCTCCTTCACATCAAAAATTAAATATGCCGTGTTGGAAAATGTAGATTGAATGATCGGGGAGACAGTGATATTTTCAATATAGGCATCAGCGCCGCTCACGGTGAGCTCAGAGGCATTGGTGATGTCTTTGAAAAACAATTTGACATCTTCGGTTCCCGCATACACAGTCGGCAGTTCAATTCCACCGATATTGGCATGCATGATGGCTCCGTCGCCAAGCACAAAATCATCAAGATAAATGTGACCATTGACGCTTACCGCGTTTTTACTGACCCATACATCAATAAACTTAAGCACAGTCAGGTCAAACTCGGGCCCTGCATCAGACAGGTCAACACTTACCGGGACCCATACATCGGTTGCAGGAACTGAAATCACCTGTGTATAGGTTTTGGCAACGTTGAAATCAAACTGCAATTTGATAGGTTGATCCACCTTGATCTTGAAATTCAGTACCGGATCGGCTTTGATGTCCAACGGTGCGGTGTTGAAATTTATCCGGAACTTTTCGGTCTCCTCTTTCTTGCTTACAGATATATCAAGTGTTTCATCCACGATGGAAAAGCTGTGGCCGGTGGTATTGGCCCAGATCACATCGTCGAGTTCACCACTGAAATCATCGGTATACCCGTTTTGTGCAAAAAGTGTTGTTGAAAAAGCGAAGCATAGCAGCAACGCTGAGCGTAGTAGTAGTCTCATACTATGTTAGTTTTTTTGGTTAGTAATAAAAAGAAAGGCTCACTTTTATTCATCACTCTCCATGAGGAGCCATTTCTTCAGCAAGGCCCAAATTAGTGAAAATTTCAGGCAATCACAATGATTTAATTTTTTTTTAACCTGCTGTATAATGGGTTTTATAAAAAGAAAGCAGTGTTTACAAAATAACAATGATCGATGTCCCATATAATCTGTATATTTTAGGCATTAATGCTGTAGAGGCCCTCAGATTAACGAAAAATGGTTATATTTTTGAATTATGATACACATGGAAAAGAATGAAGTTTGGTTCATCACCGGGAGTCAGCATCTCTATGGTGAAGCGACCCTGGCGGAAGTCAGGAAAAATGCCTCAGCAATTGTATCCGAGCTGAATAGGCAGGGTGCTATGCCGGTAATGATGGTGTTCAAGGAGGTCCTTACCACCCGGGCAGCGATCACGAACCTGATGTTAAAGGCGAACAGCAATAAAAACTGCATCGGGATTATCACATGGATGCATACCTTTTCGCCTGCAAAGATGTGGATCAACGGAATTAAACAGTTGAAAAAACCGATCCTGCATCTGCACACCCAGTTCAACCGCGATATACCGTGGGAATCCATTGACATGGATTTCATGAACCTGAACCAGAGTGCCCATGGAGGCAGGGAGTATGGATTTATACTATCCAGGATGCGGCGTGACAGGAAGGTGGTGGTCGGGCACTGGCAGGATGAAGCTGTCCAGGCGAGGATATCGGCCTGGATGCGTGCTGCCATGGCCTGGCATGACTGGCAGGGAATGCGCGTTGCGAGGTTTGGTGACAACATGAGGGAAGTTGCGGTTACAGAAGGTGACAAGGTACAGGCGGAACTGAAGTTCGGGTACTCTGTTTCAGGCTATGGCGTTGGTGACCTGGTGGCATCTGTCAACAGTGTATCCGATCAACAGGTGAAGGAACACCTGGCCCTACTTGAGAAATCATTTGATCTTGCGCCGGCAATTGTCCAGGGCGGCACCCACCGATCTAACCTGGAAGAGGCTGCCAGGATCGAGCTGGGCATGCAATCCTTTCTTGAAGAGGGAGGTTTCAAGGCCTTTACGACCACATTTGAAGATTTACACGGACTGAAGCAATTGCCTGGACATGCGGTGCAACGACTCATGGCTGCAGGCTATGGGTTCGGCGCCGAAGGAGACTGGAAAACTGCAGCACTTGTCAGGGCGATGAAGGTGATGGGCCATGGTCTGCCGGGAGGCACCTCCTTCATGGAGGATTATACCTATCATCTCAAACCCGGGGGCATGAAGGTACTTGGTGCACACATGCTGGAGATCTGTCCGTCCATCGCAAGGGATAAACCTTCAATGGAGGTTCATGAACTTGGTATTGGAGGCAAGGATGATCCATTGAGACTGGTCTTTGATGTGGAGAAGGGACCCGGTCTGAATGCCTCACTCGTGGATATGGGCGGAAGATTCAGGCTAATTCTAAATCCGTGTGAAGTGGTGGAGGCTGACCGGCCCCTGCCCAACTTACCTGTTGCCCGTGTATTATGGGTACCTGAGCCTGACCTGCCCACTGCAGCCGAGGCCTGGATCCATGCCGGCGGTGCACATCATACAGGATTCAGCATGTCCGTGAATGCGGAGATGATGGAAGATTTTGCAGATATTGCAGGAATAGAAACGCTCTTTATCGATAAAGACACAAAGATCCGTACTTTTAAAAATGAGTTGAGGTGGAACGACCTTTATTACCATCTTTCCGGCGGGTTGAATCATTAATTCTGAACAAGTTGTTATGCTAAAAAAACTAAAAGCAGAGGTATTCCAGGCCAACCTTGATCTGGTGAAGAACGAACTGGTCATGTTTACCTGGGGAAATGTAAGCGGAATTGACCGTGAAAAGGGGTTGATGGTGATCAAACCTTCGGGTGTGCATTATGATGCCATGAAGCCCGAAGATATGGTGGTGGTTGACATGGAGGGAAAAATAGTCGATGGTAAACTAAAGCCTTCGAGTGATACCGATACCCACCTTGAGCTTTACAGGAGCTTCGGGAATATCGGCGGTATCGTTCACACACATTCGGAATGGGCCACGGGGTGGGCCCAGGCAGGCAGCGGAATCCCACCCCTGGGAACCACGCATGCCGACTATTTTGACGGTGAGATTCCTTGTACACGCAGTCTGACAGAGGAGGAGGTCAACGGGGATTACGAACTGGAAACAGGGAGGGTGATCGTGGAGACTTTCAAGGAATTAAATCCTGATACCATACCCGCTGTACTTGTAAAGAGTCATGGTCCGTTTTGCTGGGGGACCTCACCGGATGATGCCATTCAGAATGCACTCTTCCTGGAGACTCTGGCAAGGATGGCTTTCCGGACCATCGTACTCGGCAACAATATGCCTATCGACCAGTTCCTGCTGGACAGGCACTACTGGCGCAAGCACGGGACCAGGGCATATTACGGACAAAAATAGATCATTCATATTCTTTATCAAGCAATCCATGGTTATGAGCAATAAGTACACTATTGGGCTGGATTACGGAACCGATTCGGTCCGCGCCCTCATTGTCAACACAGCGACCGGTGATGAAGCCGCTACTTCCGTATTTAATTATCCCCGCTGGATGGAGGGGAAATATTGTGATCCTTCAAAAAACCAGTTCCGGCAACACCCCGCCGACTATCTTGAGGGGTTGGAAAGGACCATTACCGAAGCACTTGACAATGCGCCGGAAGGGGTGCGCGAAAACGTTGTGGCCATATCAGTTGACACAACCGGTTCAACCCCAGTTGCGGTAAACCGGGAGGGGGTGCCGTTGTCTCTGACTGAAGGATTTGAAGATAATCCGAATGCCATGTTTATCCTGTGGAAGGACCATACTGCATTGCAGGAGGCAGAGGAGATCAATCAACTGTCCAGGACCTGGGGAGGCACCGACTTCACCAAATACGAAGGAGGGGTCTATTCTTCCGAATGGTTTTGGGCAAAGATCCTGCATGTCCTGCGCGAAGATGAAGCCCTGCGGGATGCCGCATATTCATGGGTGGAGCATTGTGACTGGATCCCAGGTGTACTCGCGGGTGATACCGATCCCTTGCAACTCAGGCGAAGCAGGTGTGCCGCCGGGCACAAGGCGATGTGGCACGAGGACTTCGACGGATTACCTGACGAGGAATTTCTCGCCCGCCTGGATCCGTTGCTCAAGGGATTGAAGGATCGTTTGTTCCGCGACACCTACAGCTGCGAAAGCCGGGTCGGCACCCTCTCAAGGGAGTGGGCAAAAAAACTTGGTCTGTCTGCCAGCGTCGCCATCGGGGCCGGGGCATTTGATGCACACCTTGGTGCGGTGGGCGGACAAATCGAGCCATATTATCTCAGCAAGGTGATGGGGACCTCTACCTGCGACATGCTCATTACCTCCGGCGAGGAGTTGGGTGACAACCTTATAAAGGGGATTTGCGGACAGGTGGACGGGTCCATAGTGCCTGGGATGGTCGGACTGGAGGCCGGGCAATCGGCCTTTGGAGATATTTATGCATGGTTCTCAAAGGTGCTGATGTGGCCGACCGAGGAGATCGTTGGGCAGTTTGACTGGCTGGATGATGAGACGAAGGGACGTATCAGGGAGGAGACGGCCGATAGGATGATCGCAAGGCTGAGCGATGCTGCTGCGAAAATTCCGGTGGAGGAATCGGGTGTCATTGCCCTCGACTGGATGAATGGCAGGAGGACCCCGGATGCCAACCAGGCACTCAAAGGAGCCATCGCCGGACTGACCCTGGGGTCTGATGCCCCCCGTATATTCAGAGCGCTGGTGGAGGCGACCGCGTTCGGATCACGAGTCATTAACGACAGGTTCATTGAAGAAGGGGCGCGGATCGACGGTATCATCGCGCTGGGAGGCGTTGCAAAGAAATCGGAATTTGTCATGCAGATCGTTGCTGATGTGCTGAACATGCCTGTCAGGGTGGCCCGTTCGGAGCAGACCTGTGCGCTGGGTTCCGCCATGGCTGCATCTGTAGTGGCCGGCATACATCCCGACCTTGCCAGTGCCCAGGAGGCGATGGGCAGCGGCTTTGAAAAGGAGTATCATCCCAACCAGGAACGGGCGGCGATCTACGACCGGCTCTATGAAAAATACAAGAAGCTTGGTGTTTTAATTGAGGAGGAGATCACGGAATAGGTATTAAACTGAATATCATGTGCTATTCCGGCAGCGCGGCCTTCCATCCCTGGTCCGGGATGGTCGATAATTCCTTAACGATACCGGGGTTTTCCGGGAGCGGGTGTTCACCAGTGGGGTGATCATAATCACGGTGTAAATTCACAGGGTTTTCAGTGGAGGTAATTCAGCGGGTTTTCAATAAGGATGTTCCTGTAATCGTTGACCTTGAGCCAGTAGAGGATCCAGCAGACCATGCCTCCGACGGCGGTAAGGATCCCGAGGTAGGGGATGATGCTGCAGCTGACCAGGATGCAGTATGCAATGCCGATTTGGTAGGCTGGCCGGCGCTCTTCAGCATAGATATTTCTCTTGTCAAGCTCCAGCCTGATGGAATCGGAGAGTCTGGATACGATGAGAAATTGCCAGATGATCCCGAACAGGGGGATGATGCTCAGCCACACCTGCTCGGGCGGCATTTGGCGGTTTTCCGGACTGATCTCCTTCAGGACCGACTGGAGGGTGAGCAGGTAATAGATCATGGGCAGCGCCACGAGGATGATGAATGCCAGGACGATGAAGAAGGCAGCGGTGCCGGTGATGGCGAGGAGGGGGGATGTGATTGGGAGTGAATGCATGGGATCGATTTGTGCTTAAAGATAGCGAAAAGTTTAATTGATAGTTCTCAGCCTTCTGCCTTCAGCTCTCAGCCGGCAGCCTTCAGTTCGCGCGTGTCGTAAGGATTTTGCGAATACCCCACACCGCATGCCGCAAACCACAGACCCCACTCTTCAAACCGCCTGCTGCGGATACACTCGACACTCGTCAACAGGCACCTCATCAACCAATGACCGTTATCTTCTTACATTTTAATATATTTACAACAACTTCGCTGCAACGACTAGAATTATGCAATCCGGCGACGGGGACCATTTTAGCAGTCGCAGGATAAGGTTTAAAGGGAGCTACAGCTGCCAGTAACGACCAGCGATCCGGAACTGAAAATAGTCAGGGTTTGGTCAGCGCAGGATTGGAAATTAATAAATTGAATATGAAACGTATCCTAAGTATCTGTATTTTAACTGTCGTATTGCTTTTGCAATCATGCGACGACCAGTACAAAGTAAAAATCAGCGGGGAGTTAAAGACCTGGCATTGCGTGACTTTGGAGATCAAGGGGGTCTATGCGGCCGAACAAAGTATGCCCAATCCATTTCTCGATTACCGGCTGGAGGCAAAATTCAAAAACGGTGATGCTGTCTACATGGTGCCCGGTTACTTTGCTGCTGATGGAGATGCATCGGAGACCGGCGCCAGCTCGGGGGATGTATGGAAGATTCATTTTGCGCCGGACCGCCCGGGTGAATGGTCGTACGAGATCTCCTTCCTGAGAGGAAAGAACATCTCCATCGCTGGTGAGGATGCACATGGGGAGCCACTTCCGAATGATGGATATTCCGGGACATTCACTGTTGAGGAAACCGACAAGACGGGAAGGGACTTCCGTTCGAAGGGAAGGCTTGTATACACAGGTAGCAGGTATCTGTCGCATGCCGGAAGCGGTGAGTTGTTTCTGAAGGGAGGAGCTGACAGTCCCGAAAATTTCCTTGCATATGCGGATTTTGACGGAACTTATTATGGAGGCAGTAATGTCCGGCGAAGTGGTGAAGATACGCCCAATGCAGGGCTCCACGCTTATGAGCCGCACCTGGCAGACTGGAATGAGGGGGACCCCACCTGGGCAGATGGCAGGGGGAAAGGAATGATTGGTGCGCTGAATTACCTGGCATCCGAAGAGATGAATTCTGTCTATTTCCTCACCCTGAATATCCTGGGAGACGGGGAGGACGTCTGGCCCTATTCCGAACGGAACGAGCGCTACCGATTTGATTGTTCCAAGCTTGACCAGTGGGAGATTGTATTTTCGCACATGGACCGGATCGGTCTGATGATGCACGTAATTCTGCAGGAGACTGAAAATGAGCACATGCTGGATGCCGGGTACCTGGATGTGCAGCGTAAGTTGTACCTGAGGGAACTGGTGGCCAGGTTTGCCCACCACAATGCCCTCACCTGGAACCTCGGAGAGGAGCATGGTCCGGTTGGCTGGATGGGCTATTCCCAGACAGTCGGTGACACGAAAAAGATGGCTGAATATATCAGGCAGACCGATCCTTACGATCATCCCATCAACATGCATACCCATCCCAATGCCGGAAACAGGTCGGAATACCTGCCCGAATACCTGGATTTCCATGCCCTGGAAGGTCCGTCCATCCAGGCCGGCAATCCATATGATTCACATGCCTCAACGCTTAAATGGGTAGAGCGGTCTAAAGAGGCAGGTAAACCATGGTTTGTCTGCATCGATGAGATCGGTCAGCACTGGAAAGGAGCATTGCCAGACGCCGTGGATCCTGCGCATGACACCATCAGGAAGCAGGTGTTGTGGGGCAACCTGATGGCAGGCGGTGCAGGTGTGGAATGGTATTTCGGTTACAAGTATGCGCATGCCGACCTGAATTGTGAGGACTGGCGGTCACGGGACCTTTTGTGGGACCAGACGCGGTATGCTCTGACGTTTTTTGAACGGTTCCTGAGACCGGAAGAGATGCGCTCCATGGATGAACTGGTTGGAGAGAATGGCTGGTGCTTTGCAAAGCCTGGTGAGGTATATGTCATCTACTACCGGGGCGAAGGAGCTTCGACAGTCGACCTGTCGGGTGTGACCGGAAAATTCAGTATACGATGGTACAATCCACGTGAAGGCGGAGACCTGGTTCCAGGCAGCAAGCATGTGGTTGTCGGTGGAAGAAAGGTAGCTCCCGGATTACCCCCGGGAGGTGATTATAATGAAGACTGGGTTTGTCTGCTCACAACAAGTGTATAAATCATGAATGTCTCATTTCATGAACTTATTGGCACCCAGCCCCCTGAATATACCCATGATGTCAATATGCACGGGGCCTGCCTGGAAAATACCTTTGTGATCCTGGATGACGACCCCACCGGCTGTCAGACCGTCCATGATGTGCCCGTATTGTTTTCCTGGGAGACCAGCATACTTGAGAAGGTCCTCGGGGAACAGCCGCACCTGCTTTTCATACTCACCAATACCAGGAGTATGCCGGAGCATGCTGCAAAAGAGGTGATTGGCGAAGTGATGCGTAACCTTGTGAAAGCCGCGAAAGCTGCCGGCAGGAAATTTATCGTGATCAGCCGGAGCGACAGTACCCTGCTTGGTCATTATCCCGCCGAACTCGATGCCATCGAGGAGCACCTTGAGGGCGGACCCTATATGCATTGCCTGATCCCGGCATTCTTTCCCGGGGGGCGCTATACTTGCAACAACATCCACTATGTGAGGGAGGGAGGTATGCTTGTACCTGCCGCAGCAACACCCTTTGCAGAAGACAGTGTATTTGGGTATGCACATTCTGAACTACCCGCCTATATAGAGGAAAAGACCGGGAATGCCATCTCTTCTTCGGAGGTGCTCACATTCTCGGTGGAGGAATTGCGCAAGGGGGGTCCCGATCATGTTCGGGAGAAGCTGAGATCTTCAAACAGCAAGGCATGCGTGGTGAATGCACTTGCCCAGACAGACCTCGACGTATTTGCTGCGGGGGCCTGGGAGGCGATCCTTACCGGGAAGCGGATTCTTTTCCGCACCGGGGCATCCTTCATCAACTCCTTCGGCTGCATCCCGGTCAAGGAGCCACTGGGCAGATCTGCATTGAGGAGCAATTCAGACAAAGGTGGCTTGATCGTTGTTGGGTCGCATCTTCGCAAAAGCAGTGACCAGTTGCTGCCGCTGATCGAATCGGCCCACCTTATACCGCTGGAACTTCATGTGCAGGAACTGCTGGCCGGTCTTGAAAAGGAGATCGTGAACTCCTTTGCTGAACGTACGGATAAGCTAATTTCCAAAGGACGTCATGTATTGATTTACACTTCCAGAGAGTTGATCCAATCGGGGGATCCAAACAGGAACATTGAAATCAGAAAAATAGTTTCGAAGGCCCTGGTTGAGATTGTTAAGGGCATCAAGACCACCCCCTCATTCCTTGTAGCAAAGGGAGGAATCACCTCTTATGATATCGCATCCCAGGCATTGCAATTCAGGCGGGCGACGGTTATCGGGCAGGCCCTTCCCGGCGTGCCTGTGATCGTTCCTGATGAACGTCCCTTGATGAAATATGTCACCTTCCCGGGAACTGTCGGAGACCAGCAAGACCTGTTGAATTTGTTCAAAATACTTACAGATTAACCGGGCATCGGAATAATCAAATACATTCGTAATATATCCATTCAATCGGCCTTTTTTTTCCTTTGAACAAATACTGCTATATTCGGTCTTTCTTATTTAACCTGGGATAGTATTTATGGCGAAAAAGCGATCGTTTGTAGACAGGCTGTTAAATGCCACGGAGAAAGTTGGAAATGCGCTGCCTCACCCGGCAACGCTTTTTCTTTTATTTGCAGTTTCGGTACTGGTCATTTCACTGGTTGCCCATTTGTTTGACTGGTCGGGTGTACATCCCGGGACCGGAGAAGAGGTGCATGTTGTAAACCTGCTCTCAAAAGAGGGATTTCACAGGATCCTGCTGGAGCTGGTCGACAATTTCACCGGGTTTGCACCGCTGGGAATTGTCCTGGTGGCCATGCTCGGTATTGGTATCGCGGAAGGAAGTGGCCTTATCGGGGCTTTGATCCGGCTGCTTGTGCTGTCGGCCCCAAAGCGGCTGCTTACTTTTGTGCTGGTGTTCTCAGGGATCGTTTCCAATGTCGCCTCTGATGTGGGCTATGTACTGCTGATCCCGCTGGCCGGGATTATCTTCAAAGCGGTGGGTCGACATCCCATCACCGGGATGGCTGCAGCATTTGCCGGGGTATCAGGGGGCTTTTCAGCGAACCTGCTGCTCGGAACGGTGGACCCGTTGCTGGCCGGATTGAGCACAGAGGCTGCGCAGATCGTGGATCCCTCGTACGAGGTGAATCCGACAGCCAATTACTATTTCATGGTGGTGTCGACATTCATTATCGCCGCGGTCGGTACTTTTGTCACCGAACGCATCGTGGCTCCCCGCCTGGGAGATTACCATGGAGACGGAGGTGCAGATGACGATGATTTTGGTCCACTTACCCCAATTGAGAAAAAGGGGATCAAATGGACCTCGGTAGTAACTTTGATCATTACTGCCATTGTACTGTTGGGAGTGATTCCCGAGAATGGATTCCTGCGTGGTCAGGACGGCTCTGTGCTCAACTCACCATTGATCAAGGGTGTTGTCGCCTGGCTCGTGATCTTTTCTGCCGGGGCCGGGATCACCTATGGGATTGTAACGAAGAAATACCGGAACGACGGGGATGTCATGGATAGCATGGCCGAGAGTCTCAAGACCCTGGCCACATACATGGTGCTGGTCTTTTTCGCGGCCCAGTTCGTCGCCTATTTTAAATGGAGCAACCTGGGACTGATCATGGCCATCAAGGGAGCCGGTTTCATTTCAGCCACCAACATGGGACTGATCCCACTGGTGATCGTATTTATCATTTTCGCTGCCATACTGAATATGTTTATGGGCAGTGCATCCGCAAAATGGGCATTGATCGCCCCGATCTTCATCCCCATCTTCATGTTCCTCGGCTATTCGCCGGAACTGGCGCAGGTGGTCTTCAGGATCGGGGACAGTGTAACCAATATCATCTCCCCGATGATGAGCTTCTTTGCGCTGATCATCGCCTTTATCCAGAAGTATGACAAGAAAGCGGGAATCGGAACGGTGATCGCCACCATGTTGCCTTACACGATCGTTTTCTTTATTGCCTGGACGATCCTGATGGTGATCTGGGTATGGATCGGACTGCCGCTTGGTCCGGATGCCGGCTTGCACTACACGCCCTGATTGTCGATCCTGACCTTTCTCCCGAACGGGGAGATGGCAAATCCTGCCAATTTGAAATGCTGGGCTCCCCAGGGGATCCCGATAATGGTAATGGTGAGCAGGATGCCGAAGAAGAAGTGGGTGATGGCCAGCCAGAATCCTGCAATGATGAGCCAGACCAGGTTCATGATCGTGGCGAGGCAACCGGGCAGCTCTGTATTCACTTCAAATGTAGATCCAAAAGGCCAGAGGCAAAGGAGCCCGATCTTGATCATCTGGTAACCAAAGGGAATGCCGATGATCGTCAGCATCATCACAATGCCACCGGCGATATACCCCATGGAGGTTGCGAAGCCGCCGAAAATGAGCCAGATGAGATTTCCCAGGATGTTCATACAATAAAGTTAATGAATTATTTAAAAATGGCATGACGCCAGCCACTCATTGAATAAACAATTGCAGGTCATTTACAGCAGCCATGCCAAAACAGCATTGTAAGGTCAGGATGATATCAAGACCTTGAATTCCTGTACAGACAGTTCCCCTGGTTACACAGATTGCATGTATAGGCATTGAATTTCACCTCTTTTCCGATGCCGATAACACCACTGACCGATTTCATCGGATGCATAAGCGAGGAGGAGGAGAGGGTTATTCCCAGGAACTCATTATCGAAGATGCTGAAAAGTTTTTGTTGTTCGGCGATGTCCCAGTCGCAATATCCCGGGCTGTAACGGTTGGTGATCATCATTCCTGCTTCAATGGATTTTTTTTTCAGATCCTCCTGGATCCTGTCCATTGCAGATTCAACCACAGCATTTGCCAGCACGTCAGCAGCATAACCGCCGATCAGTTCACCTTCATCCATCAGTCTTCGTGCATAAGCAGAGATATCCTCCCCGGCAGTGCAGAGGAACCATGCTGCATGTTGCGCCCTTCGCATCTGGTGAGTAACGATCTGTTTCGTGTTGAAAGTTTGCCCGTGGCTGATGATCTGCTTATTCTCCCGGTCCACTTTAACACCTTCCGCGATGACATATCCTCCGCGCACATTGCAAAGTTCAGGGCCCCTGCTCATTGCTGCCTCGATCGATTCCATCACCGGATCCGGACAGCTTCCGGGGTCCGTATAGCCCATCAACTGTTCCACCAGGGAGCGATCAATGTTGAGCTCCCCGTAAGTGAATTGATATGTGACAGGTGTTTGGATCATCATGTTACCAGGCACTAAAATTATCATTTTTTCCGGGAACATTGATATTGACAACATGGATACTGGCTGCACGGAAAACTTATCTGTGCCGGGCCTCTTTTTCCAATATTGCGAACTTCAGATTTATTACCTACAGGATACGTCCGATCTCATATGCGGTGTTCCTGATGTTCACCAATGTATTCCGGATGGAATCTTCGAGGCTCATGGGTTGATTTTGCATGGCGAATACTGCATCGAATACTTTGTCGGGCTGATCGACCCGATGGGGTACTTTCCCGGCGATGCAGATCACCCTCTTGTTCCTCTTTTTTGCCCGGCTGGCAAGAACCGAGGGAGCCTTACCCCCATAGGTTTGCTGGTCCAGGGATCCTTCTGCCGTGATCACCAGGTCGGCCCATTCCAGGTGATCTTCTGCTTGCAGGAGATCCAGGATGAAGCTTGTTCCCGGGACAATTTTTGTATCGAAGAAGGTCATCAGCCCTGCGGCAACCCCTCCTGCTGCACCTGCTCCTTCAGTACGAATCAGTGATCTGCCTGCCTGTTGTTCACATTTTGATCCGAAGTTGGACAGACAACGTTCCAGCAGGATCGTTTCGAGGTAACCAGCCCCCTTTTGGGGTGCAAACACCATGGCGGCGCCGTTTTTCCCGAGCAGAGGATTTTTGACATCGCAGAGGATGGTAAAAGATGCCTGTCTGACGGAATTTTCCATGGTTGAGTCATCAAACCTGTCGAGGATGATCAGGTTTCCCCCGCCCGGAGGCAGGTCATTCCCGTTCTTATCAAGCAACCTTACGTCAAGTGCCTGCAGGATCCCGCCACCACCATCCACGGTGGCACTCCCTCCCAGTGTAAGGATAATTTTATTGCAGCCTTTCTCCAGTGCATCTTTGATCTGCAAACCCGTTCCAAAGGTGCTCGTCAGCAAGGGTCTTCGCTGGTTGGCATCCAGCAGCTCATATCCCGATGCCTGTGACAGTTCAATTATGGCTGTGTTATTTTTTGTCATCCCGTAGTTTGCCCGGATCGTCCTTCCCAGCGGATCCACACATTCAGAGGTGACCTTTTCTCCTCCCAGGGCAGACAGGAGGATTGCCAGGGTATATTCGCCACCATCGGCCAGTGGCATTTTCCGGATCTCTGCACCGGGGCTGGCCCTGAGGAATCCCTCCGCTATTGCATCGGCTATTTCTGCTGCATTGGCAGCATTCTTGAGCGAATTTGGTGCGATCAGGACCTTCATCAGATTTAAGGTTGGCCGGCAGATTTGTACTAAGGTATAAAGAATCAAAGGAAAAACTCAAATAAACAATCAACAAACCCTGATGGGGATTCAAGGGAGATCGGCCGTAAAAAAAAGCTTCTGCACCGGACTATGAGTGCAGAAGCTCCGAAAAGTTTGGTTAGTTAGCAGGCTAAATGTTGTACATTTTGACCGCCGGATTCAAACTTAAACTAAACCACTATTATTAGTTAATAACAAATTAAGCAAAATAATAGAGCGGGTTCAATGGATAAAATGATCAAAGTATTGCACAAAATGATATCTTTGAGTCATGAAGACGGAGGTGGTCAATAAATATGTACCATACAGTCAGGAAGACGAGGACTGGGGCTTGTATATACTGGATGTGGGAAAGATGCGTACGCCGGAGCACTCTGATTATCCGGTAGGCTCTCATCCCCCGGATTATATTTTTAATTTCCAGAAGGGGCGGGTGCTGCATGAATACCAGGTCCTTTATATCAGTGAAGGCAAAGGGGTATTTGAATCTCGTTTGTCCGGAAAGATGGATGTAGATACTGGGTCGATCATATTGTTATATCCCGATGTGTGGCATCGTTACCGCCCCCTGAAGAAGACCGGCTGGAGGGAATCGTGGATCGGTTTCAATGGTCGATTTGCCGGAGAGTTGCTGCATTCTGGTGATTTTAATCCAAAAATGCCGGTGCATCATATTGGGATCCACTCGAGGATCAATACACTTTATGATCAGCTCTTCATCGAATGCAATCAGGAGTATCCCGGTTACCAGCAGGTGGCAGCCGGGATGGTGATGGAATTACTTGGGTTGATCAGGATGTACAAAAAGACGACCACCCTTAACAACCAGCTGATCCAGAACCAGATCTACCAGTCGAAGCGGATCATGGATGAGCGTTTCAAGGGACAGGTCGACCCAAAGGAGGTGGCACATGAAGTGGGCATGGGGTATTCCAATTTCAGGAAAAACTTCAGGTTGCTAACCGGTTTTTCACCAGGCCAGTACATCATCCACCTGCGCCTCAGGGAGTCAAAGGAGTTGTTGTACAATACGAATCTTACCGTGAAGGAGATCGCCTTGCAGACCGGTTTCAGCAGCAGTTTCTATTTTGTCCGCCTATTCAGGGAGAAGGTCGGGATCACCCCCGGAACATTCAGGATAAAGGCAAGGGGACTTGACTGAGAGCGACCAGACGCATCAATAGCATCCCTGGATATACCAGTAGAACTTTTCCATGTTGCTGTTCTCCCTGGCTTTTTCGGCCAACGCTTTATACGCACCAGTTGTATAGAAAGAGTCGACTTCCCTTGGAAACGGGTGGTCGAATGTTTGCAGGATATCCCACAACCTGTCCTGCATGAGATTCATCTGTGCTGAATATTGCGGGTCATATGCGAGGTTATTTTGCTCTTCAGGATCTGTTTCCAGGTTGTACAACTGGTCTGTCTCAAAATATCCCGGGTAGCGGTCAAAGCAGGGTTCATCGGTGACAGCGCCCCTGAGGGATACTGCCTGGCTGATCTCCCCGTTTTTCATTTTACTGGTAATTTCATCGGGGTACCTGAGCGCAATATACTTCCATTTGTCATGCAGGATGCCTCTCGAATATCCAAATTCAAAATAGAGGTCGTCATGCACCTGTTCATTGCTTTTACCGGACATTTGCTTCCAGATACTTTTACCGTCTATCTCTGCATTTTCCGGCATCCGGATGTCGCCTGCCTCAAGGAATGTCGGCAGCATATCGGTCAGCTGGAACCTCGTATCAAAGGTGCTGCCGGGTGTGATGGTGCCGGGGTGTTTTGCGACAAATGGTATTTTCACGCCTCCTTCGTAGCAGGTTGCTTTGCCGTCGTACCGGTTGTGGTCGGTAGTAAAGATCACCAGGGTCTCATCCTCCTTCCCGATGTTTTCCAGTTTTTCGAGTACAGCTCCCACGCAGTCATCGGTCCATACGGAGCCTGCGGTCTTGAAGTCGACTGGATATCCCTTCTCCCCGATCCTTTCGAAGATTGTCTCCCTGGGGGGCATCACCTCTTCGAGGTCGTCCACGTACCCTGCCGGGGTGAGGCTCACGGGTTGTTCAATGGATGCAATGTGGCAGGGGCCGTGATGGGTGGTGATGTTTACAATCAGAAAAAAGGGTTCATTGTTCCCGGCCACCTGGTCCAGGAAGTCATTGGCTCCTTTTGCGAACCATTCCAGGTTGTGGTAGCGCACGGCTTCCACCGGGTGGTTGTCGATATTGATGGGAGTGACGGATTCGGCATAGTCAAACCCTGACTGTTTGATGGTACTTTTTGCCGCTTCATGAAAGGCCTTCAGTTTCCGGTCCACCTCCGGATCTTTCGGATCATCGTCTGCATTAAAGCTGAATTTTTCGCGGTCCCAGCCGAGGTGCCATTTTCCTACGAAGCCGGTGGTGTAGCCACCCTTTTGTAAAAGTTCACCAAGTGTTGTTTCAATGGATGGGTCCAGGTAGGTGTTCCAGGTGATGGTGTAGGGTATGGTATCGGGAAACTCTTCATGGAATTCGGGGTGCTGACATCTGCCGGCGAACCTCCCGGTATGAAGTGAATACCTGCTCGGGGTACAGACCGAGGCGGAGATGTAGGCATTTTTGGCGGTGACCCCTTCGGCGGCGATGGCATCTATTTGTGGTGACAGGTCGGGTCCACCGCTGAATCCCCAGTATTCAAAACCATTGTCATCTGTAAAAAAGAGAATGATGTTGGGTCGTTGAGGTTCTGAATTCGTGCAGCTGGTGACCAGAATTGCCGCAAGGATCAGCAGGGTGAAGTGAAATGATTTTCCCATGATTTGAAATGTTACCTGTCTTTCGATAGAAGTGCATCGATCTCTTTCCTTAGGGGTGCTGAAGGTTGGGCGCCCATCCGTGTAACGGAAATTGCGGAGGCGGCTGATGCAAATCCCACTGCCCGGTGGAGGGGAAGCCCCTCTACCATGGCAACGGCAAGGCTGCCGCAGTAAACGTCGCCTGCTGCAGTTGTGTCAAGCGCCTCCACGGTGTATGCCGGGATCTTTTCATGGTATGATCCGGAGGCGACGTATGATCCTTCTGCCCCGAGGGTAATGATCACATTGTCGGGCCCCATGGCCTGCAATTTGCTGGCAGCCTTCCTGGTATCCTCCATGTCCTGTACCGGGCAGCCGGCAAGGAACTCAGCTTCCACTTCATTGACCACCAGGGTATGCACCATGGCCACATGTTCGGCGTCAAATTCGCCAGCAGGGGCCAGGTTCAGTATCACCTTCTTGCCAAGTCCGGCGCATTTTTCAAGGATGTAGTAGAGGGTGTCTTTGGGGATCTCGTACTGCAGCAGGATGTATTCGCTCTGTTCGAGGATACCGGTCACCTTGTCGATATGATCACGGTTCATTCTGAAGTTTGCTCCCGGGGCCACGGTGATCATGTTGTCACCGCCTTTGCCGATCATGATCAGTGCGGTACCTGTTGCGATCTCTTTTTCCGTGAACATATGGGAGG
>CAKZNC010000231.1 GCA_937129385.1 uncultured Bacteroidota bacterium
CGAAACTGCAGATACCATCGAAAACCTCGGAATCAGGCGTACCTACCAGAAACTGGGACAGGCCAGTATCGTTATGCTGCTGGTGGAAGCGGGCGACAGCAAAAAGATCATCGCTGAATCCCTGGAGGTAATAAGAAACCAGGTCAGGGACACCAGCAAGCATATCATACTTGTGATCAATAAATCAGACACAACCAGTGATGAAGAGCGCGCCAAAGGATCATCAGATATCCTGGTAAGTGAGGACAAAGAACATGTTTGCCGTATCTCTGCCAACAAACATGAAAACCTCGATGAACTGAAAAATATACTGGGCACCATTGTAAGCATTGGCAGTATTCGCCACCAGGACGTGGTCATCTCCAATATCCGCCACTTCAACGCCCTCAAATCAGCCTCCGAAAGCCTGGAACGCGTCCTTGAGGGACTCTCCTCCGCCCTGCCCCAGGACCTCCTGGCGCAGGACATCCGCGAAACCCTGCACTACCTCGGAGAGATTACCGGTGAAGTCACTACCGACGAGATCCTCGGAAACATCTTCAAAAATTTCTGTATCGGAAAGTAAATGAGATCCAGTCTACAGGAGACCCTCGCCGAACTGTGTACTGCTGATCGAATTTATCCCTAAATGGGAAATGAAAAGCGAATTCTGCTGGAGAAATGGGTGAACATGATACTGTTTGCCTCTTAGATATTCAATCTCTTTTTATTCAGGTAGATGTGTATCCTGACCCGCATGGGTACCTTCTCCCGGCCTATTTTTACAGGCTGCCATTTTCTTCTCGTTTTTAAAAAGGCATCCATGATCAACTTATCGGTTGTCAGGTCAATCCCACTGATTATTTCGATATCTTCCGCACCATTTCCGGATACGGTAAACTCGAGGATCATCTCCTTGCTCAGGGAATCCACAGCAAATCCTTCCGGATAGTCCAGGTGCCCGGCCATTATGTAGCCGTAGGTGCTCGTGTGGTGGGTGCGGAATTCCGGAACAGGATAGAACAGCGGGGCCGTTGTCCTGATATGGTATTCTGAACCATATGGATGCCCATTCCCTCCAGTCGTATTCATAAGTTGCAATTGTTGCAATCTGACAATACCGCAATCAATAACCTCAGCGACCTGTTCAGGCCCTTTATACTGACGTTGCCTGAGAAAAATGTAATGAATTCGTTGCAATTCGCCGTTGGTCGCATCAAGAATGAGCATGTTATCAGACAGCCTACTCACTTTATAATCAGGTTCGATCTCAGGTGCACTATAGGGAAGCGGGAGATAGATCATGCTGTCCTTGCGACTGTATGTCACAACAAATTCCATCCCATCATCGTAAGGTGCGGTTGCGATGTACAGCCTGTTGCATTTGAATTCAAATTTCAAAAACGTTCCGGAATCCCCAAACTTCCCGTAGCTATCCTGCATGCTGCTGTTAACGATCTTGCTGCAAATCCATGTGCCTTGTAGAGCTTTGCGAAAGTTTTTTCCATTTAGGCCGACCTGGGCAATGGCAGGGTCCGATAAAACTCCCCGATCGTTTTTTCCCGGCTGTGGGCAGACTGTATCAAAGCAAGCCATGAAAGTAATTGAAATGATCAGGATAGGCACTTTGCTGGCCAGATTGAAATTCATAGATCAGAAGCTGTTAAAACCATATTCCAAGTTACAAAAAATAACCAAACCACAACGCATAGTCAACGTCAGTAAACTATAAAGTATTACCAGTGATAATCAGACCTGCCACTGAACGAAAACCATACACTATTCTTTTAATTTAAACAGGATTCTCATCCTCAGGAATGGTGAATAGGCAGACAAGACAATTCTGAAATCCTTGTAGTCGATTCTCCAATAGAACTGTAATGCCGCAGTTTGTATCTGTTGATTAACTAATTTGCATTGCGAATGTGTTTTCGCATTCCCTGAAATTTTCCATCCATGACTGAAATGGGAAAGAAAAAAGATCATGATCCCTATCTGCAGATCCTCGACGCAATCGATGGAGCCATATATCTTGCAGATCCTGACACTTTTGAGGTCCTTTTTACAAATAAAAAATTCAAATCAATATGGGGCGAACAGGATTTAGATGATGGAATAAAATGTTTCAGGTTGTTACACGGGATGGATGTCCCCTGTCCGTTCTGTACCAATGAAATCATTTTTAATAATAAAACGGGAGAGGTATATAACTGGGAATATAGAAATTCAATCAATAAAAGGTGGTACAGGTGTTACGACAGTGCTGTGGAGTGGAGGAACGGTAAGATGGTCAGGATGGAACTGGCCATCGACATCACCCGCGAAAAAAATGCAATCGCAGAAAGTGAGTTGGCAAGGGACAGATATGAGCTTACCGAATCATTGGTAAACATAGGCATCTGGGATTGGAGAGTAGAGGAGAATGAAGCATATTTTTCGACCATCTGGAAAGAACAGGTTGGGTATAAAGACAATGAACTCTCAAATTCCATTGAAACCTGGACATCTCTCATGCATCCAGATGATCGTAACAGGTGCACGAAAGCTTTGCAGGATTATCTTGAGCAACCCAAGGGGAAATTTATACTGGATTTCAGGTTAAGGCATAAAAACGGGCATTACATTTGGATTCACAACGAGGCAAATTCAAAGCTGGACAAGGATGGAAAAGTGATTCGTATATTAGGTGCCCATGCAGATATCACCACGCCAAAAAATTCCGAGATCAAACTACGCCTGAATGAAGCAAAATACAGATCGGTTTTTGAATCAGCAAATGATGCTTTCTTTATCTTCAGTGAAGATGGAAAGATCGTTGATTCCAACCAATCAGCTTCAGATGTCTATGGATACAGCCCTGATGAATTGATTGGAAAATCGGCTGCTGAACTTATCCATCCTGATCAAAAGAAGTTTTTCAATGAACTGGTGACGGAAGTCTGGCATCACGGACTATTCAGGGGAGAGGCCATCAATATCCGCAAAGATGGTACCTTCCCAACACAAATTACAGGTACATTGATCATGTACGAAGATGAACCTCACTTCCTTGCCGTGGTCAGGGATGTAACAGAGACGAAACAGAAGGAGAAACAGGTACTGGCGGAAAAACTATTCAATGACTCGGTTTTGGAGGCCATGCCAGGCATTTTTTACCTGTTCGATGAGCAAGGAAAATTCCTGAAATGGAACAATACGCTTGCAGATCTCTCGGGAATTCCCTTTAATGAGATCGGATCCAGATCCCCCCTTGATTTTATTGCAAAAAAACACCGTAATAAAGTAGCCAGCGCCATTGATAATGCCTTTCGTACCGGGGAGGTATTTGTGGAAGCTGACTTCCTTGCCAAGGGAAGAAAAAACATCCCCTTCTATTTTAGCGGGATCAGGGTAAAGTTTGAAGACAAAAGTCTGCTCCTGGGTGTCGGAATCGATATTTCAAAGCGGAAACAGGCAGAACAGAAACTGGAGAGTGTCGCTGAAGAGCTAAGAAGATCCAATATCGAACTCGAACGATTTGCTTCCGTCGCCTCGCATGACCTCCAGGAACCGCTGAGAATGGTTGCCAGCTATACCCAACTTCTGGAGAAGAAATATAAAGATAAAATTGATGACAAAGCCAGTCGCTATATCCACTACGCAGTGGATGGTGCCGAAAGGATGCAGATCCTGATCAATGATCTCCTGCAGTATTCAAGGATATCAACCCGTGGGAAGTCCTTCACAAGAATCGACATGAATGAAGTGGTAAACCTTGCTGTGGATAATCTCCTGAATCGGATTCAAAAGTCTGGTGCAAAGCTTGATATTCAGGAATTGCCCCAAATCGATGGAGACCCGGCACAGCTTTCGAGACTGTTTATGAACCTGATAGGTAATGCACTAAAATTCGCCCGAGAAGGAGTTCAGCCTGAAATCAAAATAGCTGCTGCCAGAGAAAGAGGCCGCTGGAAGTTTACTGTAACTGACAACGGGATCGGTATCGATCAAAAATATGAAGATAAAATTTTTGTGATTTTTCAGAGACTTCATTCACGAGAGGATTATAATGGTACAGGAATCGGGCTGGCCATATGTAAACGAATTGTAGAACGGCACGGGGGGAAAATATGGTTCGAATCAGAGAATGGAACCGGAACCACATTTATCTTTACCTTGCCATCTAATGTGATCAAATTAAAATCCCAGATATGACAGAATCTGAAATGATAAGACCGGTGGATATCCTGCTGGTGGAAGACAACAAGGGAGATGCAGAACTTGCTGCTGAGGCATTGGAGGATGCAAAAATGAGAAACAACCTGTTCACTGTATTCGATGGTGATGAAGCTACTGATTTTCTGTACAGAAGAGGAAATCACGAAAATGCTCCACGTCCGGATTTAATCATCCTGGACCTGAATCTTCCCAAGAAAGATGGACGGGAAGTGCTGGAGGAGATTAAGTTGGATCCAAATCTGAGACGGATACCCGTAGTGATTCTTACAACTTCCAAAGCTGAGGAAGACATACTCAAAACCTATGATTTGCATGCCAACTGCTACATTACCAAACCTTTAGAATTTGATAAATTCATCGATGTGGTGAAGTCCATTGAGGATTTCTGGATGAGCATTGTAGTACTCCCAAAAGAAACAAAGTAATGAATGCCCTGTCCTTTTCCTTATTGCACGTCGAAGACAATGAGGGAGATGCAATTATCCTGGAGGATCTGCTTGAAGATGCCCGGGGATTCAGGTTTAATATCACGCTTGCAACTAGCCTGGCTGCTGCAATGCAGATCCTGGATGCAGATACATTTGACATCATTATCCTGGACCTCGGGTTGCCTGACAGCATGGAATTACAGGCGCTTGAAATCATTCTGAATAAAACAGATCATGCTCCGATCATGGTCGTTACCGGAATGGATGACGAGCAGCTTGGACAAAAGGCCATTAAAATGGGGGCGCAAGCCTACATTCCTAAAAATGAAATGAATAGCAGGTCCTTGATTCAATCTGTATTCTATTCCATGGAGCGACATAAACACCTGAAAAGAATCAGAAATGCTGAAGCAGAATTAGAAGAAAACTACAAACTACTGGAGGAGGCCAACAAATCAAAAGACAAACTTCTTTCGATCATTGCTCACGACCTCAAAGGCCCCATGAGCTCTGTTTCGGGGCTGTTGACTATGCTGACAAAGGACTACGATGATTTCACTGAAAAGCAACGGAAAGACTACCTCCGGATTTGTCAGGAAAACACATCCACTACCTATCAACTGATCGAAACCATCCTGGCATGGGCCCAGTCACAAAACAATCATAAAAACATCAGTCCTGAACTATTAAATGCAAAGGAACTGATCCAGGGTAGCATCGCTTCTCTTCAGCCTGTGGCTGCGGTAAAAAATATTAAACTCAGCAATATCGTTAAAGAGAGTCAGTTGCTCTATGCCGACCCGGATATGATCACAACCATTGTACGGAATATTGTTTCAAATGCCATTAAATTTACTTACCCGAACGGCAAGGTGGAAATTGGAAGTTTGCAGGAACCCGGAAACGGGATGATATCGCTCTATGTTAAAGACAATGGCGTTGGTATTTCCAGGGATGACAAGAAAAAGATACTTGACATCAGTGAGGGATACACCACACCTGGAACCGAAAATGAAAAAGGAACGGGTTTCGGCTTGATCTTATGCAAAGAATTCATTGAGAAGAATAAAGGGAACCTCTGGATTGAAAGTGAAAAAGAAAAAGGTACCACGGTAACCTTCTCGGTTCCCACAAGTCCTATTCAGCCCGAAAACCAATCGTAATAATGATCCGCCTGTAACTTGTCAGTACCGGTTCCCCGTTATCTGTCACTTCCAGTATAAGGTGCATCTCCCTGGCTGACTCTCCTACCGGGACCTCCAATGCTACATCATGCTGTTTAAGATTGTCCACCACCTCGTGAGGAGCAAAGCCGGTATTTTTGGATCATCCATGAAATTACCTGGACCTTTACATGCACTGGAGAAATGTAACCCAATGAATAAGAGAGACAAAAGAAAGAGGTAGTGTCTCATTTCTCTTCCTTAATAAACCATCACTTTTTTTGAAAAGACCCCGTTTCCTGCGGTTAGTCTTACTATATACAGACCTGCACACGGGGTAGAAAAATGTGCTTCAAATTGTGAGGCATCCTTTTGCTTTTCGAACCGCTGAACCTGTTTGCCGGTAATGTCAAACAATTCGGCCTGGACTGCTCCACTGGATGCATCCTGGAAGCTGACAATGAAGCCTTGGTCTGCACCCAGGTTGCGAATAGTGAGATCGTTGCTGATCATCTCACCAGGCGAACTGTAGTCGGGAACAGCCACGTCGGCGAGTGTCAGCACATTGTAATCATCAGCATTCTGCCAGGTGTCATTATAACCATAAAGGTTTCCGCCGTCTGCATCTCCCAGCTTGTCGGCATGACCGGGAAACGATCCCAGGAACATTTCGCGCTTGTGTTCAGCCATGTTGTCGGTTTCGCAATAGGCCAGGGCAAGTCCGATCTTCTTGTCGAGTGTTAATTCAGACCTGGTTGTCTCCTCTGATCCTGCCTCATACTGATCGGTATACACTTTAAGAGAGAATTCCCAGTAATACTGATCACCATCTTTTACCAGGATGGCATCATCGAAATGCGGGAAATACTCCGGACTGTAGGAATCACCCCAGCTGGTCCCGTCTATGTCAGACACCGTGAACTGGGTGACCGGGACGCCCTCTTCGGGGGTGTCGAGCGGACAAAGATGGTAGGAGAAGGCATTTTCAGCATTCGTGGTCTCCGTGTCGAAAATGTGCATTCCGCCGGAGTTGTTTTCATCAATAAATACCTCTACAATGTCATTGTAAAAGGTATTGCCGCCCAGTTCTGCATATTTTTCAATCAATACATCATCCGTCACCTCTACGAAAAAGTAGGATTCAGCCATACCGGTCCAAAGATGGAGCGGAGAATAATAGATGATGTAAGCTGATGGTAGGAAATCCGGAGAAATAGAAACTTTAATATTCAGAAAGTCTGCCAGAAATATTAAACAGCCCCTAACTCCGGTCTTTGATTTTCGATCTTCGGACTACTTCGTAATATACCCCGCCAGCCAATCACCTACTT
>CAKZNC010000232.1 GCA_937129385.1 uncultured Bacteroidota bacterium
CCCAGTTTTATCGCATGTTCCATGAGGGCCTTCCCCCCCCCTGTTCCGTAGAATTCTTTCAGGACATAGATTCGTTCCACCTCGAATCCGTCAACCTCCTGCAATTCGGTTTGCGCATTGCCCACTATGACCTTCAGGTAGCCGGCCAGCTTTCCGTCCTTCTCGATGAAATACCACCATGATTCAGGATCCTTCAGCTCCTTTCGCAAAACTGTTTCATTGAAACACCGCGCATTATAGTCCTCCATGTTCTCCCGGCTGTTGGTCGAAGCGAACGTCTCGTCGAAGGTCCGGATCGCTATCTCTTTCAGCATACCCACACTCTCTTCACCGATCTCATAAATATTGAAATCCATCTTTCTTGTACTATGGTTTTACCGATTTCACAAGTACGATCTTGTCATTGGCCTTTTTGATCAACTCATTGTAATAGAACTTCAGCGTAAAATAACTCTGAGCGGGGTATACCGGTTTATGGAAAACGTAATAAAAATCTATATTTACCTGGTTGTCATCCTGCGAAATTATATATTCCATGGAAAAATCCTCATTGAGCACCTTGATCGGGTCAGGGAGGTACTCGGCGTGGTATCCATCCGGAATGGTGATCTCTGAATGAAACCGTTTCAGTCGCGGGTACACCATATCTATCGGCAGGTTTCTCTTTTGCTGCTTGAATGGATTCTCCGATTCCGGTACTGAAAGGAAGGGTGCGACATAGATCTTGTCATTCAGCTGCTCTGTCCCGCCGGACAACTTGTACTCATATCCATAGGGCTCATTCGCATCATCGGCATTGATAATCGCAAGGTCAGAAATCTCTGCATTGGAATAGTCTTCCTCCAGCTTCTCCAGGAGCTCTTCATGGTCATCGCCGTATGAGGTCCGCAGATTATATGCCTGGTACTCCGTTGCGAGCACCCCTACCTCCACCTTTGTTTCCGCGGGATCAACTTCCATCTTAAATGTATAATTCAAATCCGAGGATTGATTGAACCCCAGGTTCAGCCACCCGGGGTCTTGCTTCCTGCAAATCAGTCCGCGGTCATTGATACACCTGTATGGAATCCTGTAATCTGCAGTCATCGGTGAAGTGGCATCGGCAAGCACGTATCCCGCTTCGGTCTTCACCGCTGCGATCACATAATTAAAGAAGTGACTGAATGGGTAATTGAGCCTGATCTTTCCATGCGAACGGGTGCTAAGCATGACCGGGTGGGCCTCCAGTCCGGCCTCCTGCAACAAACCAGTAAGGAAGAGGTTGATCTCGGCCACACTTCCGCTTTTGCGCTTGATCAGCTCCGTGGGTCTGCAGTCGACCACCTTCCCGTAAAAACCATCCCAGTCAATATTCGACTTTACCAGTCCGACGATCGTGCTGATCTTTGCCGAATCACTCAATCCGCCCAGACGATCTTCCCCGATGACATCATCGAATTCTCGTCGGCTTTTCTTGACATACTTCCCGAAATCCGGATCCTTGAGATACTCATCGACCATATCCTCCCAGGTGGTCATGTAATCAAATCCCAGTCCGTTCGTATTGTAAACTTTTGAAAGCTGGAAATCCAGTTTCATGATGTAGTCGTTATAGGAGGTGATATATTCCTCGTCCCTGAATGCGGGGATATCTTTCATGCCATAGGTATGTACCATGTAGTTGAATTCTGTCGACCCGTATTGTTGCTTCAAACCGTCATCCTCCCACGACCGCTGCACATCAAATTTATTCGCTCCCTGCATGATGTAGGTGTAGGAATAGAAAGGCACCATCCATACCGTGTACTCACTGTAGACTGTGGGGATGCGACGCTGGAATTCCCAGTCCCGGAGGTTGAACTTGTTCAATGTCCGCACCTGGTAGCTGTACTCGATCACGGATCCGGGTTTTACATTTGGCAGGACAAATTTTTGCACAGCCCAGTATTCATTGACCTTCTCCTTGAAACTGTCATCAGGATCCAGTTCAGTAATTTCGCGTCTGCCGTCCACCATGTTATAGGTGACTCCCTTGATCTCCGTCACTCTTTCATAATTTCCCTGCTCCTGGTAGATGGGGATTTCAATTTCGGCGTAATCCAGACCGGCTTCGGTCAATATTTTGATCCTGGTATTGCGTGTAAACATGACCACGAATGCATTTTCCTCCCGCTGGAATTTCGATTCCCCCAGGTCATAAATGACCACAGCTTCTGCATCCGGATCTTTTTCATAGGAGGTCATTTCCAGTTCATCCCTGCTTATTTCCCCCCAGTCGGTGGAATACTCCTGGGCTGAGATTTGCAATGCCAGGAATGTGGTCAGCGCAAGTAAAAAACTTCTTTTCAATCGCATAACTCTTCTTTATAGTATTGTATTTTAGTATGTTATAAACATCCTTGTATCTTCGGGTGACTAGTTGCCTCACATCCTATTAATATTTTCAATAGTGTTAAGCGAACCCTCATCATGCTGCTCCATACTTCGTTATATATATACATCTCCTTTTGTCAATGATCCACTGATATATCTATTCCCGGTAATGAGGGTTTCATATTGTCAGGGTTTTATAAATACCAGGTTGTTGTTGTGTTCCAGGGTGCGTATACCGTGGATGAATTCATAGAAATTTTTATAATCATCTATGAGGATGGTGGCTGCAGGAATTGCAATTTTTTTTGTGACACATATCGTACTATCCTGCACCTCCAGTCTTAGGTCATAATCGCCGTAAGCACTTGTAATGCTGGTGTCCTGCGGGACTCCCGTTACCTTCCAGTTGGCCGGCACTTCATACACCAGCGAATCTTCTCGCAGGATCGATACCGCGATCATCACATCCAGGTTCCTGTTCCCTGGCTTTTCAAAATCGGGAATCTCCAGCGGCAAAACATCGAAGATCATGTCATTCCCGTATTTTCTGACGGATGTAGATGACACGGCGTCCACCTTCAGTTCAATATCTGTAGCGTTGCGAGACGGGTAGTAAAGTTCATTTTCCAGCGGATCAAATCCCGGTGCGACAAAAAAGTTTCGCAGGATATATTCTTTTGTGTTCCTGTTAATGGATCTGTGCAGCGAATGCAACCGATCAAAATCTCTTCCGGTGAATTTTGTACTGAACTCCCCTTTCAATCCTCCGTTCATCGTCAGTTCAAATCGAACGGTCCTTTTCCTGACCAGTTCCTCGTTGTCCACTGCAGGGATTTGTGCGAACCGACTTTCGTCGCGCTTGACAACCAGCGCCTTGCGGTCATGAATGAAGGTACTCACCTCCCCGAACGGTCGTTTTGTCGTACAATCAAGCCAGAGGGTATCGCCGTTCACCGGAACCATCAGGATGGCATGATTGAATTGGGTTGTAACCAGCGAAGTATCCACCATTTTTTTTCGATTGCCGGCATATACCAGTGAATAACAGGATGGAATGCCCGCATAGGAAAGCACCGACCTGAAGTAGTTGGTCAGCGCCTTGCAATCACCATATTTCTTTTCAGCCACATAGTCGGCCGGGTAAGGTTTGTAACCGCCGGTCTCCAATGAAATATTTACATACCGGGTCTCCTCCTGCAAACGGTCGTATAGACTTTTGACCTTGTCAATTACATGATCTTCATTCTTCACCAACGCATCGATCTTTATTTGTTCGGACTGTGGAAGTTCATCCAGCCCCTCGTTGAGATCGCATACCCAGTTCCCGAACTCGGTCCAGTTGGAGCAGGTGCCTGGCTGATCGTATAGAAATGTTGTCGGAAACACATCCACCCAGGGATAGATTTCGGCATAATGTGGCGCATAAATTTCGCCGTGTGGAATTCCTTCGTACGACGTCTGCCATGTATATAAGGTAGTCTTGCCATTGTCCTGCACCTCCGGCTCTCCCACAGCTGAAAGCCCATAATCCATGCCTGTTCCGGATGGAACCTCCAGTTTCAACACCGCCCTCCGGGTAGGGATATCTATATCCAGCACAGGTACCCAGTAGGCGAACGAGATGAACTCATCCTCCTGGAGGGTATAGGAATAGACCACCCTGTAAGGATAAACATTGTGCTTCGCAGTGAATTCCATTACATATTCATCTTCGTAAAACGAGATGGATGAGATTGCGCTTCTGTCGGTCATTTCACCCTTACTGATCGTCCTGACCTTGTTTCCATATCTATCCAGGATCATGGCCCTGACCCTGCCCAGCTTTTGCATATCAGAATAGCGAATGGCGATTTCACCATACTCGTCACCTTCCGGTTCATTGATCAGGATGTCAACATGCTTCGTGGTGACGATCTTTTTTCCGTTGTATTCAACAGTCGTGGTGGTTTCCAGGAGCGCGGCAGGAGGATCACCGGCATGCAGACCATGAGCTGCAAGGAGCAGGATAATAATGAGGATTTGTTTCACTTTAAAAGAGACGATTGTGGGGTTTAAAATAATCTGGCGCTTAAAAATTGAATTCCTGTTTTAAAGCTAGAAATAAAGTTTGAGAATAACAAGA
>CAKZNC010000233.1 GCA_937129385.1 uncultured Bacteroidota bacterium
CACTTAACTCTTAACTCTTAACTCTTAACTCCATTAAACTATGTCTAAATAGCTCACCCTATCACATTTTCCTTAACTAACCACGCCGACTTTCACAAATATTTGCTTTTTTTACATACCAATTCCAGTCCGCAACATAAAGTATGACCTGCCCGGCAACCGGATGGCTGCTTATTGAACGGACCGGCTAACTAAACAGACTATCCATGAAACTACAAGTGATCGACCTTATCCTGATCGGGCTTTACCTGAGTTTTACCGTTTTCATCGGTTTCTACATGAAAAAACGCGCCGAAAAGGACAAGTCGGCCTACCTCCTTGGCGGTAATAAACTCCCCTGGTATTTCCTGGGCCTCTCCAATGCCTCAGGCATGTTCGACATCAGTGGTACCATGTGGCTGGTGACGATCGGGTTTGTGTACGGACTCAAAAGTATATGGCTGCCCTGGCTCTGGCCTGTATTCAACCAGATGTTCCTGATGGTCTACCTCTCAATCTGGCTGAGAAGGTCCAATGTCACAACAGGCGCCGAATGGATCGGTACCCGTTTCGGCTTTGGCGAGGGCGCCAAGCTATCCCATAACATCGTCGTGATCTTCGCACTGCTCGGTTGCCTGGGCTTCCTTGCTTATGGGTTCATCGGCCTCGGAAAATTTATCATGATCTTTATGCCCGAAAACTGGAATGCAGGACTCGAAGCTGCCCTGGGGGCCGAGTATGTACCTCACTTCTACGGGGTTGTCTTTACACTCTTCGCAGTGCTCTATGCAATCCTGGGAGGAATGAACAGTATCGTATGGGCCGACGTGGTCCAGTACTCCATCATGACCGTCTCTGCCATCGTGATCGCCGTGATCGCAATGACCAAACTCGGCAATGTTGATATTCGCACCCTCGTACCTGATGGCTGGGAGAGCCCGTGGTTCGGGGCAAGACTGAACATGGACTGGTCTGGGATCATCCCCGAGGTGAACAGGAAGATCGCCGAAGATGGGTACCAGTTGTTCAGCCTCTTCTTCTGGATGATGGTGATGAAAGGGATCCTGGTTTCGGCAGCCGGACCGGCACCCAATTATGATATGCAGAAGATCCTGGCAACGAAATCACCCAAGGATGCTGCCAAGATGAGCGGTTTCGTTTCTGTAGTGCTGATGCCGTCCCGATACTTGATGATCGCCGGTTTCGCTCTTCTTGGAATCCTTTTCTACGACAGACTGAACCTGATGGTGGGCGACTCCATCGATTTTGAACAGATCCTCCCCTCGGCCATTGCTGAATTCGTACCGGTCGGACTGCTCGGACTTTTGCTGGCCGGACTCCTGGCTGCATTTATGTCAACCTTTGCCGGCACGCTCAATGCTGCACAGGCATATATTACGAACGACCTGTACCTGAAATACATCAAACCGGATGCCTCGAACCGCCAGGTCACCCTGACAAACTATGCCGCGGGGATCGGAACGGTTTTGGTAAGTATCGTACTCGGATTTTTCGCGAAAAACGTGAACCAGGTATTGCAGATCCTGGTATCTGCACTTTGGGGATCCTACATGGCCTCCAACATCCTGAAGTGGTACTGGTGGCGTTTCAATGCATTCGGTTATTTCTGGGGAATGCTCATCGGGATTTTGGCCGGACTGGCTCCCTATATAAGCACTGCTCTTGGATATGATATGCTCGCAGCGATCTTTCCCGACCTCGCACCCGACATCCGGATCCTTTACTTTTTCCCGGTGATCTTGGTATTGTCAATGATCGGATGTTTCCTGGGTACATTCCTGCACAAGCCTACCAGCAACGAAGTACTGGTGGATTTTTACAAGAACGTGCGCCCGTGGGGATTCTGGAAACCTATCCGGGAACAGGTGATGGCAGCAGATCCAACCTTCAAGCCCAATAAGAATTTCGGCATGGATATGTTCAACATTGTCCTTGGAACCATCGGTCAGACCGCCCTGGTGGCTCTGCCCATCTTCCTGGTCATCAAATTGCACATTCCCATGCTGATCACCATCGGCATCACCGCCGTGATCTTCATCATCATGAAACGGACCTGGTGGGACCGGCTGGAGAACTAGGATCTGGGATCAGTCGACAGCTTTCAGCCTCCAGCCAGTAGTTTACGATGCCGGATGCATCACATCACGTAGCCCGGTATCGCAGATGCCGGAAGCTTCACATCACGTAGCCCGGTATCGCAGATGCCGGAGGTATCACATCACACAGCCCGGTTTCGCAGATGCCGAAGGCATCACATCACGTAGCCCGGTATCGCAGATGCCGGGATACCTTGTGAAGATGGTATTCGATCCCGGCGGGATCGCATCCGGAAATTGCATGAATGAAATGATTTAAATATCAGTCAATCGTATTCGGGAATCGTCCTTTAACGTCAGCGATAGAATGACCTGGTCCCGATCGCCGACACCAGGAAACTTTTCGGGATCGGTCTACATCCGTCCTTATGAAAATTCAAAAAACAGCAATAAAACCCAAACTGAGTCCCGAAAGGTTCCGGTTGATACCGTAATCTAATGCATTGATTTTGTCAAACGCTACATCACTGTCTGCCCCCTGGATAAGGTTGGAATGAAATACATACAATAACCTGTAATCCAGCTGTATTCCAAATACCTCGTTCAACCTGAAGATGACACCCGGGTCAATGGCAAACCCATATTTCAGCTGAACAGCTTGCTCATTGGAATAATCATATTCGTACGTGATGGGATTAAAAGAGTAATTAATATCTTCTCGGTTCAGGTATTGAAAAATTGCCTTGCAGTCTGCGAACAACCAGATTTTATCTGAAATCCTCTTTAAAGGTTTGTAGGCCGAATTGAAAAAGATCCCTGCTATATGATAGTCAAACCCATAGGGATTCTGATCTTCGTATACCCTGCTGGTGGACAGGTATCCCATTTCAATCTGGATGATCGACATTGGATTCAGAAAATAACCCACAGATGCCGACACTTCGAATGAATTAACGTAATTCTGGTAGTTGGATACAGTGGAACCTGCAGAATTAATTTCAATCAGATCATTGTGGGTATATCCAAATGATGTGCCGACCAAAAATTTTTTATTGATTTCCTGTGCGTGACAATTGACCAGGGAAATTCCGACAAGGAATAAAAAAACGACTTTCTTCATATTATTTTATTGTTGGTGATGTTCGGTTTTGCTAGTTCATGAACCAAGGTATTTCAGAGGTGGTCCTGCGCTTGATTGTAAAGTTCAAATCTCTATCTGTATGGCAACTTTTAAAACCACGGACCTGGTACACTGTTCCAGTAAAAAGAGCTCTGAAGAATAGGCATTCGTCCGCTTTTGAATTCCATAATAATAATCAATCAGCATATTGATCATTAAATGCGCCTTGATCTCATACCCAATGCCACACTGTCCAATAACTCCATAATCCCAGGGGAATAAATCAGCGTTCCGGGACGAATTGGTATCCGAATTCTCAAAGTACCCTGCAGTAAATGCCGGATCTCCAATATCCTCAACATCAGAAGGGGCAATATAAAGTGTATTTGTATAGCTCCTTTTCGAATTCAGGTAATAAGTATAATACATACCAACTGATACTTTATACTTTAACCTTTTCCCGAAAGAATATCCAAACAACCAGTCGTTATGAATATTCCTGTATGTTGTGATGTCGTCTATCTGGAAATAACTTTCTGTGGACTGAAAATCAATTCCGGTGAGATAGTCCTTGGAATAATGGCGAAAACCATTTTGTAAAAAACCAGCCTGGGTCTTCACATAGAAGTCCCTTTTTATATACCACTGCAAAGATAAATTGCCATTTACCGCAGCATGATGTCTGATGTCTTCAATGGTAAAATCACCTGTGGTCATGATCCTTGAGAAAGATATTCCCGGTGATATTTCTATATGCAGACTTCGTTCCTGTGCGGAAGCGGTTTTTACAACAATTAGCAATATGCCAACGATAATCCAACATCTGATCATGGGTGCAGAGTTTTAATTTCCATCATTTCATCCAGGCGACTCTTTGACTTGACTGATGCTCTTCTCCCAGGACCTCTTTGTACAATTCAGGTCTCCGAGCATCGATATACCTTGAACCTCCCGCCTGTTGCAATTTCCCGGGTGTGATCGTCGCTGCTACGAAGCTGTCATCAAATGACCGGCATTCTGCAAGGATGTCTCCAAACGGATCGATGATCATTGAACAACCGTTCTTCACCTGGTCGTCATCCATCCCGATCGGATTTGAAAAAATTGCATAGATGGCATTGTCGTAAGCCCTTGCAGGCAGCCATTTCATCAACCAGCTCCTGCCCTTCATCCCGTCAAATTCAAGGCGCAGCGAGGTGGGATCCAGCTCCCGGTTCTCCCAAAGCTCTTTGTCAACAAAACCGGCGCCGGGCCTGGTGGAAGGGGTACACATGGTTACATGGGGCATAAAAATGATATCCGCACCCAGGAGCTTTGTAGCGCGAACATTTTCAATAATATTGTTATCATAACAGATCAGGATCCCGCACTTCCATCCATTGATCTCAAAAATACAATAACTGTCCCCTGTCGACAGATCAGGATGAATAAACGCATGCAATTTCCGGTGTTTTGCCACCAGTCCGTTTTCATCAACACATACATATGTATTGTATACACTGTTGCTCTCATCCCTTTCAAAGAGTCCCGCCAGCACAATCATATTATATTTACCTGCAATTTCGGTCAACCGTGAAACACTATTGCCACCCGGGAACTTTTCAGACAGATCCAGCAATTGTGCCCCGGAAAGTTTACGGGCAAATGAATACCCCGTAACACAACATTCATGAAATGCAATCACCTGTGAACCCTCCTCTGAGGCCTTTTGTGCAAGCCGTTCAATTACAGCGAGATTGTAACTTTTATCTCCACTCCTGCTTTCAAATTGAGCTGTTGAAATTCTTATATTTTCCATTACGCATCTATTTCCCAAAGACAGAAATGTACCAGGACCCTCCTTTGCAATTTAAGCCGCCGGTCGAATTTTTTAAAAGAATTGACTTCAATCATGACAGGTCAGTCTCCAGGTATTTCCCAACATTAAATTTAGGGAAAAATCTCCGGACCAGCCAATCCTTCCTGAATATCTTATTCTGACCAACTTTTCATCTTGTACGACACCAGGTACTTTTCATACCCCTACGCGATCCACCTGATTGAGCGCAGCATACTTAAGTGTCCCCAGTGGTTAAGACGGTATGTGGTATGCGGTATGTGGTATGCGGTATGTGGTATGCAGTATGTGGTATGCAGTATGCGGTATGCGGTATGTGGTATGCGGTATGTGGTATGCGGTATGCGGTATATGGTATGCAGTATGTGGTATGCGGTATGTGGTATGCGGTATGTGGTATGCAGTATGCGGTATGCGGTATGTGGTATGCGGTATGTGGTATGCGGTATGTGGTATACGATATGTGGTATGCGGTATGACCTTTTAGATTACACTGCGAAACTCCGTGGAACTCTGCGGTTAAATCCTCGTGAGCGAAGCGAACCCCCATACCACCAAAATCCCTATCTTTATCCCCATGCAAAGCTACTGGACCCTGACCCCCGATGAGCAGGCCGCATGGGTGCTGGAATTCACCCGCATCCACATGGCATTCACTCCGGATGAGACCGAAGCACGTGAAGCGGCCATCCTGGATCACCAGCTGCCGGCCATCTTCCTCCCTCCGGATCCAGGTGACCTGGTGACCGGACGATTCCACTATCCCCCCCTCGCCTTCACGCCACAGCCCGCAGGCGACCGGGGTGGCTTCGCATATGTGTACGATCCCAAAAAGTTTGAGGACCTGAAATCATCCCTTGAAGACCAGGCCTTGGTCCAACGCCTGGAAGAGGCTGAAATGTACTGGAAACAGAACGACACCGGTCAGCAGACCCGCCTCGCCTATCCCCCTGAAATCGCTGAACTGCTCCCCAGCGATAACTGGACCGGCGAACCGGGCATCGGCTTCCCCCTGCTCCGCATGTCTGGCTCCCACCTCGATTATGGCAAGCTAATGGAAAAAGGGATTCCCGGACTCAGGAAAGAGATCGGACAATACAGCACAACCCATCCGGGATCAGCTCCCCTCTTCAGGGCAATGGAATCAGCACTGACATCCCTGGAAAAGGTCATCACCTTCCACGAACAGCACATGCGGAAACTGGCCAAAACTGCACAATCAAAAGCACAAGAGCAGGCAGCCAGTAAACTCACCGAGGCACTCTCCTCGATCGGCACAAACCGGCCGCAGACCCTCCTCGAAGGGATCCAGCTTTTCTACCTCTACTGCCTCTGCGCAGGCTCCAACAACTTTGGCCGCATGGACGACTACCTGGCCCCGCTTTATGCCCGCGACATCAGCAACGGGGCCATCACGCGGGACCAGGCCGTGAACTACTTTGTCCACCTCTGGAAACTGGTCAATTTCAGGGAGATCATCTACGACGGCCGTGTTATTGTAGGCGGAATGGGACGTCACCACCCGCGCGAGGCCGATGAACTCGCCCTGGTGATCCTCGATTCAGTCGCCATCAGCGCAGATGTCCTCCCGCAGCTGACCCTCAGGATGCACAACGGCATCGATCCCCGCCTCAAAAAAAAGGCATTCGACCTCATCGCCGGGGGAAACCCCTACCCCATGCTCTACAACGACGAGGTAAATGTTCCGTCAGCAATGAACGCCTTCAAAATTGATAAAGAGACTGCAAAAGACTGCATCCCCTTCGGTTGCGGCGAATATGTACTGTATCGAAAAAGCTTCGGTACGCCCAGTGGCGTGATCAACCTCACCAAGGCATTGGAGGTCACTCTTCATAATGGTGAAGATCCCGTCGGACCACGTTCCCTCGGTGTTCCGGAGGCAAACAGCATCGATATCAACACATTCGACGACCTCTGGAAGGCATACACCATCAACCTGGAGGCGTATATCCACGCCCTCGCTGTGCAGGAAAAGATCGAATATGAGCAGGCCGGCAATGCTGCACCATTCCTCTTTTTCAGCATGCTCTTTGATTCCTGCATCGAACGTGGCAAACCCGTTTTCGGTGGTGGGATCGACCACCTGGGCGGAACACTCGAAACCTATGGCAACACCAATACCTCCGATGCGCTTCTGGCCATCCGGAATATCGTCTTCAGAGACCAGGAATGTACCCTCGATGAACTGGTCAGGGCCCTCGACAACAATTTCGAAGGTCACGCCCGTCTGCGCAAGCAGCTCCTCGACCAGCCCAAATACGGCAACGACATCGACGAGGCCGATGAGATGCTGGTAAAGGTCCATGACCATGTGTGCCTGGCCACCATGGCACAGGCGGAAAAGGTCGGACTCGACAGCTACCTGGTGGTGAACATCAACAATTCAGCCAACACCATTTTCGGAAAATACACCGCGGCGTCGGCAGACGGACGCCTGGCCGGGACTTCCCTGGCCAACGGCAACACACCGCACATGGGAATGGACCAAAACGGTGCGACAGCACTCCTCAATTCAATCGTCAAACCCTCAACACGCTTCCACGCCGGAGCATCACAAAACTTCAAACTATCCAGGGAGATGCTTGCAAAATACAGGGACCAGACCGTCGACCTGATCGACACCTACTTTGCAAAAGGCGGTGCACAACTGATGATCACCGCAGTCAACCGCGGTGACCTGGAAAAAGCGATGGAGCATCCCGAAGCCTACCCCAACCTGCTGGTCCGCGTCGGCGGCTTCAGCGCACGCTTTGTTGAACTTGACCGGGAGATCCAGCTGGAGATCCTTCAGCGCACACTCTATTGATGGAAGGAACCGTATTTGACATACAACGCAACAGTCTGAACGACGGCCCCGGGATCCGTACAACGGTCTTCCTGAAGGGATGTGCCCTGAACTGCCTCTGGTGCCACAACCGCGAATCAATTGCTGTCAAGCCCCTTCTGCGGTTTTACCCCGATAAATGTCAGAATTGCATGGAATGCGTCACGGTATGCGATGCAGAAGCCCACCTGGATCTTGAGGGAAAACATGCAGTGGACTTCGCCCGGTGCGTACAGAACTGGGACTGCATCCAGGTATGTCCTTCAGGCGCTCTGGTCAAAACCGGGAAAAATATGTCCATCGAAGAGGTCATGCAGATCTTCCTGAAAGACCGGGACTATTTCGACCGTTCAGGAGGAGGAATCACCCTCTCAGGCGGCGAGCCGATGATCCAGTATGAATTCAGCAAAAGCCTGCTGGCGGAATGTCACGTTCAAGGGATCCATACATGCCTGGACACCACGGGGTATACTCCCTGGGAACGGTTAAAGTCCATGATGGCCTGTACCGACTTATTTCTCTACGACTACAAAGAGACGGATCCCAAAAAACACAAAGAATTCACAGGGGTGGACAACATCCTGATCCGTGAAAATTTAGCCAGGCTGAATGATGCAGGCGCAGCCATCGTCCTGCGTTGTCCGGTCATCCCCGGCATGAATGACAACGAGGAACATCTGGGTGAGATCGCAAGACTATCCCGCATGTACGAAGGTATCAGGGAGGTGCATATCCTGCCCTACCATACCCTGGGGATCGGCAAAGCAGAACAGCACGGCATCAAAGCCGAGCACGTAACATTCAGCATACCCGATGAAAAGATAAAAGCTCACTGGTGGACCATTTTGAACAGCCATGATGCTAAAAATTTTAGGATATTCTGATTATCTTGCGGGTGCAATTGACCAAACTGACAAACACAACAACCGTAAAGAATGAAAAAGAAAGATTTCCAGCAAAGACTTGAAAAACTCGAGAAGAAGCACGAGAAGCTGATCAACAAGAAAAATAAAAAGGTAAAACCGGGGAACGGCATTTTTTACCGTTACAAGCGGCCGATCCTCACAGCCGAACATGCCCCGCTGATCTGGCGGTACGACCTGGATTACAAGACGAATCCTTTCCTGATGGAGCGCATCGGGGTGAATGCTGCAATGAATTCGGGGGCGATCATGCTCGACGGAAAATTTTATATGGTGGTCCGCGTAGAAGGAGACGATCGCAAATCGTTTTTTGCTGTGGCGGAGAGTGAAAATGGCGTGGACAAGTGGCGTTTCTGGGATTACCCGGTGCTGCTTCCGCAGACGAAGGAGCCGGATGTGAATGTGTATGACATGCGGCTGACGCTGCATGAAGACGGCTGGATCTACGGTGTTTTCTGCGTGGAGCGGAAGGATAAAAATGCCCCGGCCAGCGATACATCGGCCGCCAATGCGCAGGCCGGGATTGTGCGGACGAAAGACCTGAAGGAGTGGGAGCGGTTGCCGGACCTGAAACACAGGGGTGAACAGCAGCGCAACGTGGTACTGCATCCCGAATTCGTGGATGGCAAATATGCATTTTATACAAGACCACAGGATGGATTTATCGATGCAGGTACTGGTGGTGGAATCGGCTGGGGCTTGTCCGACAGCATGGAGAAACCGGAGATCGGGGAAGAGACCATCATCGACGAGCGGGTGTACCATACGATCAAGGAGGTGAAGAACGGACAGGGTCCGGCGCCGATCAAGACCGACAAGGGATGGCTGCATATCGCACACGGGGTGCGGGGATGTGCGGCCGGACTGAGGTATACATTGTACATGTTCATGACCAGCCTGGAAGATCCGACGAAGGTGATCGCACAACCGGGCGGACATTTCATGGGTCCGATCGGCATTGAGCGCGTCGGGGATGTCTCCAATGTGCTGTTCGTGAATGGTTGGGTGCGGACCGAAAAGGATGAGGTGTTCATCTATTATGCTTCATCGGATACGCGAATGCACGTGGCGACATCGACGGTGGACCGACTGGTGGATTATTGTCTGAACACACCCGAAGACCAGAACCACAGTCACCTCAGCGTTCAGCAGAGGATTGAACTGATCGATAAGAACCTGGGAAAGTAGAAAGCGGGATGCGGGGTGACTTATGCGTACTGCGTAATGCGTACTGCGTAATGCGTAGTGCGTAATGCGTTGTGCGTAATGCGTTGTGCGTAATGCGTTGTGCGTAATGCGTTGTGCGTAATTCGCGATGCTTAGTACGTTATTATCAACTGACGGCTGCCGACTGGCGACTGGCGACTGACGGCTGACGGCTGACGGCTGACGGCTGACGGCTGACGGCTGACGGCTGACG
>CAKZNC010000234.1 GCA_937129385.1 uncultured Bacteroidota bacterium
GGTATATTCTTGTAACACCTGGGTTTGGTGGAAAGAAGAAAGGTTATGTATATTTAAAACGATAATCAAATGAGAGACATCAATTTTATTATCCGATTCAAATATTCTTTTTTGGTTATCCTATTTATAATGATAGCAGGCCAGAACAGTATTATTTGTCAACCCGTAAATATCACTGACCAATTAATCCTGCACCATCCATTTGACGGTAACAGCAATGATGAGAGTAGAAATGGCAATGATGCTGTTGTTCATGGTGCAATTTTAGGCGAAGACAGGAATGGAAACCCGGCGGGCGCTTATTATTTTGATGGTTTAGATGACTATATCGAATTGAATGATGACTTTGATTATCCCAATAGGTCTGTATGTTTATGGTTTCGGGCTATCAAAGTACCTGTCTGGATCCCCGGGTATAAAGATTTATCATTAGATATCCTATATACTAGTGATCATCCGGATCTTAAGTATGGGCTGACGAAACTATGGATATCAAAAATGGATGACGTGGACATGGTCTTTTTTCATAATGGTGGTGCAACAAATATTGATGATTTCGCATATGAGATAATCCCAAACCAATGGAATTTTGTGGTCATAACTGTAACGCCAGACATGATCCATTATTACCTTAATGGTTTGCCTGTTGGCAAACGGGTATTCCCGGGAAATATTCATTCTTATGAAGTCACCCCTCTTAAAAATGCTGCTTTGGGAATTGGAAGAAAACTTAACCATCGATTTTACAATGGTGCTATTGATGATGTATACATTTATAATCGAGCAATAAATGCATGTGAGGTTCTCTACCTTTACAACGGATCCCTTCAGGAAGAACGATAAGATCTATTTGCCAGGGGAAGAGGGATAATCAAGCGTGTAGTGCAACCCCCTGCTTTCCTTCCTCGCCTGGGCCATTTTGATCACAAGGAATCCGACGTTGATCAGGTTTCTCAGTTCGCAGATATCCTTTGAAATGGTCGATTTCTTATATAGCGCCTCCGTTTCCCTGTAGATGATCTCCAATCGCGCCAGGGCCCTTTCCAACCTGAGGTCAGAACGGACAATTCCAACATAATTTGTCATGATCTGCCGAACCTCTTTCTGGTTTTGTGTGATCAGGATCATCTCTTCGTTATGCGTGGTACCAGTCTCGTCCCATCCGGGAATCTCCTTCTCAATCTCAATATCCCTGAAACCGGCGATGGAGTGACGCGCAGCTTTGTCAGCAAAAACAACTGCCTCAATGAGTGAATTGGATGCTAGCCTGTTTGCTCCATGCAGTCCGGTGGATGAAGATTCGCCAACTGCATAAAGTCTGCTGATCCAGCTCTGGGCATTCCCGTCGACTTTGATGCCTCCGCAGGTATAGTGTGCGGCCGGGACCACGGGGATCATATCCCGGGCAATATCAATCCCCTCTGTCTCACATTTTTTCGTAATATTGGGGAAATGCTCTTTCAGCGCCTTCTCTTCCAGGTGGGTGCAGTCCAGGTAGAGATACTCATTCCCTGATATCTTCAACTCATTGTCAATAGCTCTCGCGACAATATCCCGGGGTGCGAGACTGCCCCTTTCATCATATTTCTTCATGAAATCCTCACCCTTCTGGTTTCTGAGGATTCCTCCAAATCCGCGGACCGCTTCAGAAATCAGGAATGAAGGGGTTTCACCGGGGTTATAGAGCGAGGTGGGATGAAATTGTACGAATTCCATGTTTTCTATGATTCCCTTTGCACGATAAACCATGGCCATTCCATCCCCGGTAGCAATTTCAGGATTTGTGGTGGTCACATAGAGATGACCTGCACCTCCAGTACCCAGCAGTGTCATTTTCGACAGGAATTTAATGACAGAGTTTTTTTTCAGATCCAGCACATAGGCCCCATAACACTCAATGTTTGCAAGGTGTCTCTTGACCAGTTGTCCCTTATGATGCTGTGTGATCAGATCAATTGCAAAATGATTCTCATAAAGCTCAATGTTCGGATGTCCCTTTACCTGTTCTGATAGTGCACGTTGAATTTCTGAACCGGTGCTGTCTTTGTGATGCAGAATCCTGTGTTCTGAATGTCCGCCCTCACGCGCCAGGCTGTATTTGCCGTCCGACTGCTTATCAAAGTTTGTACCCCACTGGATCAACTCATCTATTTGTGTTGGTGCTTCCCGGACCACCATCCTGACAACCTCCTCATTGCATAATCCATCTCCTGCGACAAGCGTGTCACGTACATGTTTTTCATAAGAGTCCGGCTCATAAGTCACTGCTGCAATACCCCCCTGGGCATAGCTGGTATTTGTCTCCTCAAGTTTTGTTTTTGTAATGAGTGCAACGCTCCCATGATCGGCCACCTTCAATGCGTAACTTAGGCCGCCCAGACCAGATCCAATGACTAAAAAATCATACCGCTTTTCCATGAGGGGTCTGAATTCCAGTTAGAAAATATCGCTATTGAGAATGGGCAAAGATAAAAATTACTTTAGAGATTAGCGTCAAAACCGTTACATTTGACACTTATGAAAAAGCTAGTTACAATTGTCGGAGCCAGACCCCAATTTATTAAGGCTGCTGCTCTCAGCAGGGAGATCAGGAAAAATTATTCTGATACTGTAAAGGAAACACTGGTACATACAGGACAGCATTATGACCAGGTGATGTCACAGGTTTTTTTTGAGGAGATGGAGATCCCGGAACCTGCATATAACCTGAAAATAGGTTCAGGAAACCATGGTCTGCAAACCGGGGAGATGATGAAAGCACTGGAACCGGTCTTCATTAAAGAAAAACCGGATGCTGTGATTGTATATGGGGATACCAACTCGACCCTGGCTGCATCGGTTGCAGCTTCCAAGTTGCATATTCCCGTAATTCACATTGAAGCTGGCCTGCGCTCATTCAACAAAAGCATGCCTGAAGAGATCAACCGCATTGTTACAGATCATGTGTCTACCCTTCTTTTCTCTCCGACTGTCTCTGGTATAAAGAACCTTGAGCGAGAAGGTCTTTTCCCAGGAAATTCAACTCCATATACAGTTGATCAGCCCGGAATATTTCACTGCGGCGACCTGATGTATGACAACAGCATCTATTTCAGGCGAAAGGCTGAAAAAAAATCGACTGTCCTCGAAAAAGCCGGTTTGCAGGGAAAAGACTTTGCGCTTGCCACCATACACAGACCGGTAAATACCGACAACAGGGACAGGCTCAGGGAAATATTGGAAGCTTTGCTTACAGTGGCAGACAAAGAGCAAATACATATCGTATTACCACTGCATCCCCGTACCTCCAAAATGCTGGAAGCCCATCCCGACCAGGAATTAATTGGCCGACTTACAGCTGATAATGGAATCCACCTGGTCCCCCCTGTGGCATACCTGGACATGGTACACCTGGAACAACACTCCAGGATGATCCTGACAGATTCAGGTGGCGTCCAGAAAGAGGCCTGGTTCATGAAAAAGCCAGTAGTAATTCTCCGCAGGGAGACGGAATGGACAGAAATCACAGATTCAGGAAACGGCATACTGACCGATGCTGATGGGGAAAAGATTATTTCCGCCGTGAAATACTTCCTTTCATCACCTCCGAAAGACTTTCCGGATATTTACGGAAATGGTCAGGCCGCATCGGAGATAATGGATATAGTCACCCAATCAGAGTGGAAGTAATTGATTTTTAATATACTTTTGTGGTCCTTAATCAATACGATCACAAATTAAGTCAGCGAAATCTATGGCACAGGAAGATGTTTTTAAAAAACTGGTATCACATTGCAAGGAGTATGGATTTGTTTTTCCCTCGAGTGAAATCTACGACGGATTAAGTGCAGTATATGATTACGGTCAGAACGGCGTCGAGCTAAAAAATAACATTAAAAAATACTGGTGGGATTCAATGGTCCTGTTGAATGAAGAGGTGGTTGGGCTTGATGCAGCCATCTTTATGCATCCAACCACCTGGAAGGCTTCAGGACACGTCGATGCATTCAATGATCCCCTGATTGACAATAAAGATTCGAAGAAGAGATACAGGGCAGATGTCCTGATCGAGGATAAGCTCGCTAAATACGAGGAAAAGATGGCAAAAGAGGTAGCCAAGGCTGCAAAAAGATTTGGTGATCAGTTCGATGAAGAACAATTCGTAACAACAAATCCACGTGTTCTGGCAAACCAGGAGAAATATAACAAGCTTAATGACCGATTTGTAAAGGCGATGAATGATTCGGACCTCGATGGCCTCAGGAACATCATCGTCGAAGAAGAGATCAGCTGCCCTGTTTCAGGTTCAAAGAACTGGACCGATGTTCGTCAGTTCAACCTCATGTTCTCAACCGAGATGGGCTCAACGGCGGAAGGCGCCTCCACAATTTACCTGAGACCCGAAACTGCACAGGGAATCTTCGTGAATTACCTCAACGTGCAGAAAACCGGGCGGATGAAACTTCCTTTTGGAATCGCACAGATCGGAAAAGCCTTCAGGAACGAGATTGTTGCACGACAATTCATCTTCAGAATGAGAGAATTCGAACAAATGGAGATGCAGTATTTTGTTAAACCGGGTACTGAGCTTGAATTTTTCGAGCAGTGGAAACAGAGAAGAATGAAATGGCACAAAACACTGGGTTATGGAGAAGAGAACTACCGCTTCCATGACCATGACAAGCTTGCCCACTATGCAAATGCTGCCACTGATGTTGAATTCAAATTCCCGTTTGGTTTCAAAGAGGTGGAAGGAATTCACTCAAGGACCGACTTCGACCTGGGTGCACATCAGAAATTTTCCGGGAAAAAGATCCAGTTTTTCGATCCTGAAAGCAATACTTCGTTTACACCGTTTGTGGTTGAAACCTCAATCGGACTGGACCGGATGTTCCTGCAGATCATTTCTGCAGCCTACACAGAAGAGGTAATAAAGAAGGACAACGGCCAGGAAGATCAGCGGGTGGTGATGAAACTTCCTCCTGCGCTTGCACCGGTGAAACTCGCAATCCTGCCACTTACAAAAAAAGACGGACTGCCGGAAAAAGCGAGAAGCATCATGGAAACCCTGAAATTCGATTTCAACTGCCAATATGAAGAGAAGGACTCCATCGGCCGTCGTTACCGCCGGCAAGATGCCATCGGAACGCCCTATTGCATCACTATTGATCATCAGACACTTAAAGATCATACAGTTACAGTCAGGCACCGGGATTCCATGGAGCAGGATAGGACGGCTATCGACACACTCAGGGAGACGATCAAAGATAAGGTGGATATTACCACACTTTTGAAGCAGCTCTGAGTAAACGGACAAATATGAAGAAGGTGCTTATCATCACATACTACTGGCCACCCAGCGGCGGAGCAGGTGTGCAGAGATGGCTGAAATTCAGCAAGTACCTTCCTGAATTTGGATGGCAGCCGGTGATCTATACACCAGATAATCCCGAATCCCCGATCGATGATCCCTCTCTTCTGAAAGATATTCATCCAGATACGCAGGTCATCAGGAAACCCATCTGGGAGCCCTACCAGTTCTACAAGAAATTCCTCGGAATGTCGGCAAGTGACAGGATCAATGCCGGGTTCCTGACAGAAAAAGAGAAATCGGGAGTTAAGGAAAATGTTTCGGTCTGGATCAGGGGAAATCTATTCATCCCGGATGCCAGGAAATTCTGGATTCGACCTTCCGTAAAATTCCTGAAATCATACTTGAGGGATCATCCCGTGGACGCGATCGTATCAACCGGACCACCGCACAGCATGCATCTTGTTGCGGCGAAAGTATCCGGAGAAACAGGTATCCCCTGGGTGTCGGATTTCCGGGATCCATGGACCGGAATTGACTTTTACGATCAGCTCAGGCTGACAAAAAGGTCCGACAGGAGACACCATCGGCTCGAAAAAAATGTACTTCAGCAGTCCGACCAGGTCGTGGTCATCGGTAAAGACATGGCCAGGGAGTTCAAGGAAAAAGCGGGGATCAATGCAGTGGTAATTCCAAATGGGTATGACGAGGAGGATTTTTCCGGAATTGAAAAGCAAACCCCCGGCACCTTTACCATATTGCATGTTGGAGCGATGAACAAGGACAGGAATCATGCCTCATTCTGGAAAGCGCTTGCTTCAGTAAAAAACAGTATAGGGAAGCAGTTTCAGTTTAAACTTAAACTTATCGGTAAAATTGACATTTCCGTGGTTCATTCACTGAGGGAGTATGACCTTGAAGAGAACACCGAACTCCTGCCTTATCTCTCACATGAATTGGTCGCTTCAGAGCTTACATCGGCCTCGCTCCTGTATCTGCCCATTAACAATACGCCGAATGCCAAAGGTATTCAAACGGGAAAAATATTTGAATACATTGCAGCCGGAAGGCCCATACTTGGTGTGGGTCCGGTTGATGGAGATGCAGCAGATATTTTAGATGAGACAGGAACCGGAGTAATGAAGAATTTTGAGGATACAGAAGGAATTCAAAATGCAATCCTCCAATTTTATAAATCTCCCCCGGAATCCAGTGATTCTCGTAAGACTGAAAAAATCAGGTATCAACGCAAATCATTAGCCGGTGAAATTGCCGAAATTCTAAGTGGATTTGCAGATTAGATGTATCATTTCAAAAATACCTTAGACCCCAATTAATTCAAGTGACTTTATATGAGAACCTGCTTCCAGATCGGTGTATCATGCACCTGTGAATTAGTATGCTGTAGAATGGTTTAAGAAAAATAATAGTAATTTTGAATTGATGTCTGCAATATTACTGATCTTGAAAATGGAAACAGCTTGAGTGAAGTCCCAAAGATAAAGAAAGTTTTAATGATCCTTGAGAAACCATTTCCGCATGACGAGCGGGTGGAAAAAGAAATCAGGACATTGATGGATCAAAAATATGATGTACATCTCCTCTGTTCGGACAGATACGGGCAGATGCATGAAGAAATGTATAAAGGCATCAGGATTTTTCGCATGCATCAATCAAAATTCTGGTACAAATTAAGTGCGCTCATTCTCATATTTCCCATTTACCTGAAAAAATGGTATCGGTTTGCTAAAAAACTACATTTAGAACACAAGTACAACATCATTCACATACATGACCTGCCACTATCAAAAGTGGGTTCAAAAATGAAATCCAGGTTTGGATTAAAAATGGTATGTGATCAGCATGAATATTACAGCAACTGGATTGTCGAAACCGCTCATTATAATACTTTACCCGGACGAGTTGTAAAAAAGCTAAGTGACTGGAAGAGCTATGAAAAAAAGGCATTATCCGGCGCCGACCTGGTTATCACTGTTGAAGAACCTCTTCGTCAGCAATATATTGAAGAATATGGACTGCACCAGGATAAAATAATTTGTCTTCCAAATACACCTAACAAGGACATATTTCATAATGACAATGTTGATCCTGAGAAATTCTCCAGGTATAAGGATAACTTTATGGTGCTTTACTTTGGGGGAATAGATATCCTGAGAGGAATCGAGAACATGATCAAAGCAATACCTGAGATCTTGAAGGTCATCCCTGACTTTAAATTCGTGATGGCCGGAAAGCTGTATGGAGGCTATGATCCAATGAATACAGCAAAAAAAATAAAGGTAGAATCACATGTAGATTTTATTGGCTGGGTGAACCTGGAGGATATGCCATCTCTCATACACAGATGTGACCTTGGGATATTCACCCCACCATCAGACCGAATTGAAATAAACAAGACAATTGCAACAAAAAACTACCAGTTCCTGGTAATGAATAAACCAATGATCGTTGGTAGCGCCACGTACATGAAATTATTTACAGAAGAACATGGAATTGGAATTTCGGTGGATGAGACAGATCCCAGAAATATTGCAAATGGTATCATTTCATTTGCAGGCAATGAAAAGAAAAGCAGAGAGGTAGAAAAGAATTGTAAATCAATTGGATCAGCTTACTACTGGGAAAAAACTTCCAAATCACTCATTTCAGGCTATCAGCAGCTTGTTATGAAAAATGATTAAGAAATGGATTTGAATCAATTGTACTGGCTATTGAAACTGGGGAGGCCAAAACACAGGGCCACGATCTACGATATTAGAAATGATGTGCCTGGTTTTGTCAAAAATCCTGTCTTCTTTTTATCTACGGGAAGATGTGGAACCAAATGGTTCTCAGATTTACTTCAAAGAGATCGTTCACTTGCTGTTTTTCATCAGCCTGTCCCCTCCCTGGCGCTCCAGGGAAGAAAAATTTATGAATTCCTGGCAAAGGAAGGAGGGAAGCTTACAGAGAAAGAAAAGTCGATGATAAAGGAGTTATTCTGGGCGGCCAGGGAAGATCATATCAGGTATACATACAAGACAGGAAAGAGATACCTTGAAACAAATAATTACATTACATTTTTTGCACCGGTTTTAGCAGAAATATTTCCTGATGCCAGATTCGTGCACCTGGTAAGACACCCTGGCGAATTTGTCCGCTCAGGGATGAGCAGGAAATACTATACGGGAACTTCAATGGATCGGGTCAGACTTAGCCCGGTAGATGAAGAGATAAAAAGTTCATGGAATAGTATGGGGAGGCTCTCTAAGACAGCATGGCTCTGGAACGAAACCAACAGTCGGATTGAGGAGATGTTGGAGAATATGCCGGTGAGTCAGCAAACAAGATTCATTATCAATGACATGTCGACTGCCTCGGTTCAGGACCTGCTAACATTTCTTGACATTTCAATACCAGAGCATTTGATAAACAAGCAGCTCCCGAAGAAAAAGAACACGCAGAGACATACCCTTGATCCGTTTTCTTCCTGGAA
>CAKZNC010000235.1 GCA_937129385.1 uncultured Bacteroidota bacterium
CGATCATCGACTCCTTCAGGTCCGGGTAATCCTCCTGCTTCAGGTAATCCAGCCGTATGTTCTCTATCTCTTTTTTCATATATCGCTTATATAACCAGCACAGATGCTGTTTGTTCCAACATCTGCAGGATCAGGTCCCCTTTCTTTTTAAGCAAATGGAAACCGGTCGCAGCAGGGTGCAACACAAAATGGAACTTAAATGTGCCGACGGAATGATTTCCTTATTGGCAGAACGACAGTCATCGATGGAATAAAATTCCGACGCTACCAGGTTCTGTCCTTCAAATAATCGTCGAGGTCCTTTTTACTCATCGGCGATTTGCCAGGATTGTTCTTCACCCATTTCAGAAAAGCATCCTTGATCTCATCGCTCCACCTCCCGTCGATCTGCCCGGGTGTGTATTTCCCCTCTTTCAGCATCTGGTGTCCGAACATATCCCTTGTCATGATAAACTCGGCACGGTCCAACACCTCTTCAGCCAGGTGGGCCGGTATGAACAGGACGCCTGTCTTCTTGGCAAGCACCACATCTCCGGGAAGTACCGTTGCTCTTCCGATCCGGATAGGAACGTTGATCCCCATCAGCATGACCTCCTGTAGGTAGGAAGGATCCCAGTCCCTTACAAAGGCATTGAATCCCTCGATCTCTGCAAGTCCTTCCATGTCCCTGGAACCGGCATCGAAGATCACCCCGTTCCCGGAATTGGCGTAAATGGCATTTCCGAGGTTGTCACCGATCAGGGTTCCGTCCACCACCTTTCCGAAACAGTCCGCCACATATACATCTCCCATCACCAGCTGGTCGATGGGCCATGAATTCATGGCACCGATCCTGCCCTCATCCTGTCCCTTCTTTGTCATCCGGTCCATCATTTCCGGCCGTTTCGGCATATAGTAGGCAGTGAGTGCACGTCCCACAATGGTCACATCATCGTGGAGGATCTTCCAATTGCCTTCGAACTGGTTGTGGTATCCCTTGGAGCGCAATACGCCCCAGGCCTCTTCAATAGATACCTTCTTCATGCGTTCAAGGATCTCATCCGATACTTTCGGACGTCCGTCATCGAACCGTTCACCTTCCCATTCAGCAGTGTAGTAGATCATCTCTTCAGGTGAGTCGAAAAACTGTGCGCTGACTGCCCCGCTGGACAGCATTACAATTGCAAGTAGTGTGAAGATTTGTTTTTTCATGTTTTTTATTTTTTGTCCTTTTCTTTTTTCTGTCGATCCCTCCAGTATGTAGCAAGTGAGGAGCCGGTTATGTTCATCATCGGTCCGAAAACCGCCGGAGCAAGTCCGATCGTGGCCACCCTTCCCATCTCCAGCGCAATCCCGGAAGCCAGTCCGCCGTTCTGCATCCCCACCTCCAGTGCGATGGTCCGGCAGGATTTCTCAGCCATCCGGAAAGCACGGCAGATCCAGTATCCAAGGGTATATCCTGTGACATTGTGCAACAGGCAGGCCAGGATGAGCAACAGTCCGATATCCAGCAGACTGTCACGACCGGCCGCTGTGATCACAACAATGATCACCCCGATTCCTGCCATGGAGACAAAAGCCAGTGCCTTATCGAGATACTCCTTGCTTCCCTTTGCCAGGGTTTTAAAGGCGATACCCAGTCCGACAGGCAGCAACAGGAACCAGGCAAGGTCCTTGAGCAACCTGATCACCGTATCATTCATTGTCTCCGCCGCAGTGTAATAGAAGATCACGTTCTTACCGGCAATGATCAGTCCGTAAACAAGTACCTGTATGATGATCCCCTTTCTGCCGTCCTTACCGTAGGCAATTGCATTGAACATCAAACCAGCAACGATCGGCAGGATCACGATGTTGACGATGCTCAGCATCATCGACCAGAAATCGATCGGTACAAACTGGCCAGCCAGTAATTTCATCAATGAAGGCGTGATCAGCGGCGCCAGGATCGTTGCAAAGGCGGTGAGCGTGACCGAAAGTGCCAGGTTCGCTTTTGCAATGAATGACATCACGTTGGATGCGAGTCCGCTGGGAGAAGATCCTACCAATATGATCCCGGCTGCGATCTCAGGCGGAAAACCAAATGCTGTCGCAATCGTAAAGCCGACGATAGGCATGATCGTGAACTGAAGGGACAGCCCGATCAGCACTCCCGCAGGCATCTTCACCACCCCGGCAAAATCGCGGTAGCTCATCTGGGAGCCCATCCCGAACATGATGATCTGCAGCAGCGGTACGATGGTCGCCTTCAGCTCAAAATCGCCCCACCGGACGAACAATTCAGGATAAAACATGGCAATGGCCACCGCTGAAAAAATCATAACGGTATAGGAAAATCCCCTGAAAAATTTGTGCCCGCGGATCCCAAAAGCCAACAGGACGAAAAAAGCAACCAGGGTGGGTCCCGACAGGCGGGAGAGATCAAATAAAAGCGTTCCGATAAAAAATACCAGGAGCGCACCTGCAGCCATCAAAAGGAACCGGTAAATTGAATTCATCGATCTTTTTCTTAAATTGTGATCACAACTGCTAAGATAATAAACCAACCGACATATGAACAAAAAGAAGAACCAAACAGGCAATTCTCAGAAAGACAACAGGAGGTCGTTTCTGAAGAAGGCAGGATTAGGTGGACTGGGCCTTGGTGCCCTTCTGCATTCTGAAGTGGGTGCACAGGTGGATTACCTGTCCCAGAACGTAAGTAGAAATTCAGGACCAAGTGATCTGAAGATCACGGACATGCGGATCGCCCAGGTGGGGAACGTTCCCATCGTGAAAATTTATACCAACCAGGATGTATACGGACTCGGTGATGTCAGGGATGGAGCCGACAAAAGGTATGCGCTGTTTCTTAAAAGCCGCATTCTTGGAGAGAATCCATGCAACGTGGAAAAGATCTTCCGGATCATCAAGCAGTTTGGAGGTCCTGCCCGGCAGGGCGGTGGTGTCTCCGGAGTAGAGATGGCCCTGTGGGACCTTACCGGCAAAGTTTACGGAGTACCGGTATACCAGTTGCTGGGTGGAAAGTACCGCGACAAGGTCAGAATTTACGTGGATACACCCACTGTGCGGGATCCGCAGGAGTTCGCAAAGAAAATGAAGGGTAGGGTTGACCAGGGTTTCACCATCATGAAAATGGATATCGGGGTCGGGCTCATCAAGGATATTCCGGGAACACTTACCAATACAAGTCCATGGGGAGAACTGCGCGGATGGGAACAGGTGGATCAGTCCTACAGTGACACCATGCACCAGTTTACGCGTGTGCAGATCACAGAAAAGGGAATTGCTGAACTGGTCAAATATGTGGCCGCTGTGCGCGATGAGGTGGGTTATGAGATTCCCATCGGAATCGACCACCTCGGACATTTGGGTGTAAACAGCATGATCAGGCTCGGGCAGGCATTTGAACCTTATAACATAGCATGGCTGGAGGACCTGATCCCATGGCAGTACCACGATCACTGGAAGGAGATCTCGCGCTCCATCAATGTTCCAACCCTCACCGGTGAGGACATCTACCTGAAAGATGGTTTCAGGGACCTGATCGAGAACAGGGCAGTGGATATTGTCCACCCCGATCCGGTTTCAGCGGGCGGATACCTGGAGACCAAGAAGATTGGTGATTATGCACAGGAACACGGGATCGCCATGGCACTTCACCATGCCTC
>CAKZNC010000236.1 GCA_937129385.1 uncultured Bacteroidota bacterium
CGCAGGAAAATCCGCAGGCCACTTTCATGGTCTTCAGCGATCCACACTATTTTGATCCTTCACTCGGAACCCAGGGCAAAGCATTTGAGGAGTACCTCGACGGCGACCGGAAACTGTTGAAAGAGAGCCGGGAATTGCTGGTGGAGGCCCTGGTCATGATCGGGAAGAGCGATGCCGATTTCGTGATCATACCGGGCGATCTTACCAAGGATGGCACGAAGGTGAGTCACGAGGTATTTGCCAGTTTTATCAGGGAGCTGGAGGTGAAGGGCAAACAGGTCTATGTTGTGCCCGGAAACCACGACATCAACAACGGGGAATCCAATGCCTTCGAGGGTGACAGGAAGATCAAGGTCGATAATGTGAATCCATACCAGTACCTCGAGATCTACCACGATTTCGGTTACGGAGAGGCAATCCATACCGACCCGGTTTCCCTGAGTTACGTGGTTGAACCTGCTGAGGGGCTGTGGGTATTCGGACTCGATGCCTGCCGTTACAGGGAAAACGAACCCGACCATCATCCGCATACCGACGGAGAATTCATGGATGAAACACTGGACTGGATTGAAGAGACAGCTGCGAAAGGCCGTGAACAGGGAAAGACCATGATTGCCTTTATGCACCATGGGATCATCGAACATTACCAGAAGCAAAACCGGTTCTTCGGTGATTACGTTGTGGAAAACCATCGCCGGGTTTCAAAACTATTTGCAGAGGCCGGAATCCATATAGTTTTTACCGGGCATTACCACGCCCAGGACATTGCGACAAAAAGATGGGACGAAGACCGGTTCATCTTCGACGTGGAAACAGGCTCGCTGGTCACCTACCCCTGTCCGGTCAGGACCATAAAGGTCGATGATGGCAAGATGCACATCAGCTCAAATTATATCAAATCAATCCCCATGTATCCTGAAGGTTTCACGGAATACAGCCGGGCATATGTCCATGAAGGGATCACCGGGATCGCCGAGGAGGTGATGATGTCCATGTGGCTGAAACAGGAGGATGCAGAGAAGCTGTCCGGACAGATCGGCGACGCATTCATTGCCCATTACGAAGGTGATGAACCGAAAGTGGAACGCTACCTGGATGTGTCGGGGGTCGGACTGCTGGGCCGGTTGATGATCCTTACCAAAAGAAGGCTGATCAAGGAATTGCATACCGACCTCCCACCGACTGACAATGCACTGGAGATCGACCTGGAAACGGGGGAGTACCGACAACCCTGACCCGGCAATTACTTCTTTTTGCTAACTTTACAGGATGGACCAGGAACTTGTAAGAAAGAGCTTTCCCTTCTTCGAAGCAGAATTGCGGGATGTCATTGCCGAACAGGGAATCCTCAAAGAGGTATCGGAGGGCGATACGCTCATTGAGGAGGAGCAGTATATCCGTTCTTTCCCCATCGTATTGAACGGCGTGATCCGGGTGACCCGCATGGATGAGGACGGGAACGAACTGCTGCTCTATTACCTGAAAAAATCGGAGGTCTGTACGGTGTCCCTGAGCTGTTGTGTTGACCGGGCAAGGAGCCGGGTCCGTGCTGTAGCGGAGGAGAAAGCCACCGTCATTGCCCTTCCCGTGGAGCTGCTCGACAGCTGGATGTCGAAGTACCAGACCTGGAAAGAGTTCGTGATGGTCTCCATGCGGCATCGGTTCGATGAACTGCTGAATACGCTCGACAGTGTGGCTTTCTTAAAAATGGATGAACGGCTGGAGCGGTTTTTTACCGATCGTTACCAGCATACAAAAACCACCGAATTCACCGGCTCCCACCAGGACATCGCCTCCTCCCTCAGCACCTCCCGCGAAGTGGTCTCCCGCCTGCTTAAGCAGATGGAACGCCGCGGCCTGATCCGGCTCAGCCGCAGCCATATTGACTATTCCCCGCTGATAGAGAATAATTTGTAGCACAACACTTTCACTCATTTCTCAATACTTTGATCCTACACCGCATACAAGAGCTACATCGGTTATAGTGTGATAAGGGAAGTCCAGGATCAGCTATCAATCCTTTTC